>NZ_JABXFH010000004.1:0-230774 GCF_013372745.1 Janthinobacterium sp. BJB401 | reverse complement strand
CCTTCGCTTGGGTTTGCTTTATTGCGCGCCCACCAGCGCCGTGACGCGGATCGTCTTGGTTTCCGGCACTTCCGCATGCGACAGCACCTTGAGCTGCGGCAAGGCGCGGCGCAGGAAGCGCGACAGCAGGGCGCGCAGCGGCGCCGGCACCAGCAGCACCGGCGTCAGGCCCAGCGCTTCCTGCTGCTGCGCGGCCAGGCCTGCCTGGTGCGCGATGGTGTCGGCCAGGCCAGGCTCGATGCCAGCGCCATCGCCGCCATTGCCCATCGCTTGCATCAGCAGGCGCTCCAGGCGGCTGTCGAGGGTCATCACGGACAGTTCGGCCGCGCCGGGGAACAGTTGCTGCACGATGGCACGGCCCAGGGCCACGCGCACCAGCGCCGTCAGCTCGTTCGGGTCTTGCGTGCTGACCGTATGCTCGGCCAGGGTTTCGATGATGCTGCGCATGTCGCGGATGTGCACGCCCTCGGCCAGCAGGTTCTGCAGCACCTTTTGCAAGGTCGACAGCGACAGCATCTTCGGCACCAGGTCTTCCACCAGGCGCGGCGCATCCTTGCCCAGGTGGTCGAGCAAGGATTGGACTTCCGCGCGGCCCAGCAGTTCGGAAGCGTGCGAGGTAATCAGATGATTCAGGTGCGTGGCCACCACGGTGCCCGCGTCGACCACCGTGTAGCCCATCGATTGGGCCTGGTCACGCAAGCTGGCGTCAATCCAGGTGGCGGGCAAGCCGAAGGCGGGGTCGTTGGTGGCCAGGCCCGGCAAAGTGCCGCTGGCCATGCCGGGGTTGATCGCCAGGAACTGGCCGTTGAACGCTTCGCCCACGCCCACTTCCACGCCCTTGAGGGTGATGCGGTAGGCGGACGGCTTCAATTCCAGGTTGTCGCGGATATGCACGGGCGGCGCCAGGAAGCCCACTTCCTGGGCGAACTTCTTGCGGATGCCCTTGATGCGCTTGAGCAATTCGCCACCCTGCGTCTTGTCGACCAGGGGAATCAAACGGTAGCCCACTTCCAGGCCCAGGGTATCGACGGGCATGATGTCTTGCCAGCTGGCTTCTTCCTGCTCCGGCGCCACGGTCGCTTGCGGCGCTTCGGCCGGCTTTTCGGCCGCCTCTTTTTCCTGCGTGCGTTTTTTGCTGATCAGATAGGCGGAACCGGCCAGCAACGACGCCAGCAGGATGAAGACCATGTTCGGCATGCCGGGAATCAATCCCATGCCGCCGATGATGCCGGCGGTAATATAGAGCACTTGCGGTTTCGCAAACAATTGTCCCACCAACTGGGTGCCGATGTCCTGTTCGCTGGCCACGCGCGAGACGACGATACCGGCCGCCGTGGAAATGATCAGCGAAGGAATCTGCGCCACCAGGCCGTCACCGATGGCCAGCAGGGTGTAGTTCTTGAGCGCATCGGCAAAGCCCATGTCGTGCTGCAGCAAGCCCACCAGCAAGCCGCCGACGATGTTGATGACGGTCACCATGATGCCGGCGATGGCGTCGCCGCGCACGTATTTGCTGGCACCGTCCATGGCGCCATAGAATTCCGCTTCCTGCGCCACTTCCGTGCGGCGGCGGCGCGCTTCGTCTTCGCCGATCAGGCCGGCGTTCAGGTCGGCATCGATGGCCATCTGTTTACCGGGCATCGCGTCCAGCGCGAAGCGGGCGCCCACCTCGGCGATACGGCCCGCACCCTTGGTCACCACCGTAAAGTTGATGATCGTCAAAATAATGAAGACCACGATACCGACCGTGTAGTTTCCGCCAATCAAGAAGTGACCGAACGCTTCAATCACTTTACCGGCCGCGTCGGCGCCCGTATGGCCTTCCGTCAGCACAACGCGCGTGGACGCCACGTTCAGCGACAGGCGCAGCATGGTCGACACGAGCAAGATGGTCGGGAAGGCCATGAAGTCGAGCGGCTTGACCGTGTACAGCGCCGTCAGCAGCACGATGATGGACAGCGCGATATTAAAACTGAAGAAGATGTCGAGGATGAAGGCCGGCAGCGGCAGCACCATCATCGCCAGCAGCATGATGATGATGATAGGCGCGGCGATGCCCTTGCTGGCGTTGCCACCCATTCCACTGAGCCAGGCTGGCATTCTCAGGCCGTTCATGGTGTACTTCCTTTATTCTTGTCTGCTGCGGGCGGTGTCTGCGATGCGGGATTGTGCGGGTCGAGCTCGGGCGGCACGTCGAGTTTCTTCGGCTTGTCGGGACGCTCGCCCTGGCCCTTGCCATAGCTGCGCAGCTGGAACACATAGGCCAGCACTTCGGCCACGGCGCCATACAGCGCCTCGGGAATCTCGTCGCCGATGTCCGTATGCTGGTACAGCGCGCGCGCCAGGGCCGGCGCTTCCAGGATGGCGACCTTGTGCTCGCCCGCCAGTTCGCGGATCTTCGCGGCCACCTCGTCGATGCCCTTGGCCACCACCTGCGGCGCGCCGCGCGAATTCTCGCCATACTTCAAGGCCACCGCGTAGTGGGTAGGATTGGTCACCACCACGTCGGCCTTCGGTACGTCGGCCATCATGCGGCGGCGCGACATTTCATGCTGCATCTGGCGGATCTTCGCCTTGATCTGCGGATTGCCGTCCGACTCTTTCGACTCTTGCTTGACTTCCTGCAAGGACATTTTCATCTTGTTGGCGTAGTGCCACATCTGGTACGGCCCATCGATGGCGGCGATCAGGCCCAGCGCGCCGACGATCAACAGGAAGGCCGTGATCAGCAGGCTGATCAGATGGGCCGAGCCGGCGCGCAAGGATTCGACCGACAGGCCCAGCACGGCATCCTTTTGATGCTGCATCACCATCCAGGCCACGACGCCGACGACGAGGGTCTTGGCGATGGCCTTGAGCAATTCCACCAACGCATTCTTCGAAAACATATTGCCCAGGCCGCGAATCGGGTTGAGCTTGCCAAAATTGGGGGTGAACGCCTTGGAACTGAACAGCCAGCCGCCCACCAGCACGGGCGAGGCCAGGGCGACGAGCATGATGGCCAGCGCGTACGGCAGGCAAGTGAGCAAGACGGAGCCCACGTCGTAGCCGATGCGCAACATCATCGCGTCGGGATTGAGGATCTGCTCGCGGTCCAGGGTCAGGCCGGAAACCATCACGGCCGTCAGCCGCCCCACGATGGCGTCGCCGGCAAACCACAGGCAGCAGCCGGACGCCATCAACACAGTAAACGTTGCCACTTCACGCGATCGCGGAACGTCGCCTTCCTCACGCGCCTGCTCGAGGCGCTTCGGTGACGCGGCTTCGGTCTTTTCTGCGTCGCTGTCTTCCGACATCAATCAACTCCGGTGAAGTCCTGCAGCCTGGCTAGGCGCAATACGGACTGGGCATGTTGCATTATCGGTTCAGGCGGGCGCGCGCCATCGGCGGAACAGGGGGGCAAATCCCCTGCATTTCCTTTACTCTCCAGTAACCTTAGCGGGACTTCCTCGCTTCCGCCTGCTTCACCGTCTGCTCGATGGCGCCAAACAGCGACTTGCCATCGTCACCGAGCATTTCCAGCCGGACCACATCGCCAAACAACAGGAATGGCGTGCTGGCGACGCCATCGGCGATCATCTCCTGGTTACGTCGTTCAACGATACTGGAAAACCCCTTCTTGACTTCCTTGTTGGCGACGCCGCCCGCACTGACCACGCTGCCGGCACGCGCATTGCGCGTCTGGCACAGATGGGCCAGCAACTGAGGGTAATTGAAGGCCATGTCGGCGCCCGCGTGGGGCTGGCCCGTCAACTTGCCGTTCAGGCTGCAGCGCAGCGCGTAATGCACCTTGCCGCCGCGCCAGGCGTCACCCAGCTCATCGGGCGTAATCGCCACGGGCGAGCAGGCCATGGCCGGCTTCGCTTGCAGGAAGCCGTAACCACTGGCTTGCTCGTCGGCCGCCAGGTTGCGCAAAGTAATGTCGTTGACCAGCATCAGCAGCTTGATGTTCAGGTGCGCCTGGTCGGGCGTCGAGCCCATGGCCACGTCGTCCGTGATGGCGGCGATGCCTGCCTCGTAATCGATGCCCCACTGCTCATGCGCCAGGGTGATGTCGTCGTGGGCGCCGAGGAAATCATCGCTGGCGCCCTGGTACAGGCGCGGCGCCTCGCGCAAGTTGGCGGGCACATCAACGCCAGCCGCCTTGCAGGCCCGCTCGATCTGCTGCAGGTAGGACGCACCGGCCACACGCAAGCTGCTGCGCGGCAAGGGCGCCATGCAGTTGGCCGGATCGAACTCGAAAGCGCGATGACCGCGGCCGCTGTTGATGGTCTGGTACAGCAAATCGAGCTGGGGCGCGATGAAGCTCCAGTCGTCGAGCGCCTTTTGCAGGGTCGGGGCGATGCCGTCGGCCAGGTGGGCCGTTTTCAGGTCGCGCGAGACGACAGCCAGCTGGCCGTCACGCGTGCCATCCTTCAGGGTTGCTAATTTCATGTGCGGGAAACTTCGTCAAATGCAGGCAATAGGAGGCTAAAGACGCCAAAAAGCCGGGACATCCCCGGCTTTGGCGGTCTGGAGGAATTTAGGCCAGCAGCGCGATCTGCTCGGGAGTCAGATAGCACCACTCGCCTTCGGCGATGCCCAGCGATTCCAGGGTCAGGCTGCCGATGGCGGAACGGTGCAGCGCGCTGCAATGGTTGCCGGCGGCGGCCAGCATGCGCTTGACCTGGTGATATTTGCCTTGCTCAAGCACGATTTCCAGCTGGTGTTCGCCGCGCTTGACGCAGACGAGGGCGGCCAGCGGGGCCGGTTCGTCATGCAATTGCACGCCAGCCAACAGCAGGGCTACCAGCTCATCGGTCACCGGCTCTTGCGTGGTGGCCTGGTAAATCTTGGGAACGTGGCGCTTCGGCGACGATTGTGCATGGATAAACGGGCCATCGTCGGACATCAGCAGCATGCCGGTCGTATCGTGGTCGAGCCGGCCAACGGGCTGGACTTCGCGCCAGGTGAATTGTTCCGGCAGCAAGGTCAGCACGCCAGGGTGATGGCTGGGCTTGCGCGAGCATTCGAAGTTGGCAGGCTTGTTCAGCGCCAGGTAGAGGTGCGCGCGGTAGACCCACTCTTCTTCGAACACGTGCAGCACCAGGCCGTCGGTCTCGACGGTGGTGCGGTAATTGGTCTGGGTGACGCCATCGATGATGACATCGCCATCCTCGATGAGGGAACGACAATATTTACGGGTGCCAAAACCCTGCGATTGCAGGATGCGGTCTAGGGATAATTTACTCATGGGCGTGACTTTACCAGAAGCGGCTGGCAGCGTGAAGCGGCGGCAGCTGGCGCCTGCGCAGCGGTCCAGGCTGCACGAAACCATGGCGCATGCAGAAATACCAAAAAGAACAAGGTGAGATTTGGCGAGAAATGGTTGATTCTTTTGAGAAATATCAAGCGCTCGGAATATCGCGTTGATAGACTGAAACTTCGTTAGGAATCCGCCTAACGAGCTTTAGGAATAATAACCAAGCAACGACCCACAAGGACATTGTATGAAGCATACCGATACCATCGCCTTACAAGGCAGCATCGCCGACATGCGCCAACGCATCGCCGCGGAACAGGCGGCCATGCACAAAGTCAGGCTCGGCGTGGCGCGCTGGAGCAGCGCCCCGGCGCCGCACGATGCGGACGCGCCGCCAGCGCCTGCAGGCCAGACGCACTGGCATGCCGAGGCGCAATGCCATTTCATGTGCTGGCTGGAACTGGGCGGTTTTGCGCATGCGGACGCGAACGCGGAGAGCGACAGCGTCACCGCGCCTGCCATGGCGGACATGCCGCCCGACACCAGCGCAAACAGCAGCGCCAACAGCAACGCCAGTGCAGCGGCGGCCCGGCAGGCAAGCACCGCGCTCCTGCCCGCGCACTGCAACGGCTGCGCCGCCTGAACGCGGCCCATGCGACCAGCCATGCCCCGCCCTCGCATGCCTGCCTTGCCCGCACGCCCAGCCCAGACAACAACATCCAGCGACACCGGCCCATCTTGCACACACAAAAGGAAACGGCGGCATTGCGCCGCCGTTCCCAAGCCCCATCGGGACTTTAGTGAGGAATGTAAATTCACTCAAAACCACATCTGCGATGCGGCGAGTAGTTCCAGGACCTGCCAATCAAGTTAGTACTGACAACATAGTTGATATATCGCCCCTCCTTGAAAAGAACTACGCTTTCACTATAGCCCAAGCAGCCCCTTTTTCAAGCCAATTTACCACCTTATTGAAAATCATTCTCGACTGGCTTGCCTGCCAGCTAACAGTGATGCTCTCAGCGCAACGCCGGTTGTGACTGCTGCACGGCTGCCTTCATGGCGCCCGCGCCCATGGCGGCACCAAACTTCTTCAGGACCCGTTCCGGCAAGCCTTCATGCTGCGTGTAGTCGACGATGTCTTCCGCCTTGACGACGTCGCGCGCCACGCTGTCGACCGTGCCGAAGTCGTCGGCCAGGCCCATTTCCACGGCTTTCGCGCCCGTCCAGTACAGGCCCGAGAAGGTGTCAGGGGTTTCCTTCAGGCGCTTGCCCCGTCCCGTGCGCACGACGTCGATGAATTGCTGGTGGATTTCATTGAGCATGCTCTGCGCATACGCCTTGTGCTTTTCCGTCAGGGGGCTGAACGGATCCATGAAACCCTTGTTCTCGCCCGCCGTCAGCAAACGGCGCTCGACGCCGACCTTTTCCATCACGCCCGTAAAGCCGAAGCCATCCATCAGCACGCCGATGGAGCCGACCACGCTGGCCTTGTTGACGTAGATGCGGTCGGCGGCGGCAGCGATGTAATAGCCGCCCGAGGCGCACATTTCATCGACCACCACATACAAAGGCTTGTCCGGATAGCCCTTGCGCAGGCGCTGCATCTCGTCGACGATCATGCCGGCCTGCACGGGACTGCCGCCGGGACTATTAATATGCAGCACCACGGCCACGGAGCCGGCATCGGAAAACGCCTTGTCCAGCGCGGGGATGACGACGGCGGCCGAGCCGCTGCCTTCGGACTCGATGGCGCCGCTGATGTCGATCAGGGCCGTATGGCGGCCCAGGGTTTCGCTGTCGTCGGCCGTGTTGTAGTCATAAAATACCCACAGGGCGAACAGCACGATCAGCAGGCCGAACACCTTGAAAAAGATGCTCCAGCGGCGGTGCGCGCGTTGCTCTTGCAAAGTGGCAAATACCAGCTTTTCCAGCACGTCGCGCTCCCAGTGTCCCGCAGGGGCGCCGTGGCTGGCGGCTGGCGCGCTACTGTCCAGCTTGTCATTCGTGTTATCGCTCATGGTTCACTTTGCTTAAATTACAGAAGGCCTGCCCCGGCCTCAGGCCAGCAATGGCTGGACATATTCGTCGGGCTGCCAGTACAGCTGGCCATCACGCTCGGCCACGGCGATCGGACGCAAGCGTCCGCCCTTGCAGGGGCCGCCTGCGCACAGGCCGCTTTCCGGCACATAGATGGCGCCATGCGTCGAACACATCAGATACAAACCGCTGGACTCGAAAAACTCGCCTTCCGCCCAGTCCAGTTCGATCGGCACGTGGGCGCAACGGTTCAGGTAGCCATACGCCTTGCCGCCGTGGCGCACGACAAAGCCCGTGGTCGCTTCGCCACCGGCCGAAACGGGAAAGCGCACGCCCTTGCCGCCATCAGCCACGGCGTCGGCGGCGCAAATGTAAATATCGACAGCATCGTTCATCATGCGTGCTCACTCAGCCATTGATGCAGGTCGGCCACCGTGGCGGCCGAATACAGGGGATTGCAAGCTTGCAACTGCGCCACGGGATGCGCCCCATACTCTACGGCAATACTGGCCGCGCCTGCATTGCTTGCCATCAATAAATCATGACTGGTGTCGCCGATCATCACGGTACGGCGCATATCCTGCCCCAATTCGCGCGTCAGCTCCTGCAGCATGGCCGGATGGGGCTTGGAAAAGGTTTCGTCAGCACAACGCGTCGCATCGAACAGGGACAGCAGCTTGACGGCATTCAGGGAGCGGTTCAGGCCGACACGGCTCTTGCCCGTGGCAACGGCAAGAAAGTAGGCTTGCTGCGACAATTCCTGCAACATTTCGTAGACGCCAGGAAACAGCGCCAGTTCATGGTCGCGCGACAGGTAGTGATAACGGTAGCGTTCCGCCATGCGCGCATGGTATTTCGGCTCCACGTCGGGCATCACCAGCTGCATGGCTTCCTGCAAGCCCAGGCCGATCACATGCGAAGCGAGCAACTCGGTGGGGATAGGCAAGCCCAGGTCTTTGGCCGATGCCTGGATGCACTTGACGATGGTCGAGGTACTGTCTATCAGGGTACCGTCCCAATCGAAGACGATCAGATCAAATTGCTTTCTTGCCATGTTTCCCGACGACATAGCCGCCGGCTCCTTGAGAATGAATGATGGCGACTGACTACCTTGTGAGTAGTGTCGCGCGCACGCGTCGAATTTTATCGTGCAGCAACGGCCAATGGTTTGCCCAAGCTTACCAAGAAACGCTCGCATTCGGCAGCCAGCGGCGCGTTCAGGGTCATCGTCTTGCCCGTTTCCGGATGCGTAAACGTGATCTGGTGCGCGTGCAGGAACATGCGTTTCAGGGCGCCGCGCGTGCTGTCGGCTTTCAACAGGGCACGGTTGAGGGCAAAGTCGCCATATTTATCGTCGCCGGCGATGGGGAAACCGGACGAAGACAGGTGCACGCGGATCTGGTGCGTGCGTCCCGTTTTCAATTCCGCTTCCAGCAAGGCGAAGTTGTGATATTTATGCAACAGTGAAAACACCGTGTGCGATGCCAGGCCATCGGCCTGCACGGCCACCCGGCGCTCGCCCTCGGCCGTCGTATATTTATGCAATGGCAACTTGATATGCTGGCGCGCATTCTTCCAGTCGCCTGCCACCAGCACCAGATAGCGCTTGTCGGTGACGCCGTCGCGCATCTGTTCGTGCAAATTCGTCAATGCCGTGCGTTTCTTTGCCAGCAACAGCAAGCCGGACGTGTCGCGGTCCAGGCGGTGCACCAGTTCCAAAAACTTGGCGTCGGGACGCGAAGCGCGCAATTGCTCGATCACGCCGAACGAGACGCCCGAGCCGCCATGCACGGCCACGCCGGCCGGCTTGTCGATGACGAGCAGCTGCGCATCTTCGAAGATGATCTTGAATTCGGCGGCCGGCGCGCCCGTGGGCGCCTTTTCGGCCACGCGCACGGGTGGAATGCGCACCACGTCGCCGGCGGCGAGACGGTACAGCTGATCGATACGGCCTTTATTAACCCGCACTTCTCCCGAACGCAATATCCGGTAGATGTGGCTTTTAGGCACTCCCTTGCACACTCTTAATAAGTAGTTGTCGATGCGCTGGCCTGCTTCTTCCTCGGCGATCGTTACGAATTGGGCTTGCGGCTGAACCGGGGGTGTTGAAGGGGGAACAACATCATTTTGACTCTTCATTTACTATGTCTTCCCAGAAATCTCTCTAAGTCCTTCATTTTGAATATATAATTGTTTTTGCTGCGGCCCTGGCTGCTGCGAGTGTAAGAATAAAAGCACATTTTACACAGGGGCGTCTCCACCGGCCTCGCCAAATTGCAAATTCGGTGGAAAAAAATGTATATGCACCATCCCTGCGCGAATCAAGGTTGCACCGTAGTTGTAATCGGATAACGCGTGGAGATGCTGAAGTGAGTGTGGGATTATAAGGATAAGTACCCGTTAGCGCGACTTATCGAGTCGGGCTCGCGGGTTGATGAAGTTGATAACGCTTGCCGTTTTCGCCAAACCCCGTATGTGGCCAAATACTGAGGGTTGTCGATGATAGGCTGAGGCCAAGCCTCGCCATCGCGATCCCTGTAATGAGCCGGCTAACGATTTTGGCTCTGAATTTGCTGACCACTTGCATTCTCTGTCCCCGATGCAGTTCATTCTCATCCGGGCTGTTTCAGATGAGTTGCAAGTGTCCTGTGCACTCGGCATGACGATCGACCTCACCGCGCCTGTTGCGGCCGTAACGCATATCTCGTACGCGTTGTTGCTCCGCACGCCTGGGCATTTCCCCCGCCAGCACTCCCGTTCTCGCATATATCCCTGTACTTCGCCGCTTCCCCGGAAGCGGCTTTGAGATGGCCTACGGGTCGCGGAGTTATAAAAATGAAACGCATGTTGTTTAATGCCACGCAGCAAGAAGAACTGCGCGTAGCGATTGTCGACGGACAAAAACTGATCGACATCGATATCGAGACAGCCGGGCGCGAACAGCGCAAATCCAACATCTACAAGGGCGTGATCACGCGCATCGAGCCATCGCTCGAAGCGTGTTTCGTCAGCTATGGCGAAGACCGCCACGGCTTCCTGCCTTTCAAGGAAGTTGCCCGCACGTATTTCCGCGAAGGCGTCGACGTACGTAACGCTTCCGTCAAGGAAGCGCTGCGCGAAGGCCAGGAAATCATGGTCCAGGTTGAAAAGGAAGAGCGCGGCAACAAGGGCGCCGCCCTGACCTCGTTTGTTTCTTTGGCCGGCCGTTACCTGGTCCTGATGCCAAACAACCCGCGTGGTGGTGGCGTATCGCGCCGCGTGGAAGGTGAAGAGCGCCAGGAATTGCGCGAAACCATGGATAAACTGGACTTACCTGCTGGCATGTCCGTGATTGCCCGCACGGCAGGCATCGGCCGCAACGTCGATGAACTGCAGTGGGATTTGAATTACCTGATGCAACTGTGGCGCGCCATCGAAGGCGCCGGCAAGTCGGCCAATGGCGCTTTCCTGATCTACCAGGAATCGTCGCTGGTCATCCGCGCCATCCGCGACTACTTCCAGCCCGACATCGGCGAGATCCTGATCGACACCGACGAGATCTACGACCAGGCGCACCAGTTCATGAGCCACGTGATGCCCGACATGGTGCACCGCGTAAAACGCTACAGCGACGACGTGCCGCTGTTCTCGCGCTTCCAGATCGAACACCAGATCGAAACGGCGTACAGCCGCACCGTGCCGTTGCCATCGGGCGGCGCCATCGTGATCGACCACACCGAAGCGCTGGTCTCCGTCGACGTCAACTCGGCCCGCGCCACGCGCGGCTCGGACATCGAGACGACCGCCTTCAACACCAACTGCGAAGCGGCCGAAGAAGTGGCCCGCCAGCTGCGCTTGCGCGATCTGGGCGGCTTGATCGTCATCGACTTCATCGACATGGAAGTGGCGAAGAACCAGCGCGAAGTGGAACAGCGCCTGAAAGACGCGCTGCACCATGACCGTGCCCGCGTACAAATGGGCAAGATTTCCCGCTTCGGCCTGATGGAACTGTCGCGCCAGCGCCTGCGCCCTTCGCTGTCCGAAGGTTCGCACGTGACATGCCCGCGCTGCTCCGGCACCGGCCACATCCGCGACACGGAATCGTCCGCCCTGCAGGTGCTGCGCATCATCCAGGAAGAGGCGATGAAGGAAAACTCGGCCACCATCCACGTGCAAGTGCCCGTGGACGTGGGCGCCTTCCTGCTCAACGAAAAGCGCGGCGAAGTGCTGAAGATCGAGAACCGCCACCGCATCGCCGTGATCCTGATCCCGAACAAGCATCTGGAAACGCCGCACTACAAGCTGGAACGTATCAAGCACGACGATCCGCGTCTGGAAGACAGCCAGGCCAGCTACAACCTGGCTGAAAGCGCTGAAACCGACATGGCTTACAGCAAGCGCCAGAAGGAAGAAGCCAAGCCGCGCCAGGAAGCCGTCGTCAAGACGATCACCCCTGACCAGCCGGCACCGCTGGTCGAGCGCAAGCCCGTCGAAGCGAAACCGGCTCCAGTGGCCACGCCTGCCGCACCACAGGGCCTGATCGCCAAGATCATCAGCTTCTTCACCGGCGCTCCGGCACCGGTGGCACCGGCGCCCGCTCCTGTCGCTCCAGCCAAGCCGGCCGGCGCCGACCGTGGCGACCGCAACAGCCGTGGCCCGCGTGGCCGTGGCCGCAACGGCAAACCTGGCCGCGAAGAGCGCGAACCGGGCCAGGGCCGTCCAGCCCAGGACGATGCCGCGAAAGAAGCGGAAGCACTGGAAAAAGCGGCCCGTCCGCCACGTCCACCGCGTCCGCCACGCGAACCGCGTGAAGCGCGCGAAGGTGGCGATGCAACGGCCGTGCCACGCGAACGCGGTGAGCGTCCGGAACGCGCGGAACGTCCTGAGCGCGCAGAGCGCCCGGAACGCGCCGAGCGTCCGCCACGCCAGCCACGCGAAGGCCGCGAACCACGCGCCGACAAGGCTGTTGTTGCTGAGGTAAAAGCTGAAGAACTGGCCCTGGTTGGCGCCACCGCCAGCGCGGTGAATGTGGTCGTGGCGTCAAGCGGCCCTGAATCCGACGCCGCACCGGCAAACCTGCTGAAAGCGCCGGCGAATGCCGGTCCTGAAGGCGAAGAGACGGAAAGCGACGTGGAAGGCGAAGAACCGCGCCGCCGCCGTCGTCGTGGTGGCCGCAACCGCAACCGCCGCGACCGCGAAACGGGCGAGCTGATCGAATCGGCAAACGGTGACAACGACGGCCAGGACGCGCCAGTGATCAGCTTTACGGTCGCTCCGGCGCCGGAAGCCGCCGCTGACGTCGCTGCCGCGCCAGTGGAAGCTGTAGCCGAAGCCGCACCAGCCGTCGTGGCTGAAGTGGTCGAAGTGGTCGAAGTGGTGGAAGTGGCCAAGGTTGAAGAAGCCGCTCCAGTTGCTGAAGTGATCGTGCCGCCAGCCCCTGTGGAAGCCGTCGTTGCTGCAGCGCAAGCTGAACCAGCCGCTGCCGAACCAGCACCAGCTGCCGAGTACAGCTTCGCCGAGAAAGCGGAAGCCGCACCGGCGCCAGCGCCTGCGCCAGCGGAAGTCATCGTCGAAGCGGCGCCAGTCGTGGAAACGCTTGCTGTCGTGGAAACCGTCGTCGTGGCGGAAGAAGTTCCAGCAGCAGCGCCAGTCGCCGAAGCGGCACCGGCCGTGGTGGAAGCGGCCCCGGTGGTTGCCGAAGTGGCTCCCGTCGCTGCTCCTGCACCAGCACCAGCACCAGCGCCCGTCGTTGCTCCGGCTCCTGCTCAGGCAGCACCTGCCGCCGCGCCACTGGACTTGAGCGCAGTGCTCGGTTCGGCCGGCCTGACCCTGGCGGCCACCGATCCGGAAAAACTGCGCCTGGCGCAGGAAGCGGCCGCCAAGGCAGTCGCTCCGGTACGCAAGCCGCGCGAACGCAAGCCATTGCCGCCGCAATCGGATGAGCCGTTGATCCAGGTCAACACGCAACGTCCATAAGCGGACCGGGTTCGCCCAGCCGCCAATGATGAAGGGGAAGCTCAGGCTTCCCCTTTTTTACGTCCACTTTTTTGCCAGCCAGCCGCCATGCACGAGCACGCCACTCCTTCCCCCGTCAGCCTGCGCAGCGCCTTCTGGTACTGGCTCAAGCTGGGCTGCGTCAGCTTTGGCGGTCCGGCCGGGCAAATCGCCATGATGCATGCGGAACTGGTGGAAAAGCGGCTCTGGATTTCCGAGCAGCGCTTCCTCCACGCCCTGAATTACTGCATGCTGCTGCCGGGGCCGGAAGCGACCCAGCTGGCCATCTACATCGGCTGGCTGATGCACCGCACGCGCGGCGCCCTGGTGGCGGGCCTGCTGTTTTTGCTGCCCTCGCTGGGGGTGCTGATCGTCCTGTCCTGGCTGTACATGGCGTATGGCCACGTGGCCGCCATCGCCGGCGTTCTGTACGGCATCAAGCCGGCCGTCGTCGCCATCGTGCTGGCGGCCGCCTGGCGCCTGGGCCGGCGCACCTTGCGCAGCCCCGGCCTGATCGCCATCGCGGCGGCCGCATTTGTCGCCATCGCCGCGCTACATCTGCCATTTCCGCTGATCGTGCTCGCCGCCGCCCTACTGGGCATGGCGGGCGGGCGCTGGCTCCCGACCCAATTCCATGCCGGCGCCACGGGGCACGGCGGCGCGGCCCGCTACGGCGCCGCCCTGATCGATGACGACACGCCCACGCCGGAGCATGCGCGCTTCCGCTGGCCACGCTTGCTGATCACCTGCGCGCTGGGTCTGGCGCTGGCCTTCTTCGCCTGGCTGAGCCTGGCGCTGGCAGGCGGTGCGGACCAGCCGCTGGCGCAGATGGGCGTGTTTTTCAGCAAGGCCGCCCTGCTGACGTTCGGCGGCGCGTATGCCGTGCTGCCCTACCTGGTGCAGGGCGCCGCCGACCACTACCACTGGATCAGCAGCGCGCAAATGATGGATGGCCTGGCGCTGGGCGAAACGACGCCCGGCCCCCTGATCATGATCGTCGCCTTCATCGGCTTTGTCGGCGGCTGGAGCCATGCCGCAGGCATCACGGGCGAGCACCTGTGGCTGGCCGGCGTATGCGGCGCGCTCGTCGCCAGCTGGTTTACTTTTTTGCCCTCGTTCATCTTCATCCTGGCCGGTGCGCCGCTGGTGGAAGCGTCTCGCGGCAATCTGCGCCTGAGCGCGCCCCTGACGGCCATTTCGGCGGCCGTGGTCGGCGTCATCGCCAGCCTGGCTCTGTTCTTTGGCCGCCACGTCTTCTGGCAAGCAAACCCGCTGCCGCACTGGGACTGGCTGGCGATATTCATCGCGCTGGCGGCCGGCGTGGCGCTGATCCGGTTTCAAGTTGGCACCATCAAATTGCTGCTCGCCTGTGCCATCTTCGGCCTCGTGCTATCGTATCTGCCTTGACCGATTTAACGTAAGTGGTATCACCTTTCATGGCTGACAAGATTATCTACCTCGCCGAGGCCCGCAATGGGGCTTTGGTGATCCCCGCGCAGCTGGAAAGCCCGAGCGGCAACGTGGCCGACAGCCTGGGCCGGCCCCTGCACGACTTGCGCATCTCGATTACCGACCGCTGCAATTTCCGTTGCGTGTATTGCATGCCGAAAGACGTGTTCGACAAGAACCACGTGTACCTGCCGCACACGGATTTGCTGTCGTTCGAGGAAATCACGCGCGTCGCGCGCCTGTTCGTCGCGCACGGCGTGGAAAAGATCCGCCTGACGGGCGGCGAACCGCTGCTACGCAAGAATATCGAAAAGCTCATCGCCATGCTGGCCGCCCTGCGCACGCCGTCGGGCCAGCCGCTGGACCTGACCCTGACGACCAACGGCTCCTTGCTGGCAAGGAAAGCGCAGGCGCTCAAGGATGCGGGCCTGAACCGGGTCACCGTGTCGCTCGACTCGCTCGACGACGCCACCTTCAAGCGCATGAACGATGTGGATTTCGCCGTCGCCGACGTGCTGCACGGCATCGATGCGGCGCACGCCGCCGGCCTGGGCCCCATCAAGATCAACATGGTCGTCAAGGCCGGCATGAACGAGCAGGAAATCGTGCCCATGGCGCGCCACTTCAAGGATACGCCCTACATCCTGCGCTTCATCGAATACATGGACGTGGGCGCCTCGAACGGCTGGAACTTGCAGGAAGTCATCCCGTCCGCCGAAGTCGTGCGGCGCATCGCCGCGCACATGCCCTTGCTGCCCATCGACCCGAACTACACGGGCGAGACGGCGGCGCGCTGGCGCTATGCGGATGGCGGCGGCGAAATCGGCCTCATTTCCAGCGTCACGCAAGCGTTCTGCGCCGACTGCAGCCGCGCCCGCCTCTCGACCGAGGGCAAGCTGTACACGTGTTTGTTCGCCAGCAGCGGCCACGACTTGCGCAGCCTGCTGCGCGGCGGCCGCAGCGACGCGGAAATTTCCTCGGCCGTGGCGCAGCTGTGGCGCGGCCGCGGCGACCGCTATTCGCAATTGCGCACCAGCCAGACGGATTTGACGGGCGGCGCGCTTGAGCACGGTAAAAAGAAAGTGGAAATGTCGTACATCGGTGGCTGAATCGGGCGCGGCGCAGGCCCGCCACTGCTACCATGGCGCATGCACCCACTTCCTACCTGACATGATCAACAAACACGACATTACCGGCCTGATCCTGGCCGGCGGCCTCGGCACGCGCATGGGCCAGCGCGACAAGGGCATGCTGCCTCTGCATGGCCAGCCCCTGGCCCGCCACGTGCTGCAGCGCCTGGCGCCGCAAGTGGGCCAGCTGGCCATCAGCGTCCACGCGGACGCCGGCGATTACGCAAGCTTCGGTCTGCCCGTGTGGCCGGACTCTCTGCCGGGCCAGCTGGGTCCCCTGGCGGGTTTGCACAGCGGCATGCGGCACGCCGGCACGCCCTACCTGCTGACCGTGCCCTGCGACTCTCCCTTGCTGCCGCCCGACCTGGCGGCGCGCCTGGCCGCTGGCTTGATGCAAAACAATGCCGACCTGGCCATCGCCGTCACCGAGGAAATCGATGCGGCGACGGGTCAGACTGTGCGCCGCCCGCACCCCGTCTTCTGTCTCGTCAAGACTGCCGCCCTGCCCCAGTTAGACGCTTATCTGCGCGGTGGGGAACGCCGCATGCGCACCTGGCACGGCCCCCTGAAGCTGGCCGAAGTACTGTTCGAGAACAATAGCGCGTTCGGCAACATCAATACCCCGGACGAGCTGGCCGCCCTGCAGGCGCAGGGCTTGTCCGTGCCGATGGCGCAAGCCATCCTGGCCGACACGGTCGCGCCCGTCGCCGAGATCGAGGAATTGCCGCTGCCGCAAGCGTTCGAGCGCATCCTGGCGGCCGACATCGTCTCGCCCATCAGCGTGCCCGCGCACGACAATTCCGCCATGGATGGCTATGCGCTGCATGGCGACGACCTCGGTGGCGACACGCCCGTGACCCTGGCCGTGGTCGATACCATCCTGGCCGGCCGCCCGGGTACGGTCACCGTACAGCGCGGACAATGCGCGCGCATCATGACGGGCGCCGTCATGCCGGACGGCTGCGACAGCGTGGTGCCGCAGGAACTGGTACAGCAAGCCAGCGCAAGCAGCATTACCGTGGCGCCCGACTGCATCCGCCCCGGCGACAACCGCCGTTTCAAGGGCGAAGACTTGATGCAGGGCCAACCTGCGCTGCTGCAAGGCAAGACACTCGGGCCGGCCGAACTGGGTTTGCTCGCCTCGCTGGGCATCGCCACGGTACCCGTGCGCCGCCGCCTGCGCGTGGCCTTCTTTTCCACCGGCGACGAATTGCGCTCGATCGGCGAGCCGCTGGATGCCGGCTGCATCTACGACAGCAACCGCTACACCCTGCTGGGCATGCTGACCCGCCTCGGCTGCGAGGTGCTCGACATGGGCATCGTCAAGGACAATCCGCAGGCGCTGGAAGTAGCCCTGCGCGGCGCCTGTGCCTCGGCCGACGTCATCGTCACCTCGGGCGGCGTGTCCAGCGGCGCGGCCGATTTTACGCGCGAGATCCTGGCGCGCCTCGGTGAAGTGGCCTTCTGGCAAATCAACATGCGTCCGGGCCGCCCCATGGCCTTTGGCCGGATTGCCAGCGAGGGCGACACGGCTTTGCTGCTGGGCCTGCCCGGCAACCCCGTGGCCGTGATGGCGGCGTTTTATTTCCTCGCCCGCCCCACCCTGCTACGCCTGATGGGCGCCGATGCGGACACGGCCGCCCTGGCGCTGCTGCAGGTGGCGGCGCAAGCGGCGATCCGCAAGAAACGGGGCCGCACGGAATACCAGCGCGGCATCGTCGAACGGGGCCAGGACGGACGCCAGCACGTACGCTTGACGGGGGCGCAAGGCTCGGGCATCCTGCACTCCATGACGCAAGCCAATTGCATTATCGTACTGCACGAAGCGCAAGGCCATGTGGCCGCCGGCGACCTGGTCGATATCGTACTATTCCATGGACTGATATGAAACTGATACTGACACTGGCCCTGCTGCAGGGCATGACGGCGTACGCCGGCGAAGTCCACAGCAATGGCTACACGGTGCGCTTCGACGAGCGCATCGAGGAAGCAAGCGGTGACTTGCACGGCGCAACCGCGGGCCGCGTCAGCATCGTGCGCACCAGCGACCAGGCGCTCGTGTGGCAGGAAAACACGCCCTTGCGCCCCGATTGCGGCGTCGTTGCGGCCGTCACCGCCATCAACGACCGCTTCGTGGCCGTGTGCGGCCACTTGGGCGGGCGCCACTACACGCAAAAGATTATCTTCATGCAGGGCAACGCACTCTCCATGGTCAGCGTGGACCAGTACGACTCGCCCAGTCCCGTGCGCGTGGAGCGCAACGGATCGCTGGCCATCGACGTCCAGCGGCGCGACCGCTTTCCTGGCGAACTGACGGGGCCGCATTACTTTCCCACCGTGTACCGTTTGCACCACGATGACGCCACGTTCGGCTTCGTCCCCAGCTTTGACGGCGATGCCGCCGAGCGCTACTGGCAGCACTACCGCGCCACGCGCCAGGCGGCGCCGGCGGCGGCCGTGCTGCCGGAACTGCTGGCCTCCCTGCTGGCGGCCCAGGCCGGCAAGCAATCCATCTGCGCGGAGCTCGATACGCTCGCCGCCGACTTGCAGCAAGGACGGCAGGACGATGCGCAAGGCGCGCGCACCTTGATGCGCACGTGGCTGCACAAGCTGCCCGCCATCGGCTATCCCGCCTTCGATACGCAAGCCTGCCCAGGCCGCATCTAACACCCATCGTTGCACCGCCGCCTGCCAGCGGCGCATCCCTCAAAACCCTCCGCCCTCCAAACGGCCCGCCTTGCGCGGGCCGTTTGCATTGCCCCTTCGCAATCAATTTCCCCATGCGGCAACTGCTCGCCTATCGAGATAAAAATACTAATTATTTCTTTAAATAACATATCAACAAACACAACACAAATTGTAATAATTTTATTTATTTGTTGATATGAGAGTTTCTTCGGTGATAACATCCGATCTCGCATAAAATTCAATTTTGATATTGTTTTCACGAGGAAACTAATAATGAGACACCGTTCATGGATCGCGGGCGCCGGCATGCTGGGAGCGGCTTGTCTGCTCGGCATGCTGTCGCTGGCGCCGCTGCCCGCTGATGCAAAAGGGGCCCCACGGGCCGATGTGCTGGAACACTGCAGCTGGAATCGCCCGGGCGTCGACCCGTTCATGGGGGATGTCGTGGCCGCCGTGGACCGCTACCCGGACATCGCGCCGCAGGTGCGCGAGCAATTGAAGGCGCGCATGCGCGCGCGCCAGTATGATGAAATCGTCGTGATCAGCCGCGACGCCATCCGCGGCAAGGGCAATTACGATGCACGCATCAGCGACATGCATTTCGGGCCGGGCCGCGTTTGTCGCAATGTCACGCGTGCAGGCTGGAGCGAGCAGATGCAGGAACGGGGACTCGTGTACTGCGTGCAGGGCGCCTGCATCCTCGTGCCCACAGTGTGCCGCAATGTCAGCCGCATCACGCAGGCGGCGGCCGGGCCGCGCGGCGCCGGTGCTGCCCCTGGCGGAGCTGCGCCAGGCGGCGCAACGCCGGTGGCCGCCGCACCTGCGGCAACGCCTGCCACGGCGGGCGTGCCCGTCATCGAGCATCCCGCCGGCGCGCATGGCGGTTCGTTCACGGGCGTGCCGCCGGCCGTGATGGCCAGCCTGCCCCTGCTGGTCTTCGATGTCGTGCGCACCGGCAACGACACGCTGCTGCCGTCGAGCATAGGCGGTGGTCAGCCACCACGCGGCAGCAGCATCATCGCCGAGCCATTCGTCCCCACCGTCATCCTGCCCTCGCTGCCGCCCACCGACCTGTCCGTCCTGCCGGCCGTGCCGGAACCGCACACCTGGGCCATGCTGCTGGCGGGACTGGCGCTGCTGGCCGGCGCTACGCTGCGCCGCCGGCCGGCGGCAGCGGCCTGAACGCGGGCGGCGCTATTCGCCGTCGGCCTCGGCGGACAGCCCAGCGTCCGCCTTACCCAGCAGCAAGGCGGCCGCCTCGCCCGGCAAGGCTTCCACGGATTTCAATTTGCGCGCCATCTGCCGGCTGCGCACTTCCGCGCTTTCGATATTCTTCGCCGCCTTTTCCAGGGTCAGGCGGGTTTGCGACAGCACGTCGCCGAACTTGCCAAACTCCGTCTTGACGGCGCCCAGCACTTGCCACACTTCCGACGAGCGTTTTTCCAGCGCCAGGGTGCGAAAACCCATCTGCAGGCTGTTGAGCAAGGCAGTCAGGGTAGAGGGCCCGGCGATGCTGACCCGGTGCACGCGCTGCAATTCGTCGGCCAGGCCCGGACGGCGCAGCACTTCCGCATACAAGCCTTCCGTGGGCAGGAACAGGATGGCGAAATCCGTCGTTTGCGGCGGCGCCAGGTATTTTTCGGCGATGGTTTTCGCCTCGCCCCGCACGGCCCGTTCCAGCTCGCGTCCGGCCAGGGCCACGCCCTCGGCATCGGCCCGCTCGGCCGCTTCGACCAGGCGCTCGTACTGTTCCTTGGGGAACTTCGCATCGATCGGCATCCACACGGGCGGCCCGCCATCAAGCATGCCCGGCAGCTTCAGGGCGAATTCCACGCGCGCGCCGCTGCCCGGCACCGTTTCCACGTTCTTCGCGTACTGGTCGACAGTAAGTACCTGCTCCAGCAGCATTTCCAGCTGCACCTCGCCCCAGGTGCCCCGCGTCTTCACATTGGTGAGCACCCGCTTCAGATCGCCCACGCCCAGCGCCAGCTGCTGCATCTCGCCGAGGCCCTGGTGGACTTTTTCCAGCCGCTCCGACACTTGCTGGAACGATGCACTGAGGCGCGTTTCCAGGGTGGCGTGCAGTTTCTCGTCGACCGTCTTGCGCATCTCTTCCAGGCGCGCGCCATTGTCGGCCTGCAAGTCGCGGATCTTGTTTTCCAGGGTGGCGCGCACTTCCAGCATGCGCTGCGCATTCGATTCCGTCAGCTGCGCCAGCGTCTGGTTGGTGCTGTCGGCAAAGCGCGCCAGGCTTTGCGCCTGTTCCTCGCGCCCGACTTTCCCCTGCGCCTGCATCTGCGTGCGCAGGCTGTCGAGCTGTTGCAGGGTCGCCGCCTGGAATTGCGCCAGGCTGGTGGCCAGGTCTTGCCGTGCCGCTTGCGCCGACGCCTGCAGTTGCAGCCGCACTTCGCGCTCGACCCGGTCGATGCGCTCCAGGCTTTGCTGCTGGTGCTGCTGCACCAGGGCCAGGGTGGTGGCGCCATCGCCGGCCGCGCCACGGGGGCGCAGCAAGATCAATAGCAATAAAACGATGGCGACGATGGCGGCGCCCAGCAGGCTGTAAAACTCGATAGGGCTCATGGCTGTCAGTCAGGTTTGTTGCGCATCCAGTCGGCCGTCTGATAGAACGATTCCATCAGGCGCACGCGCAAGGATTCTTCGATGCCCGTGTCTTCCATGGCCCAGGCCATGGCGCGCAGCCACTGGTCGCGCTCGCTGGTGCCGATGGCGTAGGGCAAGTGACGGGCGCGCAGGCGCGGGTGGCCGAATTTTTCGATATACAAGTCCGGTCCGCCCATCCAGCCCGTCAGGAAGAAATACAGCTTGTCACGCGAACCGTCCGTCGACGGTGGATGCATGACGCGGATGCCGGCGAACTCGGCTTCGAGCTCCATCAAGTCATAAAAACGGTCGACCATTTCGCGCAGCACGGGGGCGCCGCCGATGGTCTCGTACAGGGTAGGGGCAGTGGTATCAGTCATGGCCGCCATGATAGCGCAAGCGCCGGCGGCCCATGCGGCGCCGGTACCTCTGCCACAATAAAAAGCAATATGCTTGACTACTCAAGTTTATATCAACTACCATGCAATCTTTAAACACGGACAAAACCACCATGTCGACCACCGCAGAATCGCATTTGCTACGCAATACCAATTTCCGCTGGCTGCTGGGCGGCGGCCTCGTGTCCATGCTGGGCGACCAGTTCAGCATGCTGGCCCTGCCCTGGCTGGTGCTGAGCCTGACGAACGATAGCCTCAGCCTGGGCATCGCCGTGGCCCTGATGGGCGCGCCGCGCGCCGTGCTCATCTTGTTCGGTGGCGCCATCGCCGACCGCTACTCGCCCCGGCGCGTGCTGCAGCTGAGTAAATATGCGAACGCCGCCATCCTGCTGGCGCTGGCCGGCCTGCTGGTGCTGGACCAGGCCAGCCTGGCGCTCGCGTATGCGGCCGCGCTGGCGCTCGGCATCGCGTCCGCCTTCGCCATTCCCGCCGGCACGGCCATCCTGCCGCAAGCCGTGCCGCCGCCATCGTTGCAGAGCGCCAATGGCTTGCAGATGGGTGCGCGCCAGTTGTCCCTGCTGGCCGGCCCCCTGCTGGCGGCGCTCGTGCTCGGCGCCCACGGGGGCGGGCAGAAAACCGCTATGGCGGCGCTGGCTGCCGCCTTTGCCATCGATGCGCTGACGTTTCTGTTTTCCGCCTGGACCTTGCGGCAAGTCAAGCTGCGGCCACTGGCAGCGGCCACGGCGCAGGGCATGTGGCGCGACATGGCGGCGGGCCTGGCCATGGTCTGGCGCGACCTTCCCTTGCGCAGCTGCTATGCCTACTGGGCCGTGGTGGCGTTCTTCGTCATGGGTCCGCTGCAAGTGGCCTTGCCCGTGCTGGCCGGCGAGCGCCTGCACGGCGCCGCGGCACTCGGTTTGCTGATGGGCGCGCATGGCGCCGGCACCCTGGCCGGCATGCTGGCGTCCAGCCTGGGCGGCGCCTGGCTGCGGCGCCGCTTCGGCGCCACCCTGCTGCTGGTCGATGCGGTCGTCGGCCTGCTGCTGATGGGGCTGGGACAAGTCGACACGGCCTGGCAAGGCGCGGCCCTGCTGGCCGTGACGGGGCTGCTGGGCGGTTACTTGCAGGTGGCCATCTTTACGTGGATACAGCGGCGCGTGGCGCCCGCCATGCTGGGCCGGGCGATGGCGCTGTTCATGGGCATCTTCCTGGGCCTGGCGCCGCTGTCGGCGGCCGCCACGGGCGCGCTGCTGCGCCACGTCACCGTGGGCGAGCTGTTCTGCGGCGGCGGCGCCCTGCTGCTGGCGGCCGCCGTGGCCGCCGCCCTGCTGACCGGCATCCCCCGCATCGGGGAAGCCGATTGCGTCATTCAACCTTGAGAAAGTTTTACTATGGATAAAACACAGCAAGCTGCCCTGAAAGCTGCTTACCGGCAACAGCCGCCGCCGCTGGGCATCATCGCCCTGCAGCACTTGCCCAGCGGGCGCGCCTTGCTTGAAAGCAGCCGCAACGCGCCCGGCATGCTGAACCGGCACCGCTTCGAACTGAACCTGGGCAAGCACCGCAATGCGGCGCTGCAGGCGGACTGGCGGCGCGACGGCGCGGCGGCCTTTTCCTGCACGGTCATCGATACGCTCAAGCTTCCCGACGATCCCGCCTTCGATGCGGACGCCGAACTGGGCGCCCTGCTGGATCTGCACCGCGCGCACTGGCTGGAACAGGGTCTGCCACTGTATTGAGCTGCGGTGCATTACACTTGCATACTCAAGCACTTCGCAGTAAAACAAAGGATGGCATGAACGATCACACTCCCCTCTCGCCGGACGGCGATGGCGCGCTGGACTTTTGCCTGCGCCTGGCGCGCGCCCAGGCGCTCATCGTGCGCCGCTTCGACAGTACCCTGGGCAATTTGCATGGCCTGAGCTTCAGCGACTATCAATTGCTGTACCAGCTGCAGCGCGCCCCCGGTGCGCGCCTGCGCCGCATCGACCTGGCCGAGCGCCTGGCATTGACGGCCTCTGGCGTCACGCGCTCCCTGATGCCGCTGGAAAAGATTGGCCTGGTGGCGCGCCAGGCCGATGCGCGCGACGCGCGCGTCGGCTATGCCGTGCTGACGGCCGCCGGCCTGGCATTGCTGGAACATGCCAGCGCCACGGCGCAGGCGGTGGGACGCGAATTGCTGCACGACGCGCCGGCGGAACAACTGGCGGCGCTGTCGGCCATCCTCGGCAAGCTGGCCGGCTGACGCTGCCAGCCTGCCTGCCGCTTACACGAGCGCCAGCTTGCGCAGGCGCCGCGTCGACTGCCACTGTTCCACGCCCGCTTCGGCGCGAATGGCGGCGCAGCCCACCAGCACCCGGTCGATGGCCGCCTCGTCGAGTCCCGCGTTCAGGGTCAGGCGCACGAGGGCGCGGTTCTTCGCCGTTGCCGGGGCGCAAAACATGGCGCCGAAAATACCTTGCCGTTCCAGCGCCTGGCGCAGGGCCAGGGTGGCAGGTTCGCCGCCCGCCTCCAGCGCCACGATCTGCTCCGTGCCATCGCTGACGTTGTAGCCCAGTTCGCGCAAGCCTTCGCGCACCTGCAGCGTATGGCGCCGCAAGGTGGCGCGCCGTCCGTCGGCAGCCATGATGAAATCGAGCGCCGCGCCCAGCCACGCCAGCTCATGCGCCAGCAGGCAGGAACTGAAGATGGCGGGCCGTGATTCGGACAAAAAATAGCCCTTGAAGCGGCTGGAACAGCTGATGAAGCCGGCCCGGCCCGCGAAGGCCTTGGCCAGCGACGCCGTGCGGAAATGCACGCGGTGGCCCAGGCCCCACGCTTCCACCAGACCGGCGCCCTGCGGGCCATGCGTGCCCAGCGAGTGCGACTCGTCGACCACCACCACGCAGTCGCTGCGCTCGGCGATTTCGAGCAATTCCAGCAGCGGCGCCAGACTGCCGTTGGTGCTGTACAGGGCGTCGACGACGATCACGCCGCGGCCATGCTTTTCCACTTGCCGCCGCAGGTGGGTCATGTCGTTGTGCAGGAAAGGCACGGCCTGGGCCTGCGCCGACAGCACGCCTTCCCACAGCGAGGCGTGGGCCTGCATGTCGAGATAAACGGGAATGCCGGGGCTGGCGATACACTGGATCAAGCCCACGTTGGCCGCCATGCCGGACTGCGCCAGGATGCCGTCCTCGCAGCCCATGAAACGGGCCAGCCGGCTTTCCAGCCGGTGCTGTTCGCTGCCTTCCTGCAAGTACACGGCCGACATCAGCATGCCGCCCGCATGCGCCTGCAAGGATGCCACCTGGGCCGCCACCAGCGCCGGCTCCGCGGCGATGGACAGGTAGTCGTTGCCGGCCAGAAAAATGGCATGGGCCGGTGTCGGTTGCCAGGCGTGGGGATGCTGGCCGCCCAGCAATTTTTCGATGCGCGTGATGTGATGCGCATCCATGCGCCGCACGATGTAGTCTGGCAGGCAGTGTTCGGCACGGGCGAACGACGGGATGGGCAAGCTGGTAGCGATGGTCATGAGTTTTCTCCTAGGGAAATGTTTGCTGCGGATTAAAGCCTTGACCGTCTCGCCAACCCATCCATTGACGTATATCAATGTCCGGCGAGATAACCGTTCAACCAGGAAAATTTACGCGATGATAATGTTCTGAAGAGAATCAAGGCAGAGTCATGACGCAGCAATTGCAAGCACGATGGACATACTGGCGCAGGCGCCTGCTCCATTCGCTGCTGCATGAGCGCATGCCGCATGAAAACCTGGCTGGCAGGGTCGCCATGCTGGCCGCCGTGGGCACGGTGGCGATGCCGCTGTACTATTTGCTGTGGCATTACTTTTTTCCGCAAGCCTATGAAAACCTGACCTTGCGCCTGACGGGCGTGGGCATCTGCGTGGCCGGCCTGTTTGCCCGCCGCTTCTCGGCCCGCTGGCTGTCGCGCTACCTGCTGTTCGCGCTCAGCTACATCCTGCCCTTCTTCTTTACCTTCATGTTTGTGATGAACCATGCTTCGTCCATCTGGAGCGAATCGCTGCTGATCGGCCTGGTCGTGCTGTTTCATTTCGAAACGAAACTGGCTTGCCGCGCCTACCTGATCGGCACCAGCGCCGCCTGCCTCGCCGTCATCCTGCAAGGGGAAGGCGGCTTCCTGCTGCAGCGTGAAGTGCTGCAGCAACTGCCCGTGCACTGGTTTACCATTGCCGCGCTGTCCGTGGTGAAAGTGGGCAGCAAGGTGCTGGAACGGGAACGGCTGGCAGGCCTGGCGGCCGGACTCGGTTCCGTGGCGCACGAGCTGCGCACGCCGCTGACCAGCGTGGAAGCCAATGTGCGGGGCATGCGCCGGCTGCTGCCGCAGCTGGCCGGCCAGGTGGACGACATGCCCCCGCTGCAGGAAGCACTAACACGCATCCAGTTCGAAGTGCGCCACATGCAGCACATGATCGATTTGTTCCTGATGAGCGCCAGTGCCGTGAACCGCAACCTCCAGCCCAGCCAGGCACTATCGATGCTGGCAATGGTGAATTCCGTGCTCAAGCGCTACCCATTTACCGGCAACAGCCAGCGCGGCAGCGTCAAGGTTGACGTGCGCGCCGACTTCCAGTTCGCGGGACAGGACGAACTGTGCGTGGTAATCCTGCTGAACCTGCTGAGAAACGCGCTGAAAGCCATCCAGCGGGCCGGCAAGGGACGAGTGCGCATCGTCATCGACGGCGCCCGTCCCGTGCCCAGGCTGCTGTTCATCGACACGGGCTGCGGCATCGCGAAGAATCGCCTGCCGCTGATCTTCGAGCGTTTTTACTCCTATCCCGTACATAACGGCAGCGGCATCGGCCTGGCCCTGTGCCAGCAGATCGTCACGGCCTGGCAGGCGCGCATCCGCTGCGTGTCGCGCGAGCACGCGTATGCGATTTTTATCCTGGAGTTTCCCCAGCCCATGCCGGCCCGCTTCCAATCCTCTTTCCCCGCAAGGTGACGCATGCAACTGCCCGTCTACACCCATCCGACCCTGACCGTATTGATCGACGACAGCGATTCCTTCCTGAAAAGCCTGGCGTTCCAGCTCGATCCCGGTCTGGCGCGCAAGACCTTCCACGACACCAGCAGCGCCCTGCACTGGCTACGCCAGAGCGCGCAACCGGGCGAAACGCCGCTGCACGTCAATTTCGACACGCAAAACCTGCCGCCCGACCAGTGCAACGTGGCGCTCGACATCGAGCGTATCTGGCGCATCAGCGGCCAGGCGCAGCGCTTTGCCGTGCCCTCCGTGCTGGTGGTCGATTATTCGATGCCGCAGATGAATGGCCTGGAATTTTGCCAGGCCGTGCGCGACTTGCCGTGCAAGAAGATTTTATTTACGGGCGCGGCCGATGAAAAGGTGGCCGTGACGGCCTTCAACCGGGGCCTGATCGACCGCTACATCAAGAAGAGCGACGACGATGCGCTCGACATCCTGGAACAGGAAGTCCATGCCCTGCAGCGCGAATTTTTCCTGCAGCAATCGGACACCGTGCGCGACCTGCTGATGCTGCACGACTACAGTTTCCTGCAAGACGAAGCGCTGGCCGCCGTCGTGCACGAGCTGTGCCGGCGCCATGGTTTTGTCGAATACTATATTTTTCCCAATCCCAGCGGCATCCTGTTTTTCACGCGCGACGGCCAGGCCAGGCTGATGATCATCGAGACGGAACGCAGCCTGCACACGCAGTACGAAATGGCGCGCGACAGCGACGCGCCCGAATCCCTGCTGCTGGCCTTGCTGGAAATGCGCGTGATTCCCTATTTTTCGGACGCCGACAGCGACGGCATGTATGCGGCGCACATCGGCGAGAACTGGTTCCGCTATTGCGCCGCGCCCACCATCTGCCTGGGCCGCGTGACGTATTTCTGGGCCCTGTTCGACGTGCCGCCACACCAGCTGGGCCAACCGGTCATGTCCTACGCGCAGTTTTTACGCGCGCAGGCGGACGACAGCGTTCAGGTTTAGCCTTCGCGCAAGGTTTGCAGCGGCGGATGTTTTAAAACATTGCGCAAGCCCAGCCAGCCGCCGGCGATCGCGCACAGGGCGCCGGCCAAGAGGCCGAAGGCCCATACGCCGGGCGCGAAACTCCAGGCGAACTTGAACTGGTATGTCGCCAGAGCCCAGCCCATGGCGGCCGCGCCCGATGCCGCCAGCAAGCCGGCCAGCGCGCCGACAAGTGAAAACTCGATCAGCTGCGCCTGCGCCAGCTGGCGCCGCGTGGCGCCCAGGGCGCGCAGCAGCCCCGCTTCGCGCGTGCGCTCGTCCTGCGAGCCCATCAGGGCCGCATACAGCACCAGCAAGCCCGAGGCCAAAGTGAAGGCAAACAGGAATTCGACGGCCGTCACCACCTGGTCCAGCACGCCCTGTATCTGTTTCAGCACGCCGCCCACGTCGACCACCGTCAGGTTCGGATAATCGCGCAGCAAGGCGTTGCCCAAGTCCGCCTGCGCGGGCGGCAGGTGAAAGGCCGTGATCCACGTCTGCGGCGTGTCCGCCATGGCGGCCGGATTGATGATGACAAAGAAATTGACGCGCATCGAACCCCATTCCAGCTTGCGCAAACTGGTAATGGCCGCTTCGACGGGCTGGCCGGCGATGTCGAAGCGCAGCTTGTCGCCCAGTTTCAGCTTCAGGGTCTTGGCGATGCCCTCTTCCACCGACGCTTCGGCCGGCGCGCCTGGCGTATTGGCGAACCACTTGCCGGCGACCAGCTTGTTTTCTTCCTGCATGGTGGCCATCGTCGACAGGTTGAATTCGCGGTCGGCCAGGCCCTTGGCGCGGTCATCCTCGTAGGTGGTTTCCGTGATGGTATTGCCGTTCACGGCCACCAGGCGCCCGCGTATCATCGGATACAAAGGCGCGTTGGCCACGCCGGCTTTGGCCAGGCGCGCGGCAATCGGGTCTTTTTGTTCCGGCAGGATATTGATCATGAAACGGTTCGGCGCATCGGGCGGCGTGGCGTTGCGCCAGGCCACCATCAGGTCGCCGCGCACCACCGTCAGCAGCAGCAAGGCCATCAGGCCCAGGGCCAGCGACACCACCTGGATGACGGTGGCGCCCGGCCGGCGCTGCAGGGATGTGACGGCAAAACGCCAGCCCTGGTGATTGAAGGCCCCGCGCAAGGTTTTCAGCGAGCGGATGCCCAGCCAGCCGGCCAGGCCGAACAGGGCGAAGCCGCCGAGGAAACCGGCCGCCGTCAGCAGCGCCAGTTTCACGTCGCCCGCCTGCCACAAGAGCAGCACGACGAAGGCGGCGATGCCGAGGCCATACGTGGCCAGCGCCAGCGCCTGCGGCGGCTCCTGTTCGCGGCGGATCACGCGGTTGTGCGGCACATTGCGCAACTGCAAAATCGGTGGCAAGGCAAAGCCCAGCAGCAACAACATGCCGGTGGCCACGCCTTGCAGGGCGGGCAGCATGGACACGGGCGGCAAGTCGCTTTGCACCAGCTTGCCCAACAGCTCCAGCAGCACCAGGTGGCCGCCGAAACCCACCATCACGCCAACGACGCTGCCGGCCAGGCCGACGAGCAGGAATTCAATCACGTACATGGCCGTGACCTGGTTTTGCGTCAAGCCCAGGCAGCGCAGCATGGCGCAGGCGTCCAGGTGGCGCAGCATGAAGCGGCGCGCGGCCATCGCCACGGCGACAGCCGCCAGCATGGCCGACAGCAAGCCGACGAGGGAAAGAAAACGGTCGGCGCGGTCCAGGGTCGATTGCATTTGCGGGCTGCCCGATTCCAGCGACTCGATGCGCACGCCCTTGATCGCCTGCGTCTTGATCTGGCTTTCCAGCCAGGCTTGATATTGCGCAAGCTCGGCCGCCTTGGCGGGCGGCGCCGACAGCAGCAAGCGGTACGATACGCGCGAGCCGTTCTGCACCAGCGCCGTGGCGGCCAGATCGCCCAAGGGCAGCATCACGCGGGGCGCGAAGTTCAGGAAAGACGCGCCGCGGTCCGGCTCGCTGGCGATCAGTTGCGTGACGGTAAATGCCTTGTCGCCCAAGGTGAGTGTGTCGCCCAGCTTGGCGTTCAGGCTGGACAGAATCGCCGCATCGACCCACAGGGTGCCGGGCGCCGGCACCTGGTCCGTGGGCCGCCCGACGGCATCCTGTGCTTCGCTCAATGTGGTCGTGATTTTCAGCTTGCCCCGCTGCGGGTAGCCGGGCGAGACGGCCTTGATGGACGCCAGTTGCGACAGCGATTGCTCGCCCTCGCCCGCCTGCGCCATGCTGGGAAACGTCACCGTGTCGGCCAAAATGAAACCGCGCTTGAGCGCTTCGGCGCGCCAGGCCGCATTGACGGGCTGGTCGGCGCTGATGACCAGGTCGGCCCCCAGCAGCTGGTGCGCGTCGCGGTTCAGGCCCGCGCGCAGGCGGTCAACGAAGAAGCCCACGGCCGACAGGGCCGCCACGGCGACGATCAGCGCGACGAGCAGGAAACGCAGTTGCCCGGCGCGCCAGTCGCGGCCGGTCATTTTCAGGGAGAGGCGGAACATGGGCGGCGGGTCTTCCGGTAGATTTATTGCGCGATGCCGTGGGCGGCGGCGTGCTGCGCGAAATACGCGTCGACGGTGGCGAGAAACGCGTCTTTCTGCGCCTGCGGCAGGAAGGCGGCGATGAAACCGTTGCGCGCCAGGCGTTGTGCGTGGGACAGGCCCAGCGGCAGCGCGTCGAAGATGGCGTCGAAGTTATCGTTCATGTAGCCGCCGAAATACGCGGGATCGTCCGAGTTCACCGTCACCAGCAGGCCGGCGTCGAGCAGTTGCACCAGGTTATGGTCATGCATCTGGTCGAACACGCGCAGCTTGGTGTTCGACAGCGGGCACACCGTCAGGGCGATCTGTTCGCGCGCCAGGCGGGCCGTCAGCTCCGCGTCTTCCAGGCAGCGCACGCCATGGTCGATGCGTTCGACCTGCAAGTCGTCGAGCGCCGTGCGGATGTAGGCTGGCGGGCCTTCCTCGCCAGCGTGGGCCACCAGGTGCAAGCCCAGTTCGCGGCAACGGGTGTACACGCGCGAGAATTTCTCGGGCGGGTTGCCCACTTCCGACGAGTCGAGGCCGATGCCGATGAATTTGTCGCGGTGCGGCAAAGCGTCTTCCAGCGTCTCGAACGCTTCTTCCTCGCTCAGGTGGCGCAGGAAGCACAGGATCAGGGTCGCGCTGACGGGGCTGTCCTGGCAGGCGCGGTGGATGCCGTTGATCACGTCGGCCATGGCCACGCCGCGCGCCGTGTGGGTTTGCGGGTCGAAGAAGATTTCCGTGTGCAAGACGTTATCGGCTTCGGCGCGCTGCAGGTAGGCTTGCGTCATGTCGTAGAAATCCTGCTCTTTCAAGAGCACGCTTGCGCCAGCGTAATAAATGTCGAGAAAAGATTGTAAATCCGTAAAAGCATAGGCGCTGCGCAAGTGTTCCACCGATTCATAGCCAAGCGGCACGCCATTGCGCGCTGCCAGTGCGAAAATCAGTTCTGGCTCCAGCGAGCCTTCGATATGGATATGCAGTTCGGCCTTCGGCATGCCGCGGACGATCGCGCGCAATTGGGGGTTCATCATGGGTGGTCCTTATAGGGTGACGATAAAAATGCTGGCTCGCGCACGCGCACGCGCGGCGCGCAGGGCCATCAGACATGCAGGCATCTTAGCGCAAGATGGCCAGCCTCACCGGCGCCCGGCCGCCGTGGCCGGCATCGGCACGCGCTGGCGAATTGTCGTATGATGGTTTAAAAGGGATACAAAAGTTCATTGAAACCGCTGGAAAATTTGATGATTTATCCAATTAAATCAACAATTTACAAACAAGTATTAAGGATATGCTGACATATCTTTTGACTTCCTGATCCTTTAGAGCAATAATTAATTTCATGGGGTAATGGTAGGTGCAACAAGCGCTATCAACAGTGAAAAAAAGCCGGCTGGCCACGTCAGCACACGGCATCAAGCGCCAGTTTTTTGGTCCGGGCAATCCGGACTCGCAAAGACAGCCGGGCTTGAAACAACAATAAAAATCGGTACGGGGTACAGAAAAAATTCAGACGGCAAGCCCAGGCGAGTGCCAGGCGGGCGGCCATGGTGACTGGCAGTTCAGGTTTACATTAAAGGACATTGACATGACCATTTTTGATAACTATGCAGCACGCTACGAGCGCACCCGCGAAGAGGAAATGTCGCTCACCGAATACCTGGCCCTGTGCAAGAAGGACAAGCTGACGTACGCCAGCGCGCCCGAACGCATGCTGGCCGCCATCGGCGAGCCGCAGCTGGTCGACACGCGCAACGACACGCGCTTGTCGCGCATCTTCGCCAACAAGGTGATCAAGATCTACCCCGCCTTCCGCGAGTTCTACGGCACCGAGGAAGTCATCGAGCAAGTCGTCTCGTATTTCCGCCACGCGGCGCAAGGGCTGGAAGAACGCAAGCAGATCCTGTATCTGCTGGGGCCTGTCGGCGGCGGCAAGTCGTCCATCGCGGAAAAACTCAAGTCGCTGATGGAACACGTACCCTTCTATTGCCTGAAAGGCTCGCCCGTCAACGAATCGCCGCTGGGCCTGTTCAACGAGGAAGAGGACGGCACCATCCTGGAAGAGGATTACGGCATCCCGCGCCGCTACCTGCGCAACATCCCCAGCCCGTGGGCCGTGAAACGCCTGCATGAATTCAATGGCGACATCAACCAGTTCCGCGTCGTCAAGCGCTATCCGTCCGTGCTGAAACAGATCGCCATCTCGAAAACGGAGCCGGGCGACGAGAACAACCAGGATATTTCCTCGCTGGTGGGCAAGGTCGACATCCGCAAGCTGGAAGACTATGCGCAGGACGACCCGGACGCCTACAGCTATTCGGGCGGCCTGTGCCTGGCCAACCAGGGCTTGATGGAATTCGTGGAAATGTTCAAGGCGCCCATCAAGGTCTTGCACCCCCTGCTGACGGCCACGCAGGAAGGCAATTACAAGGGCACGGAAGGTTTTGGCGCGATTCCGTTTGACGGCATCATCCTGGCCCACTCGAACGAGTCGGAATGGAAGACCTTCAAAAACAACCGCAACAACGAGGCCTTCCTTGACCGTATCTATATAGTCAAGGTGCCGTACTGCCTGCGCGTGTCCGACGAAATCAAGATCTACGACAAGCTGGTGGCCAATTCCTCGCTGGTCAAGGCCCCGTGCGCACCGGGCACCCTGCGCATGATGGCGCAGTTCGCCATCCTGTCGCGCCTGAAAGACCCGGAAAACTCGAGCATCTTTTCGAAGATGCTCGTCTACGATGGCGAAAACCTCAAGGATACGGACCCGAAAGCCAAGTCCATGCACGAATACGTCGATTACGCGGGCGTGGACGAAGGCATGAACGGGCTGTCGACGCGCTTTGCCTTCAAGATCCTGTCGAAAGTGTTCAACTTTGACAATTCCGAAGTGGCCGCCAATCCCGTGCATCTATTATATGTACTGGAGCAGCAGGTCGAGCGCGAGCAGTTCGCGCCGGAACTCGAGCAGCGCTACTTCTCGTATATCAAGGAGCACCTGGCGCAGCGCTATGTGGAATTCATCGGCAAGGAGATCCAGACGGCTTACCTGGAAAGCTATTCGGAATACGGGCAAAACATTTTCGACCGCTATGTGACGTTTGCCGATTTCTGGATACAGGACCAGGAATACCGCGATCCGGACACGGGCGAAAGTTTTGACCGCGAATCGCTGAACAATGAGCTGGAAAAGATCGAGAAACCGGCGGGCATTTCCAATCCGAAGGATTTCCGCAATGAAATCGTCAATTTCGGCTTGCGCGCACGGGCCTCGAACGGCGGCAAGAATCCCGCCTGGACCAGTTATGAAAAGTTCCGCACCGTAATTGAAAAGAAAATGTTCTCGAATACGGAGGAATTGCTGCCCGTGATTTCCTTCAATGCCAAGGCCAGCGCCGACGATGCCAACAAGCACGCCGACTTCGTGGCCCGCATGGTGGAAAAAGGCTATACGGCCAAGCAGGTACGCCTGTTATGCGAATGGTACTTGCGCGTACGCAAGTCATCCTAGCGCGGACAGCGGAGGCGCGCTCCCGCCCGGCAACTGGGGGGGCGCGCAAGACGAGAGGCAAGGAGGCACCCTTTGACATACCTCATCGACAGGCGCTTGCAAAGCAAGAATAAATCCGCCGTCAACCGCGAGCGTTTCCTGCGGCGTTACAAGGGCCAGATCAAGGATGCCGTGGGGCGCGCCATCAAGGGGCGCTCGATCACGGACGTCGAGAATGGCGAGAAGGTCAGCATCCCCGTCAAGGACGTGGGCGAACCGTCGTTCGGCCACGCGCATGGCGGCGTGTGGGAAGTGGTCAATCCCGGCAACAAGGAATACCTGAAAGGCGACCAGATCGCCCGGCCGAAAGGCGGCGGTGGCGGCGGGCGTGGCAAGGCGGGCAATAGCGACGAGACGACGGAAGACGATTTCATCTTTGAATTGTCGCGCGAAGAATTCATGAATTATTTCTTCGAAGACCTCGAGTTGCCGCACATGGTGAAAACCCAGCTGACGGCCACCACGGAATTCAAGAACCAGCGCGCCGGCTACAATATGTCGGGCACGCCATCGAACATCCACGTGCTGCGCTCCCTGCGCGGCGCACTGGGGCGGCGCATCGCCGTCGGCGGCGGCGCCCGCAAGCAGCTGGCGCAAGCCGAGGAAGACCTGGCGGCGCTGCTGCACGAAGGCGCGCCCGACAGCGACCCGCTCGTCACGGAACTGCGCCGCCTGATCCACCACCTGCACACACGCCTGCTGGCCATTCCCTTCATCGACCCGTTCGACTTGCGCTACAGCAACCGCATCAAGGTGCCCAAGCCGATGACGCAGGCCGTCATGTTCTGCATCATGGACGTCTCCGGTTCCATGGACGAATCGCGCAAGGACACGGCCAAGCGCTTCTTCATCCTCTTGTATCTGTTCCTCAAGCGCGCCTACGACAAGATCGAGGTCGTTTTCATCCGCCACCATACGGCGGCGGCCGAAGTGGACGAGCATGAATTCTTCAATTCGCGCGAGTCCGGCGGCACCGTCGTGTCCTCGGCGCTGCACTTGCTCAACACCATCATCGACGAACGCTATGGCGCCGGGCAATGGAACAGCTATGTGGCGCAGGCCTCCGACGGCGACAACTGGGACAACGATTCCGTGCTGTGCCGCCAGTTGCTGATCAACACCATCATGCCCAAAGTGCAGTACTACACCTATGTCGAGATCACCGACGGCCCGCAGCAAAACCTGTGGGAGCAATACGCGGGCGTGCTCGACCACCACGCCCATTTCGCCATGCAAAAGATCGTCACGCCGGCCGATATCTATCCGGTCTTCCGCGAACTGTTCAAGAAACAGGTGAAATGATGAGTGCAGCCTTTGACCGCGCCAGCAACACCCCGGGCGAGCCGTTCGAACGCCTGCGCCACCCGAACGCCCTGCCCGAGCAGTCGGAATGGACGTTCGAGCTGATCGAGCAAATCCACGAGGAAATCCGCCGGGTGGCGAAACAGTTTGGCCTCGACACCTATCCGAACCAGCTGGAAATCATCACGGCCGAGCAGATGATGGATGCCTACACCTCGGTGGGCATGCCCGTCTCGTACAACCACTGGTCGTTCGGCAAGCACTTTCTGTCTACCGAGAAAAGCTACAAGCGGGGCCAGATGGGCCTGGCCTACGAGATCGTCATCAACTCGAACCCGTGCATCGCCTATTTAATGGAGGAAAACAGCCTGACCATGCAATCGCTGGTGATCGCGCATGCGGCCTACGGCCATAACTCCTTCTTCAAGGGCAATTACCTGTTCCGCGCCTGGACGGATGCGGACGCCATCATCGACTATATGGTGTTTGCCAAGAATTACATTGCCGAGTGCGAACAGCGCCATGGCGTCGACGCCGTGGAACTGCTGCTCGACTCGTGCCACGCCATCCAGAACTATGGCGTGGACCGCTACAAGCGCCCGGCCAAGCTGTCGATGGCGAAGGAATATGCGCGCCAGAAAGAGCGCGAAGCCTATGTGCAGTCGCAGATCAACCAGCTGTGGCGCACCCTGCCCCGGCGCGACGAAGACGAGGAAGAGGACGAGCAGCGCAAGGCCGCGCCCCGCTTTCCGCCCGAACCCGAGGAAAACCTGCTGTACTTCATAGAGAAGTACGCGCCGCTGCTGGAACCGTGGCAGCGCGAGATGGTGCGCATCGTGCGCAAAATTTCCCAGTATTTCTACCCGCAGCGGCAAACCCAGGTCATGAACGAAGGCTGGGCCACCTTCTGGCACTACACGATATTGAACCAGCTGTATGACGAAGGCGTGGTGGGCGACGGCTTCATGATGGAATTTCTGAAAAGCCATACCAACGTCGTCTACCAGCCGCCCATCGACAGCCCGTACTACAGCGGCATCAACCCGTATGCGCTGGGTTTTGCCATGATGAGCGACATCCGCCGCATCTGCGAGCACCCGACGGACGAGGACCGCGCCTGGTTCCCCGACATGGCCGGCAGCGACTGGCGCAAGAGCCTGGACTTTGCCATGCGCAATTTCAAGGATGAAAGCTTCATCGCCCAGTATCTGTCGCCGCGGCTGATCCGCGAATTCCATTTCTTTGCCGTGCTCGACGATGACAAGAATGAAAAGCTGGCCATTTCCGCCATCCACGACGATGCCGGCTACCGCTACGTGCGCCAGCAACTGGCGGAGCAGTACAACCTGGGCAACCGCGAGCCGAACATCCAGGTCTGGTCCGTCAATACGCGCGACGACCGCGCCCTGACCCTGCGCCACACGCAGTTCCAGCGCCGTCCCCTGAACCAGCAGGCGGCCGAGGTGCTCAAGCACGTGGCGCGGCTGTGGGGCTTCGATGTGCACCTCGATACGGTCGACCCGCAAGGGGTTGTCCTGGGCACATTGAATTGCCGACGGGAAAAACGTAACCGGCGCGATGACCCGGTTGTCCGGCCATGAAATGATTTGTTGATAATAATCAATGGCAAGAATATAAGCGCTTCCTATGCCTGTATAGGAATTCCGTATGGCCTGGCGGCGTCGAAACAGCCGTCGGGAGCGCCTTTTTTGACCTGGATAAAGTCCGTTCCGCACCCGTTTGGTGCGCGCGTGTCGCTAAGTGGTCTGGTTCCGAGCTAAAACATTTCCCAAAAGAAAGATTTTTCTCCAAATTTAGCAGTTTCCATATTGAATATCACGAAATATAATTCCGCCAGATAGGCACATCGGAGAACTTAGCAGCGGTCGCCCAAAACGGCTGTAAAAAACCGATAAGACCGCCTTTTTTTCTGTCCGAAAGCGTGCAAAGATGACATAAGCAAGTACGTTTTCAGGGCGCAAAAGCGCCAAAAATTTAACCGGTTTTAGGCGTTAAAAATCTGTGTAAAATAAAGAATTCGTATGTATAATTCGGCGACGTCCCGGATACGGCTGGAGCTTTGTGTCGTCATTTTGGGGTTCAGTTGCAAGACAAGAGATGGTATTTGGAGAAAGCAGGCATGAATTTTTCGAACGAGAAAAGTCCCAAGAACTACACAGGCATCACTATCGTTGTCCTGCTGCACGTTCTCGCGGCTTACGGGATCGTGACGGGCTTGGGCAAGCGGTTAGTCACCAAAATGATGGAACCGGTTGAAACCAAGATTATCGAGGAAGTCAAACCGCCTCCACCGAAGGATCTTCCACCGCCACCACCGCCGCCAGAAATGAAAGCGCCACCGCCGCCATTCATTCCGCCAGTCGAGGTGAACGTGCAGCAGCCGCCGCCACAGCAGAACGTGATTGCAAATGCGACGACCGTGAAACCAGCCACGAATGTATTGACGCCGCCATCGCCGCCTGCACAGCCTGCGCCAACTCCTGGACCAGCCAAATCGGTGCGTACACCGGCCGTGGTTGACTTCAGTGTCTGCGAAAAACCGGCTTATCCAAAGTCGTCGCAGCGCAACGAGGAAACCGGTGTGGTGACACTGTCGTTCCTGATCGGTGTAGACGGCAAGGTCGCTGATTCGAAGATCGTGAAGTCCAGCGGCTTCAGAGACCTGGACAAAGCCGCGGTGCAAGGTATCAGCCGCTGTACATTTAAGCCGGCAACAGTTGACGGCAAGCCGGAACAAGGCTGGCAGCAAATGCAATACGTTTGGTCGCTGGATTAAAACCCGAGACAGTTATCCCCTGTCTCACACTATGATTTCGTTGTCATTACGTTCAGCGATCTGTTATTTTTAATTTTGGAGGAAGCATGTTTAAGAATACCCGTTTGTCCGCATTTTTTGCCGCGGTTCTGTTGTCCGTTACCGCCACTACCGCTCTGGTAGCAGCTCCGGCATTCGCTGACGCGCCAGCATCGGCTGCCGCTTCGGCTCCTGCGGCAGACGCTGCACCAGCACCAGTTGCTGCAGATGCAGCCGCTCCAGCAGCAGACGCAGCAGCAACTCCAGCCGCTGATGCAGCAGCTCCAGCCAAAACCGAAGAAGTGCACAACCCGTTCGGCCTGCAAGCAGTGTGGGACGGCGGCTTCGTGCCACGCGCCACCCTGATCATCATGGTCATCATGTCGATCGGTACCTGGTACATCATCATCACCAAGCTGATCGATCAAATGAAGATCTTCAAGCAAGCTAAAGAAGCCGCTGCCAAATTCTGGAAAGCTCCTTCGATCGCTGCTGGTTCGGCAACCCTGGAAGAAGGTTCGCCATTCCGCTTCATCGCTGAATCGGGCACCAAGGCAACGGCTCACCATGACGGCGCCCTGCTGGAACAAATCGATCTGTCGACCTGGGTGACGATGTCGATCCAGCGCGCTTCGGACAAAGTGCAATCGCGTCTGCAAGATGGCCTGTCGTTCCTGGCAACCGTTGGTTCGACCGCACCGTTTATCGGTCTGTTCGGTACCGTTTGGGGTATCTACAACGCACTGACCGCTATCGGCATGACCGGTAACGCATCGATCGACAAAGTTGCAGGTCCAGTTGGTGAAGCACTGATCATGACCGCTTTCGGTCTGCTGGTCGCTGTTCCTGCCGTTCTGGGTTACAACTGGTTGGTTCGTCGTAACAAAACCGCAATGGAAGACATCCGCTCGTTCAGCGCCGACGTTCACTCGGTTCTGGTTTCCGGCGTAATGTCCACCAGCGAAGCTGGCCGTGCTGCCGGCGCTAAAAAGATCGGATAAGTCATGTCGATGTCCGTCGGCTCCGACAGCGGAGAACAAGATCAGGTAATGTCAGAAATCAACACGACGCCGCTTGTCGACATCATGTTGGTTTTGCTGATCATTTTCTTGATTACGAGTCCGGTTGTCCTCAAGCTGCAGAAAATCGATCTGCCGATTGAGACGAACCAAGCCCTGCAAACCAAGCCGCAAAACGTTAACATCGTTGTTAACAAGGATGGCGAGATTTACCTGGGCCAGACCAGACTGAAAGACACGAACGAGCTGTTCGATTATCTTAAAGTTGAAGCAGTGAAAGTACCGCAGCCGGAAGTACACGTTCGTGGCGACCAAGAAACACGCTACGAATCGATCGGCCGGGTTATTTACACGACCCAACGTGCCGGGATCCAGAAGGTCGGCTTCATCACCGAACCACCTGACAAGAGCTGATAGCGACTGACAGCGGCGCCCCGGCAACACGGGGGCGCCGCTGAAGGAAGCTTGCCGGGCGGCAGTTTCGCCCGGTGCTTCGTTGGACTTCTTAAAGGAAACACTATGAGTATGAATGTCGGTTCGGGAAGCGCAGCAGGCGCGGATCCGGAACCAATGATGGAACTGAACATGACGCCCCTCATCGACGTGATGCTGGTGCTGATTATCATGTTGATCATCACGATTCCTAAGCAAAACCACTCGGTGAACCTGAACATGCCGGTCGGCACCCCGCCGCCACCGACAACCGAACCAGTGGTCGTCACGATCGATGTCGATTTTGATGGCACTATCTTGTGGGACAATCAGGTCGTACCTGATCGTAATACGCTGGAAGCCAAGCTGAGCAACGTTGCTGCGCAAGCAGACCAGCCAGAAGTGCATCTGCGTCCTAACAAGCTGGTGGAATACAAAGTCGTCGCCGGTGTGATGGCGTCGGCGCAGCGTCTGGGCGTGACCAAAATCGGTCTGGTCGGCAACGAGCAATTCCAGTAAGCTGTAGCAATCAGGTTATCTTTACATCCGAATAGGCAGGACTTCCTGCCTATTCGCTTTTTACTGAAAGACTTTCTCATGTCCAAGTTTCGTCTCGCTCATCTCGGCCTCGTCATGGCCGCTATCGGTTTTACCGCAGCAACTCCTGTAATCGGCCTGGGCTCGCTGGCATATGCCGCGGACACCGTGCGCGCCGAAGTCGGCAAGCCACTGCAAGAAGCACAAAAACTCGCTAGCAGCGGCAAAAACAAGGAAGCGCTGGCCAAACTGCGTGAAGCAGACAGCGTTGGCGGCAAGACCGCCTTTGAAAGCTACCAGATCGAACGCGTACGCGCTTCGGCCGCCGCCGCCGCTGGCGACAACGGCACCGCCATCAAGGCGTTTGAAGCCGTCATCAATTCCGGCCGCCTGAGCGCCGCCGAAGCCCCGAAATTCACGCAAGCGCTGGCAGGCATGTACTACCGCGCCAAGGACTGGCCGAACACCATCACCTGGATCAAACGCTCGCTGAAAGACCGCGAAGATCCACAGATGCGCGAACTGCTGATCCAGACCTACTACGTCAGCGGCAACTACGCTGAAGCGGCAAAAGAGTTGCAAGCGCGCGGCGGCAACTCGGAAGCAAGCCTGCAAATGCTGGCCAACATCCAGATGAAGCAAAACGACAAGGGCGGCTACGTCGCCACCCTGGAAAAACTGGCATCGAGCTATCCGAAAACCAGCTACTGGGCCGACCTGCTGAACCGCGTTTCAGGCAAACCTGGCTTCTCGCAACGCCTGGGCCTGGACGTCCAGCGCCTGCGCCTGGCTAACGGCCTGTTCAGCAAGCCTTCCGAATACATGGAAATCAGCCAGCTGGCCCTGCAAGCAGGCAATCCTGGCGAAGCGTTGAGCATCATCGAGCAAGGCTACAAAAAAGGCGTGCTGGGTACCGGCGCCGATGCAGCCCGTCACCAGCGCCTGAAAGACCTGGCCCTGAAAACCCAGGCCGACCTGAAAGCCAGCGCAGCCAAGTCGGAAGCGGAATACGTCAAAAACAAGGACGCCGACAGCTTGAGCAAGCTGGGCTTCGCCCTCGTCTACGACGGCCAGGCGGAAAAGGGCCTGGGCTTGATGAACGACGCCGTGAAACTGGGCACCGCCAAGTATGCGGAAGAAGCCAAGCTGCATCTGGGCATCGCTTACATCCACGCTGGCAAGAAGTCCAACGCCACGACGGCACTCAAAGCCGTCAAGGGCACGGATGGCGCGGCAGACCTGGCCCGTTACTGGACCTTAATGAATAAATAAGACAACACGTCCAGGACGTTGTTGCCGCGTCTCGCCGTACATTCGTACTGTCTTCGACGCGGCGCCTAGCCCTGAACATGTTGTCAAGCCGTTAGTTCCCGAAAAGCGTTGCCAGCACACCCGCCGGCAACGCTTTTTATCATTTCAGCAGGGAAATTACCCCTGCGGCCGCCCTGCCGGGTGTGCATCCCTGAAACAGTCCGTATAATCCCCCTTTTGGCACAGTTTTTCATCAGATTCCTATGAAGGTATTCCGCGGACTTCCCAATGCCCAGGCACGAGCGCCTTGCGCTCTGACCATCGGCAATTTTGACGGTGTCCACATCGGCCATCAGGCCTTGCTGGCGCGCGTGCGCGAAGCTGCCACCGAGCTCGGCATCGAAGCGGCCGTGATGACGTTCGAACCGCACCCGCGCGAATTCTTCGCGCAGCGCGCGGGCGACCTGTCCAAAGCCCCGCAGCGCATCGCCAACCTGCGCGACAAGCTGCAATCGCTGGACGACGCCGGCATCGACCGTGTCGTCGTCGAGCACTTCAGCGCCCAGTTCGCCGCCTTGACGCCGCAGGAATTCACGGAAAAAGTCCTCGTCGACGGCTTGCACGTGAAATGGCTGATGGTCGGCGACGACTTCTGCTATGGCGCCCGGCGCGCCGGCGACGTCGCCATGCTGCAGGAAGCGGGCCGCCAATATGGTTTCCACGTAGAAACATTGCCTACCGTGATGAACGGCAGCACGCGCATCTCCTCGTCGGCCGTGCGCCTGGCCCTGGCCGCCGGCGATTTCCCGCTGGCCACGCAGCTGCTCGGTCATCCGTACGCCATTTCCGGCCACGTGATCCACGGCCAGAAGCTGGGCCGCACCCTAGGTTTTCCCACCCTGAACCTGCGCGTGGCGCACCGCCCCGCCCTGTCCGGCATCTTCATTGTGCAAGTGCATGGCCTGGGACCGGCACCGCTGCCGGCCGTGGCCAGCCTTGGCGTGCGCCCCACCGTCGATGACAGCGGCCGCGTGCTGCTGGAAGTGCATCTGTTCGATTTCAATCAGTCCTGCTACGGCAAGCTGGTGCGCGTGGAATTTTTGGAAAAACTGCGCGACGAAGAGAAATACGACGATTTGCCCACTTTGACGGCCGCCATCGAGCGCGACTCGAACCAGGCACGCGCCTATTTTGCGCAGCGCCGCAGCGCCATTACCGCCACCGACCGAATTTGACCCCGGCCAACTCCGCCGCCTGGCGGCGCCCGCCGCCGCCACACACCTGCTGCAAAACATCTACACCATACAAGTAAAGAAGACTATGTCCGATCAAAACAAGCCAGCCACGCCCAAGCAAAACAAGAAGCCTGAAAGCAAATACCCGGTCAACATGACGGAAACTCCATTCCCGATGCGCGGCGACATGGCCAAGCGCGAGCCGCAATGGGTACAGCAATGGCAAGACAAGAAAATCTACGAGCGCGTGCGCAAGGCCGCCGCCGGCCGCCCGAAATTCATCCTGCATGACGGCCCGCCGTACGCGAATGGCGACATCCACCTGGGCCACGCCGTCAACAAGATCCTCAAGGATATGGTCGTCAAGTCGCGCTCGCTGTCCGGTTTCGACGCGCCATATGTACCGGGCTGGGATTGCCACGGCATGCCGATCGAGATCCAGATCGAAAAACTGCACGGCAAGAACCTGCCGACGGCCGACGTGCTGGAAAAGGCCCGCGCCTACGCCAATGTGCAGGTCGAGCGCCAGAAAAAAGACTTCATCCGCCTCGGCGTGCTGGGCGAGTGGGACAACCCGTATCTGACCATGGCGCACGGCAATGAAGCCGACGAACTGCGCGCGCTGGGCAAGCTGCTGGAAAAAGGTTATGTGTATCGCGGCCTGAAGCCCGTCAACTGGTGCTTCGACTGCCAGTCGGCGCTGGCCGAGGCGGAAGTGGAATACGCGGAAAAACGCGATCCCGCCATCGACGTCGGGTTCAAGTTCGCCGAACCGGAAAAACTGGCGGCCGCCTTCGGCTTGCCATCGCTGCCGACCGATAACGGTTTCATCGTCATCTGGACCACGACGCCGTGGACCATCCCGTCGAACCAGGCGCTGAACGTGCACCCGGAAGTCAAATATGCGCTGGTGAAGACCGAGCGCGATGGCCAGCCATTGCTGCTGATCCTGGCGCAAGACCTGGTAGTGGCCAGCCTGGCGCGCTTCAAGTTAGAGGGCACGACGATCGCCACTTGCGACGGCGCGGCCCTGGCCGGCATCAGCTTCCGCCACCCGCTGCATGCGGCCGATGCTTTCTACGACCGTTTGTCGCCCCTGTACCTGGCCGAATACGTGACCACGGAAAGCGGCACGGGCGTGGTGCACTCGGCGCCAGCCTACGGCCTGGACGACTTCATCTCGTGCAAGGCGCACGGCATGAAGGACGACGACATCATCAAGCCCGTCATGGGCGACGGCAAGTTCGCCTCGACCCTGCCCCTGTTCGGCGGCATGACCATCTGGGAAGCCTCGAAGCCGATCTGCAACGCCCTGACGGACGCGGGCGCGCTGTTCGAAGTCAAGATGTTCGACCACAGCTACATGCACTGCTGGCGTCACAAGACGCCGATCATCTACCGCGCCACCTCGCAGTGGTTCGCCGGCATGGACGTGACGCCGAAAGACGGCGGCGCGACCCTGCGCGAGACGGCATTGAAAGGCATCGCCGACACCGAGTTCTTCCCGGACTGGGGCCAGGCGCGCCTGCATGGCATGATCGCCAACCGTCCCGACTGGACCCTGTCGCGCCAGCGCCAGTGGGGCGTGCCGATGGCCTTCATCGTGCACAAGGAAACGGGTGACCTGCATCCGCGCACGCCGGAACTGCTGGAGCAAGTGGCCAAGCTGATCGAAAAGGACGGCATCGAGGCATGGCAGGCGCTGGATCTGAAAGACCTGATCGGCGACGAAGCGGCCATCTACGCCAAGAACAAGGACACGCTGGACGTGTGGTTCGATTCCGGCGCCACGCACCAGACGGTGCTGGGCGGTCCGCAAGGCCACGGTTCGCACTCGACGCAGCTGCAATTCCCGGCCGACCTGTACCTGGAAGGCTCGGACCAGCATCGCGGCTGGTTCCATTCCTCCTTGCTCGTGTCGTCGATGCTGAATGGCCGCCCGCCATATAAAGCCCTGCTGACGCACGGCTTCACGGTCGATGGCGAAGGCAAGAAGATGTCCAAGTCGCTGGGCAACACCCTGGCGCCGCAAAAGATCTCGGACACCCTGGGCGCGGACATCCTGCGCCTGTGGATCGCCTCGACCGACTACACGGGCGAACTGTCGATCTCCGACGAAATCCTCAAACGCGTGACGGAATCGTATCGCCGCATCCGCAACACGCTGCGCTTCCTGCTGGCCAATACGTCGGACTTCAATCCGGCCACGGACGCCGTACCGGTGGCGGAGATGTTCGAAATCGACCGCTATGCGCTGGCCAACATGGCGTCGCTGCAAACGCAGATCGAGAACAACTATGCGCGCTACGAATTCCACCCGGTCGTGTCGAAGCTGCAGACGTACTGCTCGGAAGACCTGGGCGGCTTCTACCTGGACATCCTGAAGGACCGTTTGTACACCTCGGGCCTGACGTCGCACGCGCGCCGTTCCGCGCAAACGGCCCTGTGGCACATCACGCAAAGCCTGCTGCGCCTGATGGCCCCGGCCCTGTCGTTCACGGCCGAAGAAGCATGGGCCGTCTTCGCCGGACCGGAAGCGTATGCCGCCAGCGATGAAACCATCTTCACGCAAACCTGGTGGCAGCTGCCGGCAGTAGCGGATGCGGCCGAGCTGCTGGAAAAATACACGGCCCTGCGCGCCGTGCGCACGGACGTGACGAAACAGCTGGAAGACTTGCGCACCTCGGGCGCCATCGGTTCGTCGCTGCAGGCGGAACTGACGATCAAGGCCGCGCCGATGAAGTACAAGCTGTTGACCACCTTGGGCGACGACTTGAAGTTCGTCTTCATCACCTCGCAGGCAACGGTGGCCGAAGTGGCTGACGAAGCGGCCGAGGAAGTGGTCGTGGCCGCGTCGACGGCGCCGAAGTGCGAGCGCTGCTGGCACTACCGTGCGGACGTGGGCACGGACGCCGCGCATGCTACCCTGTGCGGCCGCTGCGTCAGCAATCTGTTTGGCGCGGGCGAGAAACGCCGCTTCGCATAAAACGGCGCGGGACAGCTTCCTGCGCCGCTTCCCACCGCTGCTGCCCGCAAGGGCAGCGGCGGCATTATCTTCCCTGGAAAAATATGGCCACTAAAAACCGTTTTTCATCGAAATCGTCATCCTCGGCGTCGCTCGTGCCCTGGCTGGGCATTGCCGCCATCGTCATCCTGTTCGACCAGATCACCAAGATCACGATCCTGAAGACCTTCCGCTATGCGCAAGAGATGGTCATCACCTCGTATTTCAACCTGGTGCTCGCGTATAACAAGGGCGCCGCGTTCAGCTTCCTGTCCGACCAGGGCGGCTGGCAGCGCTATTTCTTCACCGGCATCGCCCTGGCGGCCGCCGTCTACATCATCTATCTGCTGAAAAAGCACGCCGGCCAGCGCATGTTCTGCTGGGCCCTGGCGCTGATCCTGGGCGGCGCGCTGGGCAACGCCATCGACCGTCTGGTCTACGGCCACGTGGTCGATTTCCTCGACTTCCACTGGAAAAGCTGGGGCCATTTCCCCGCTTTCAATATCGCCGACAGCGCCATCTGCATCGGCGCGGCCCTGTTCATCATCGATGAACTGCGCCGGGTAAACAAATAAACACGCAGGAGAACGGCATGGAATTGTCCGGCAAAAAAATCGTCCTGGGACTGTCAGGCGGCGTCGCCTGCTACAAGGCGGCGGAACTGTGCCGCGCGCTGACAAAGGCCGGCGCATCGGTGCAAGTGGTCATGACGGATGCGGCCAGCCACTTCATCACGGCCGTCACGATGCAGGCCTTGTCCGGCCACCCCGTGCACACCAGCCAGTGGGATGCGCGCATCGCCAACAACATGGCGCATATCGATTTGACGCGCCATGCGGACGCCATCCTGATCGCGCCATGTTCGGCCGATTTTCTGCGCAAGCTGGCGCACGGCGTGTGCGACGACCTGCTGTCGACCCTGTGCCTGGCCCGTCCCTCCCACCTGCCCCTGCTGGTGGCGCCGGCCATGAACGTGGAAATGTGGCAGAACCCCGCCACGCAACGCAATGTGCAGCAGCTGCGCGACGACGGCATCAAGCTGTTCGGCCCGGCCGCCGGCGAACAGGCGTGTGGCGAAGTTGGCCTGGGCCGCATGCTGGAACCGGAGCAATTGCTGACGGAGCTGATCGCCGCCTTCCAGCCGAAGGTATTGGCAGGCAAGCGCGTACTGGTCACGGCCGGCCCCACCTTCGAGGCCATCGACCCCGTGCGTGGCATCACCAATCTGTCCTCGGGCAAGATGGGCTATGCGGTGGCGCGCGCGGCGCGCGAAGCGGGCGCCGAAGTGCTGCTCATTTCCGGCCCCACGGCCCTGGACGCGCCGTTCGGCGTGCGCCGCATCGACGTGCAAAGCGCGCAGCAGATGCACGATGCGGTGCTGGCCCACGTCGACGGCCAGCATGTCTTCGTCGCCGTGGCCGCCGTGGCCGACTGGCGCGTGGCCAACGCCAGCGAACAAAAGATGAAAAAGCAGGCCGACGGCTCCGTGCCAGAACTGCAGTTCGCGCAAAACCCCGACATCCTCGCCACCGTGGCGGCACGCACCAACCTGGCCGGCTATCCCTACTGCGTGGGCTTTGCCGCCGAATCGGAAAACCTGGTGGAATTCGGCTCGACCAAGCGCGAGAAAAAGGGCATCCCCCTCCTGGTCGGCAATATCGGCCAGAACACCTTTGGCCAGGACGACAACACCATCATCCTCTTCGACGAGGAAGGCCATACCGTGCTGCCGCGCGCCTCGAAACTGAACTTGGCGCGCCAGCTGATTTCGGAAATCTCGAAGCGCATTGCCAAGAATTCGCTGCTCAAATAATCCCTTTAAACGACTTAGCTTAGTTAGTTAGATTCATGAAAAATATCGACATCAAGATCCTCGACGCCCGCATGAAAGAACTGCTGCCGGCCTACGCCACACCGGGCAGCGCCGGCCTCGATTTGCGCGCCTGCATCGACGAGGCGATCACCATCGAAGCCGGCCAGACCGTGCTCATTCCCACCGGCCTGGCCATCCACATCGGCGACCCGTCGTATGCGGCCATGATTTTGCCGCGCAGCGGCATGGGCCACAAAAACGGCATCGTATTGGGGAATCTGGTAGGCTTGATCGACTCCGATTACCAGGGCCAGCTGATGGTATCGACCTGGAACCGGGGCCAGAGCGCTTTCACGCTCAATCCCATGGAACGCCTGGCGCAACTGATTATCGTGCCGGTGCTGCAAGTGGGCTTTAACGTCGTCGAGGAATTCGGCGACAGCGAACGCGGTGTTGGCGGTTTCGGCAGCACCGGAAAACATTAACAGCGACTGACAAACCGTAGCGAGCGGATGTGAGTTGTGGCTGAGAAGCAGAGCTGTGCGAATGCACAGTGAGCATCGGAGGCCGCAAATCGCGCCGCGCAGTAGGTTTTGTCAGGAGCTACACGAAGGAATAGTCCATGCCAGGTTTCCGCCATCTGATCCCAGCCCCAACTTCGCTGCGCCGATTGGCTACTCCCCTCCTGCTGGCCAGTGCGGCCATCCTCGCCGGCTGCACCACGCCGGCCACGAATGTCAGCGGTCCGTTCAACGTCGTGCCGGCGCCCGATGCGCCCGCGCCGACGGCGCAGCAAAAGGCGGCGCAGGAAGAACTGGTGAAGATGGTGGCGCTGCAGGACCGCCTGTCGAAAGTCTCGGCGCCCCTGCTGATCAACAATGCGGACCTGTGCAAGACGTATGCGCGCAACCTGCTGGGCTTCACGGCTCAGAACAAGTATTCCTACCCTGGCATCTATGCCGACGCGGCGCAGGCAGCCCTCGGCTACGGCGAACAGATGCAGGTCTCCGGCGTCTTGCCGGGCAGCGGCGCCGCCCGCGCCGGCTTGCGCAAGGGCGACGGCTTGCTGGCCGCCGAAGGCAAGCCGCTGCCGGCCGGCCCGAAAGCGGAAGGCCCGTTCGGCGCCATCGTCGGCCCGCTGGCCTCGAAAAGCGCGAGCCTGAACATGACCATCGCCCGCGATGGCCAGCAGCAAGACCTCAAAATTCCCGTCACGCGCGCCTGCGCCTTCCGCGTCGCCCTGGGCAATGCGGACAATATCAATGCCTACTCGGACGGCGGACGCATCATGCTCACGCGCGGCATGGTCAATGCGGCGCAAAACGACGAAGGCATCGCCTTCGTGATCGCCCGCGAAATGGCGCACAACATCCTCGACCACGCGCGCAGCCAGCGCTCGGCCGGGACGGCCGGCAGCATCATCGACAGCCTGGGCGCCGTGCAGCCCGACGTGTCGATGCTGACGGGCGCCGCCGGCATCAAGGCCATGCCGCAGGAACTCGACGTGCAAGCCGACACCCTGGCCATCTACCTGCTGGCGCGCGCCGGCTACAACGTCGACAACGCCGCCCGCTTCTGGCAGCGCCTGGCCACGCAAGTGCCGGCCACGGTCGCCAATGGCTACACGGCCCTGCACCCGGGCACCAACTCGCGCATGGCCGCCGTCAACCGCGCCGTCATCGACGTGCGCGCCAAGCAGGCGGCGAAGAAGCCGATCAAGCCTTAGGCCTGATCAACAAAGGAGGCGCCGGACAAAACCAAGTTTGGTCAGGCGCCGGGGAAGTTCGGGAAATAGGTGCCCATGATCCAGGTCAGGGCGCCGCAAAATACCACCGCCAGGAACAGGGCGATGAGCAGTTTGCCAAACTTGGGAATGCCGTCGTCTTGCGTTTTTTGGTCGTTCGACATGAAAACTCTCCGCAGGCTGTTGGAGAGCGTAGTATAGCCACAATATTGAAAAATATTCCATACTTTGCCGCCTACCTGCGGCTTTCCTTTCGCGGCCCATGGACAGCATCGACCTTGAAGTTCTGAAAACCAGCGCCGCCTGGCTCGCCGCCGGCCACCGCTGCGAACTCGTCACCGTCATCAAGACCTGGGGTTCCAGCCCCCGCCCCGTGGGCGCCACCCTGGCCATCTGCGACGATGGCACGGTAGTCGGTTCCGTCTCCGGCGGCTGCATCGAAGATGATTTGATCGACACCGTGCGCGTGCACGGCATCGTGCGCGCGCTGCCGGACATCGTCAGCTACGGCATCAGCGCGGACGAGGCGCACCGCTTCGGCCTGCCCTGCGGCGGCACCATCGAACTGGCCATCGAACCGCTGCATGCAGACAGCCGTGTGGCCGAACTGCTGGCGCGCCTGGAAGCACATGAACTGGTCGAGCGCCGGCTCGATCTGGATACCGGCACCGTCACCCTGCAGCGCGCCACGCCGGGCGCCGTGCTGTCCCTGGAAGACGGCGTACTCACCACGCAGCACGGTCCGCGCTGGCGCTTGCTGATCATCGGTGCCAGCCAGCTGTCGCGCTTCGTGGCACAGATCGCCACGGCCATGGATTACCAAGTCATCGTCTGCGACCCGCGCGAAGAATACCGGGGCGGCTGGAACGTGCCCGGCGTGCCCCTGCTGCACGCCATGCCGGACGACCTCGTGCTGGAACTCAAACTCGACAGCCGTAGCGCCGTCGTCGCCCTCACGCACGATCCCAAGCTCGACGACCTGGCCCTGATGGAAGCGCTGAAATCGCCCGCGTTTTACGTGGGCGCCATCGGCTCGCGCGCCAACAATGCCAAGCGCCGCGAACGGCTGCTGCAGTTCGACGTCAGCGCGGAACAGCTGGCGCGCCTGCATGGTCCCATCGGCCTGTATATCGGCAGCAAGACGCCGGCCGAAATCGCCATTTCCATCCTGGCCGAACTGACGGCCGTAAAAAATGGCGTGCCCGACGCGCTGCAGATCCAGCACGCGGCGGCCCTGAGCCCGCCCAGCACCGACATCTGCGCGCGCTAAGGCACAAAGCAAGAAACGCGGTGCGCCCGCATCGCCTCCCTGATACCGTCCCTGACTTTGGCCCCCCACCATGACCCTGCTGCACTGGACCCTCCCCCTACCCACCGGCTACCGCCGCGACGACGTCATCACCTTCCACAGCCGCGATGGCGAAGCCGTGGCAGAACAAGTCACGCCGACTGGCCTGCGCAAGGGCATCCTGGTGCAAGACGTGCCGGTCGTGCTGGATGTCGCCTTCACTGACGCTGCCGCCGTCTGCCGCGCCGAGATCGACGGCGATGCGGACCTTCAAACACCGCTGCACGGCGCCTTGTTGAACATCCTCGGCCTGCGCATCGATCCGCAGCCGTTCGCGCAACTGGCGGCCAATGACCCGCTGCTGGCGCCTCTGGTCAGCCTCAATCCAGGTCTGCGCATCGTGCAATCGGCCAGCCCCTTCGAGGCGCTGACCTGGGCCATCATCGGCCAGCAGATCAACCTGCCGTTCGCCATCGCCCTGCGCCGCACCTTCATCTTGCAGGCCGGACGCCGGCACGGCAGCGGCTTGTGGTGCTACCCCGAAGCGCGCGACGTGGCACGGTTGTCGGTGGAAGAGCTGACCAGCCGCAAATTCTCGCGCGCCAAGGCGGAAACCGTGCTGCGCCTGGCACGCCTCGTCGATGAGGGAGAACTGTCGCTGGAGCTGCCGCCTTCCGGTGACGTGGCGGCGATATCGCAAGCGCTGCTGGCCGTGAAAGGCATCGGCCCGTGGACCGTCAACTACGCGCTGCTACGCGGCTACGGCTATGCCGACTGCTCGCTGCACGGCGACGTGGCCATCCGCGCCGCGCTGCAAAAGCTGCTCGGCGAAGAAGCGAAGCCGGACATGGCGCGCACGGAACAGTGGCTGCGCCAGTACGCGCCGCACCGCACCATGGCGGCGGCCCACCTGTGGGCCAGCCTGCACGCGCCAGCAAAAAATAATTCGCCAACGCGGGAATAAACGGCGGGCGGCACGCGTCTATCCCTTGCAAGCCCCCAAAACCTCAAGGAGACCATCATGCGCTTTACCACTTTTGCCGCCACCGCCCTGTTCACCGCCTTGTCCGCCCCGCTGGCCTTCGCCGCCGACGTCATGCCCGCCAACGGCATGCTGGTCAACGCCAGCGGCATGACCGTGTACGTGTTCGACAAGGATGTCGCCGACAGCGGCAAGAGCGCCTGCAGCGGCGGCTGCCTGGCGGCCTGGCCCGCCGTCATCGCCACCGAAGCGGCGCCCGCCGCCCCGTATGGCAGCATCAAGCGCGAAGACAACGGCGCCATGCAGCTGACCTACAAGGGCAAGCCCCTGTACCTGTACAAGGAAGACAAGAAGCCGGGCGACGTGGCCGGCGACAATTTCAAGAACGTGTGGCACATCGTCAAGCCGTAAGCAGCCCTTCCCGCCGCCACGATGGCCACGCAAGACGATAGCCGCCAGCTGCAAGCGTGCCTGCCCGGCCTGCGCCGCTATGCGCGCGCGCTGGCGGGCGCCCTGCACGCGGACGACCTGGTGCAGGACACCGTGGAGCGGGCCTGGCGCAAGCTCGATCAGCGGCAGCGCGGCGGCGAGATGCGGCCGTGGCTGTTCTCCATCATGCACAACCTGCACGTGGATCAGTTGCGCCGTCCCGGCCTGGCGCTGCAGGAACTCGATGACGAAGCCCTGCTGCCCGCGCCCGAGCGCGCGCCCGGGCAAGCCATCGCCATCGGCGAAATGGATGCGGCGCTGGCCCGTTTGCCGCTGGGGCAGCGCGAAGTGATCCTGCTGGTCGCGCTGGAGCAGATGCCGTATGAGCAGGTGGCGTCCACCTTGGGCATCCCCGTCGGCACCGTCATGTCGCGGCTGTCGCGCGGGCGCGAGCGGCTGCGCGAACTGCTCGACGGCCGCCCCGCCGGCAGCCATGGTGCCCCTACTCTGAAAGTCGTGAAATGACAACGCAAGCCATCAGCGAAGCGCAATTGCACGCCCTGGCCGACGGCGTCCTGCCCGAGGAACAGCGCGCGGCCATCGAGGCCCACCTGCGCGCGCATCCAGAAGACGCGGCCAGGGTCGACGCCTGGCGTGCACAGAACCGGCAATTGCGCGCCCTGTTCGACCCCGTGCTGGACGAAACCGTGCCACCGGCCCTGCTGCAAGCGACATCGCCACCGGCCGCGAACGGCGCCTGGCGGCGCCCCGCCATGCAGGCGGCAGCGGCCGTCGTGCTGGTGATCGCCGGCGGCGCGGGCGGCTGGCTGCTGCGCGGCGATGCCGGCGGCAGCATCACCGCCAGCGCCAGCCCCCTTGCCCTGGCGCGCAGCGCCGCCATCGCCCATGCCGTCTACACGCCCGAAGTGCGCCACCCCGTCGAGGTGGGTGTCGAACAGGAGGCGCACCTGGTGCAATGGCTATCGAAACGCCTGGGCACGAAATTGCAGCCGCCCGCGCTGTCGCCGCTCGGCTATCACCTGATCGGTGGGCGCTTGCTGCCCGGCGATGGCGACGGCCCCGTGGCGCAATTCATGTATGAAGATGGCGGTGGCAAGCGCCTGACCCTGTACGTGGCGAAAGAGCGGGCCGGCAGGCAGGAAACGGCGTTCCGCTACACGCAGGAAAAGGAGTTGAGCGTGTTTTACTGGATCGACGGCCAGCTCGGCTATGCCCTCTCGGCGGGCCTGCCCAAGCAGGAACTGGGCAAGATCGCCGACGCCGTGTACGCGCAGCTGGAGCAGCCGCGCTAAGTGACGCTTGCTGCCCGCTGCCGTGCGCGTGATCCGGTCAGGTGGATGACGCCAGCCAGCACGCCCAATGCGACACCAAACACCGCCACGCCCGTCCAGCCGTAACGCTGCATCAGCCAGCCGCTGACCGCCACGCCGACGGCGCCGCCGATGAAGGTGGCCGTCATGTACAGGCTGTTGATGCGGCCCTGGGCGGCCGGATCGACGGCAAAGGCGCGCGTCTGGTTGGCCACCAGGGCAGCCTGCACGCCGATATCGAGCACGATGACGCCGATCACCAGCAAGACCAGCGACGAGGCGGCGCCCGCCAGCAGCAGGTAGGACAAGGTCACGATGGCGATGCTCAGGCCAATGACCGTGCGCGAACCGAGTCTGTCGGTGGCCCTGCCGCCCACGGTGGCGGCCAGCGCGCCAGCCGCGCCGATGATGCCGAAGGCGCCGGCCCAGGCGCTGCCCAGGTGCCATGGGCCGTTGGCCAGCAGCGATGCCAGGTTGACCCAGAACGCATTGAAGCAGGCCCACAACAGCGCCTGGATCAGCATAGCTTCGCGCAGCGGGCGATGGTCGAGCGCCAGTGGCCACAACGACGCCAGCAAGCCAAGGTAGGAGAGCTGGCTACCCGGTTTCCCGCGTGGCAGCAAGGCCGCCGCCGCGATCCACACGGGCACCATGAACGCCGCTTCCATGGCGTACACGGCGCGCCAGCCCCAGGCCTCGCCCACCACGCCGGCCACCGTACGCCCTAGCAGGATGCCCACCATGATGCCGCTGACCACCGTGCCGACGGAACGGCCGCGCTCAGCGGGCGGCGACATGCTCGCGGCGAGCGGCACCAGTTGCTGCGGCACGCAGCTGACGATGCCCAGGCCAAACGATGCCCCGATCAGCGGCCAGATGCCCGGTGCCAGCGCCGCCGCCAGGGCGCAAACGAAGGCCAGCGCGATCTGCCCCAGCACCAGGGTGCGCCGGTCGACGCGGTCGCCCAGCGGCAGCAGCAGCGCCAGCCCTGTGGCAAAGCCCAGCAGCGCCGCGCCGGCGACCAGGTTGACGGCCGCCAGGTCGACGCCGAGGCCGGACTGGATCAGGGGCAGGATAGGCTGGGTGCAATAGATGTTGGTGATGACCGCACCGGCGATCACCGCCATCATGAGTATCTTGCCGCGCGGCGCGGACGCCACGGTGTGTGCATCGGGCGGGGGAATGGGTGTGGGGCGCATGGCGCTCTCCTTTCAAGTTGCCGCGGCGACGTGCCGCAGCGAAGGAGACCAGCTTACGTACTTGCACCAACAAAGAGAATCCCATAAGATTGAGAATCATTCTTCCAATATTTGACAGGATCACATGAGAACACGCCATGGATAGACTGGAATCCATGACCATCCTGCTGGCCGTGGTGGACGCGGGCAGCTTGTCGGCCGCCGCACGCCATCTCGGCATGCCGCTGGCCACCGTCAGCCGCAAGGTGGCGGCGCTGGAAGCGCACCTCAACACGCGCCTGCTGCACCGCACGACGCGCCAGTTGTCGCTGACGGAGGCCGGTCAAACCTACGTGGCCGCGTGCCGCCGCATCCTCGACGAGATCAGCGAAGCGGAGCGCATTGCGACGGGCGAATATGCGGCGCCGAAAGGCGAACTGACGATCACGGCGCCCGTCATGTTCGGACGCCTGCACATCGTGCCCGTGGTGGCGGCGTTCCTGGCCCGCTATCCGGACATCGAGATCAAGCTGGTACTGACGGACCGCGTGCTGCACCTGATGGACGAGCAGGTTGACGTGGCCGTGCGCATTGGCGACCTGCCCGACAGCAGCTTCGTGGCGACGCAGGTCGGCACGGTGCGCCGTGTCGTCTGCGCCAGCCCCGGCTACCTGGCCGCGCATGGCACGCCAACTGCGCCGGGCGACCTGGCCGCGCATGCCTGCATCAGTTTCGAAGTGCTGGAATCGCGGCGCGCCTGGGTCTTCGGCACGGGCAAGGCTGCGCAGTCCGTGCCCGTGCACTCGCGCCTGGCCGTCAATACGGTGGACGCGGCGATCGCCGCCGCCACCCTGGATGCGGGCGTGATCCGCGTGCTGTCGTATCAGGTCATGGACGCGCTGCGCGGCGACAGGCTGCGCATCGTGCTCGCACCGTTCGAAGCGGCGCCCTTGCCCGTCAGCCTGCTGCACAAGGGACAAGCGCCGCTGCCCTTGAAATTGCGCGCCTTCCTCGATTTCGTCACGCCGCTGTTGCGCGCCGTGGAACTGGACGTCAGCCCAGCGCGCGTTGGAGTTCCGCATACGCGTCGACCAGCCGCTCCTTCGAATAGCCGCGATTGAGCCCACTCGGATTGGGCAAGATCCACACGCGCGCGCCGCCAAAGCGCTCCGGCTGTTCGCCCCACTCCAGCTGGCGCTTGCCCGTCATCGCCGCATAGGCGGCCTTGCCCAGGAAGGCGATCCACTGCGGCCGCAGCAATGCCAGTTTGCGCTGCAGGCCCGCCGCCGCTTGCGCGAATTCGTCCGTGCCCACCTGGTCCGCGCGGCTGGTCGGGCGTCCGACGGCCGCCGTCAAACCCAGCCCGAAACCGAGCACGCTGGCATCGTCCTGCGGCGCCACCAGATGCGGCGTGAAGCCGGCCAGGTGCAGCGCCGGCCAGAAGCGGTTGCCGCGGCCGAGAAAATGGTGGCCCGCGACGGCCGCGTCCACGCCGGGATTGAGGCCGCAAAAAACCACCCGCAAGCCGGGAGCGAGGATGTCCGGCAAGCCCGGCGCCGCTGCGATGTATGTCATGGAGAACTCCAATATCAGAAGCCGCAGTATGCCACCGGACCCCACGCCCTGCAGCGCATGGCCGCTGGTGCTACCATCCCCTACTGATGCGCTCATCCGTTTGGCGGATGACCGTCGCGCTGTCCCGCACCATCCCCCACCAAGGAATACACATGACGACCCTGACCATCAATGGCAAGCAGCACGACCTTGCACTGCCTGAAGACACGCCCCTGTTGTGGGCCTTGCGCGACGAACTGGGCATGACCGGCACCAAATTCGGCTGCGGCATGGCCCTGTGCGGCGCCTGCACCGTGCACCTCGATGGTGTAGCCATCCGCTCCTGCGTGACGCCGGTGTCGGCCGCCGCCGGCAAGAAGATCATCACCATCGAGGCGGTGGGCGAAGACAAGGTCGGCCTGGCCCTGCAACAAGCGTGGCAGGAACACGGCGTGCCCCAATGCGGCTACTGTCAGGCCGGGCAAATCATGTCGGCCACGGCCCTGCTGCACAAGACGCCAAAACCAAACGACCAGCAAATCCGCGAAGCGATGAGCGGCAATATCTGCCGCTGCGGCACCTACACGCGCATCCACGCAGCCATCAAGCAGGCCGCCACCAGCATCAACGCAAAAGGAGCGGCCAAATGAGCATCCATGACACTCCTGCAGCACATTCGCCTGCGCGGCGCAACTGGATCAAAGCCGCCGGCGCGCTGGCCGGCCTGACCCTGGTGGCTGGTCCTTCCGGCCTCGTGATGGCGGCCGATGCCGTCAAATACGGCGGCGACAAGATGGCTGGCGGCGTGGTCGACGACACCCTCGTCTTTCTGTCGGTCGGCGCCGACGGCATCGTCACCATTGTTGTGCACCGCTCCGAAATGGGCCAGGGCATCCGCACCAGCCTGCCCATGGTGGCGGCCGATGAACTGGGCGCCGACTGGGCGCAGGTGCGCGTGCAGCAAGCGCCCGCCGACGAGGCGCGCTACGGCAGCCAGGATACGGATGGTTCGCGCAGCATGCGCCACTCGTTCCGCGCCATGCGACACGTGGGCGCCACGGCGCGCCTGATGCTGGAAACGGCGGCCGCCGTGCGCTGGGACGTGCCCGTCACGGAAGTCAAAGCCGTCAATCACGCCGTCGTGCATGCGGCCAGCGGACGCTCGCTGTCGTTCGGCGCCTTGGCAGAAGAAGCGGCCAAATTGCCGGTGCCGCCGCGCGCGCGCATCAGCCTGAAAACGGCGGACGAGCTGCGCTACATCGGCCAGACCAGCACGCGCGGCATTGACCTGCACGACATCGTCACGGGCAATACCCACTTCGGCATCGACACGCGCCTCGATGGCATGGCGTATGCCGTCATCGCCCGCCCTCCCGTATTCGGTGGCAAGCTGAAAAGCGTGGACAAGACGGCGGCCCTGAAAGTGCCGGGCGTGCTGCGCATCGTCGAGCTGGCGGGCAGCCCGCCGCCGGCCATGTTCAATCCGCTGGGCGGCGTGGCCGTCATCGCGCGTAACACCTGGGCCGCCATCAAGGGCCGCGAAGCGCTGGTGCTGGAATGGGAAGATGGCCCGAACGGCAGCTACGATTCGAAAGCCTTCCGCAAGACCCTGGAAGCGGCCGTGCGCCAGCCGGCCAGCCCGGCGCGCGACCAGGGCAAGACGGTGGCCACGCTGGCCGCCGCTCCCGCCGCGCGCAAACTCAGTGCCGAATACTATCTGCCCCACCTGGCCCACGCCACCATGGAGCCGCCCGCCGCCACCGTCCGCATCGCCAACGGCAAGGCCGAAGTGTGGGCATGCGTGCAGGCGCCGCAAGCGACGCGCAGCAACGTGGCCAAGGCCCTGGGCCTGACGTACGACGACGTGACCGTGCACGTGACCCTGCTCGGCGGCGGCTTCGGGCGCAAATCGAAACCCGATTTCGCCGTCGAGGCGGCGCTGCTGTCGAAAGCCATGGATGGCGCGCCCGTCAAGCTGACGTGGACGCGCGACGACGACCTGCAGCACGACTATCTGCACACGGTGTCCGTCGAACGGCTGGAAGCGTCGCTGGACGCGAAAGACATGCCGACGGCCTGGCTGCACCGCACGGCCGCCCCCACCATCACCTCGACCTTTGCCGCCGGCGCGAACAAGCAGGCGCCGTTCGAGCTGGGCATGTCGGCCATCAACGTGCCGTTCGCCATCGCGAACATCCGCGTCGAGGTGCCCGAAGTGCCGGCCCACACGCGCATCGGCTGGTTCCGTTCCGTGTCGAACATCCCGCACGCCTTCGCCATCCAGTCGTTCACGGCCGAACTGGCCCACGCGGCAAAGAAGGACCACCGCGACTACCTGCTGGCGCTCTTGGGCCCTGCGCGCAAGATCAACCCGGCCGACTTGTCCGACGGCTGGAACTATGGCGAAGACCCGGCGAAGTATCCGGTCGATATCGGCCGCATGCGCCACGTGATCGAGCTGGCGACGGCAAAGGCGGGCTGGGGCCGCAAGCTGCCCAAGGGACGGGGGCTGGGTCTGGCCGTGTCCTACAGTTTCGTCACCTATGTGGCGGCCGTGATCGAAGTGGAAATCAATGCGGCTGGCGAAGTCATCGTGCCGCGGGTCGACATCGCCATGGATTGCGGGCCGCAGATCAACCCGGACCGCGTGCGCTCGCAAATCGAGGGCGCCTGCATCATGGGCCTGTCGCTGGCCATGAGCGGCGAGATCAGTTTTAAAAATGGCCGGGTCGAGCAAAGCAATTTCCACGACTATAGCGTGCTGCGCGCCGCCGATGCGCCGCGCGTGATCCACACGCACCTGGTGCCGGGCACCCTGGACATGGAGCTGGGCGGCGTGGGCGAACCGGCCACGCCACCGATCGCGCCGGCCCTGTGCAACGCCATCTTCGCCGCCACGGGCAAGCGCATCCGCGCCCTGCCCGTGGGCATGCAGCTGGCGAAAAAGTCTTAAGTCCGCCGCGCGGCAGGCCACTGCAGCAGCAACGCCGCAGTGGCGACCAAGGCGGCGCCGGCCGCCAGCAGCCACATGGGCCAGTTGAGCAGGAGCAGCAGCCCGCCCGTGGCGGCGCCGATGGCGCTGCCCAGGTACAGTGCCGATTCGTTGAGGGCGATGGCCAGGTTGCCGTCGCCCTGCCGCGCGCGCACGGCCAGCAGCCGCTGGTTTTGCGGTACTTGCAGGGCCCAGCCAGCCGCGCCCCACAGCGCAATCGGCGCCAGCATCAGCCAGGCCGACCAGCGGGCCGCCAGCGGCAGCGCGCACAAGGCCAGCGCCAGCAGCAGCAAGATGCAGCAGGTCAGTTTCGGCGCCGCCACCTTGTCCGCCCATGGCCCGACCAGCACGCTGCCCACGATCCCCCCCACACCCCACGCCCACAGGAAGGGCGTGACGGACATCGCCGCGCCCTGCGCCGACCATGCCAGCAGCGGCGCGATAAACGTGTACATGCCCAGGCTGGCGATGGCCGCCAGCAGCGACACCAGCAGGATTGACAGCACCTGCCCATCGGCCAGCAAGGCCAGCTTGCGGCGCAGTGAAATGGACGGCGCCGCCGGTAGCGCGGGCAGTTTCCACAGCAAGCCCGTCAGCGCCAGCCCGCCCAGAAGAGTCACCAGCCACAGGGCCGCCGTCCAGCCCAGCTGCTGCGCCAGCAGCAAACTCAAAGGCACGCCCAGCACCGTGCCGCCCGCCATGCCGCCCATGATCACGCCGATGGCCTTGCCCCGCTGCCGCGGCGCCGACACGCCGGCCGCCGCAGCGATACCGAGCGCCAGATAGACACCGGCACCGATGCCGGCAATGGCCCGCCATGCCAGCAGACTGGCAAATCCGGGCGCCAGCGCGCTGGCCCCGTTCGCCAGCACGAACACGGCCAGCGCGATCAGGAGGCCGGAGCGCTGCGCGCGCGCCGGCAGCAAGGCCACGGCCAGCGGCGAGCCGAGGCCATAGGCCAGGGTGAACGCCGTCACCAGTTGCGCGGCCATCGCCAGGGAAATGGAAAATGCGCCGACGATCATCGGCATCAAGCCAGCCGTCACATACGACGCCATGCCCAGCGCGAACGCGCCCACGGCGATCAGGTAGACGGTGGCGGGAAGACCGGAACGGGAGGAAGAATAGTCGGACATGGGCCAGCTTTCAGAAAGAAAGCAGGCATTCTGGAATACAATATAAACAATTACAATTTAACTGTTTATGCTATTACTGATAGCAACAGGCCCACCGGAAAAACCTCACCATGCGCACTTTGGCCCGCACCCGCCACGAACTGGCCGCCTACCTGCAGGCGAGGCGCGCGCGGCTATCGCCCGAGGACGTGGGTTTGCCCGGCGGCGGACGGCGCAGGACGCCCGGCTTGCGCCGCGAAGAAGTGGCGGCGCTGGCCGGCGTGGGGCTGACCTGGTACACCTGGCTGGAGCAGGGACGCGACATCGGCGTCTCGAGCGCCTTTCTCGACAAGCTGGCCGAAGTGCTGAGACTGGACGCGGGCGAACGCCGCCACCTGTTCCTGCTCGCGCATGCGCGCCCGCCAGTCGAAGAAGGCAAGACGTTTTGCGTGGTGCCGCCGCTGGTGCGCCGGTTGATGCACGAGCTGGCGCATCCGGCGTATGTGCTCAACCTGCGCTGGGACGTGCTGGCGTTCAATGCAGGCGCCGACGCCCTGTTTGGCTTCGGCGCACATGTGCCATCGCGCCGCAATCTGCTGTGGCTCTTGTTTACCGATCCGCTGCTGCGCTCACGCTTCACGGCATGGGAAGAGCAGGCGCCGCTGATGCTGTCGAGCTTTCGCCGCGACTACGCGCGCGCCACGCAGGAAGCCGATATCCACGCACTGGTGCAGGAACTGGAAAAAGTCTCGCCCGAATTCAAGCTGTGGTGGCGCCGCCACGACGTGCATGCGCCATGCGCCGGCGTGCGCCGCCTGAGCATCGACGGCGAGCAAGTCGCGTACGAGCACACCTCGCTGACCATCGATGCGGACCGCCATTTGCGGCTGGTCGTGTACGCGCGCCAGATGCCGGAGTAAACGGAGCGCACAACGAAAAAACCGCTGGCCCTCTTGCGAGGAACCAGCGGCTTCGAATTGGTTGCGGGGACAGGATTTGAACCTGTGACCTTCGGGTTATGAGCCCGACGAGCTGCCAGACTGCTCCACCCCGCACAAGAATTATATACCAGATTGTTGCGGGGCGTAAAGGGCTTGATTTGACAATTGCATGCGTGCCCCGTGTGCAGGAATTCACCGTTGGCCAGCAATGAAAAAAACCGCTGATCTTTTGCAAGTATCAGCGGCTTTCCGGTATTGGTTGCGGGGACAGGATTTGAACCTGTGACCTTCGGGTTATGAGCCCGACGAGCTGCCAGACTGCTCCACCCCGCACAAGAATTATAAGGGCAAACGGGGGGCTTAGGCAATAGCTATCTCAAATTCAACCGTAATAGACCAATCTAATGAATGCGCGGGCGAGAGGATCGCCTGCCCAGCGTGCCTGCGCAGCTCGCCACGCGGTGCGCAATCGGTGTACAGTAAGCGTTACACCAGACACCCATTTTCCGAAGCCTGCCCATGAAATTCTGCTCCGAATGCGCCCATCCTGTCAGCCTGTCCATTCCGGAAGGCGACAACCGTCCGCGCTATGTCTGCGCCAACTGCGACGCCATCCATTACCAGAACCCGAAAATGGTGGTCGGCTCCATCCCCGTGTGGGAAGAAGATGGCCAGCTGCAGGTCTTGCTGTGCAAGCGGGCCATCGAGCCGCGCCTCGGTTACTGGACCCTGCCGGCCGGCTTCATGGAAAACGATGAAACGACGTCCGACGCGGCCGAGCGCGAAACGGTGGAGGAAGCGGGCGCGAATATCGAACTGGGTCCCCTGTTCTCGCTGCTGAACGTGCAGCGCGTGCACCAGGTGCACCTGTTCTACCTGGCGCGTTTGCGCGACCTCGATTTCGCGCCCGGCATCGAAAGCCTGGACGTGCAGCTGTTTACGGAAGCGCAGATTCCCTGGGACGACCTGGCCTTCCCCACCATCCGCGCCACCCTGGAACTGTTCTTTGCCGACCGCGTGAAAATCCGCGAAGGCGGCAGCTATGGCGTGCATACGGGCGACATCACGCGCCCGATGGCCCGCGCGGATGCAGAATAAGCAACTGCCGCATGATTCCCTGGCTCGACATCCACACCCCGTTCCCCGACGTCTCGCGCGCGCTGACCGACGAAGCGCCCGGCCTGCTGGCGGCCGGCGCCGACCTGTCCCCCGCGCGCCTGCTCGACGCCTACCGGCGCGGCATCTTCCCCTGGTTTTCCGAAGGCCAGCCTATTTTGTGGTGGAGCACCGATCCGCGCATGGTGCTGATGACGGAGCATTTCAAGGTGTCCGACAGCCTGGCCAAGGCGATCCGCAAGGTCGAACGCAGCGCCGCCACGGATGGGCGCTGGCAGCTGCGCTTCGACGGCGATTTCGAGGCCGTCATGCGCGCCTGCGCGGCGCCACGCAAGGATGGCCCGGGCACCTGGATTTCCGACGAGATCATCGCCGGCTACACGGGCTTGCACAAGCTGGGCTACGCGCATTCGTCGGAGCTGTGGCTGGACGGGGAACTGGTGGGCGGCGCGTATGGCGTGTCGATCGGGCGCATGTTCTATGGCGAATCGATGTTCGCACGGGTGACGGATGGCTCGAAGATCGCGCTGGCGCAGCTGGTGCGCTTTTTGCAGGCGCGCGGCGTGACCATGATTGACTGTCAGCAAGAAACGAAGCACCTGGCCTCGCTGGGCGCGGCGCCCATTTCGCGCGCGCGCTTCCTGGCCCATGTGCGCAGCGCCATTGAAGCAACGCAAATCACGGATTGGCAAGCTGCGCCAGCGGCATAAAAAAGCTATGATATCTTCACGCAGACTTCCATTGCCGCGGACAGACCAGACAGGATCAGCATGACGCACCTGAACGAACTACCGTTTGCCACCCTGCAGTTCTACACGACGGCACCGTATCCGTGCAGCTACCTGGACGACCGCCAGGCCCGCTCGCAGGTGGCCACGCCTTCGCACCTGATCAACAGCGACGTGTATTCGGAACTGGTGCGCAACGGCTTTCGCCGCAGCGGCATTTTTACCTACCGCCCGTATTGCGACGGCTGCCAGGCTTGCATCCCCGTACGCGTCGTGACGGGCGAGTTCACGCCCAACCGCAACCAGCGCCGCGCCTGGAACCGCCACGCCGACCTGCAGGCGGGCGTGGCCACCCTCTCCTTCCTCGACGAGCACTACGAACTGTACCTGCGCTACCAGAGCACGCGCCACGCGGGCGGCGGCATGGACCAGGACAGCCGCGACCAGTATGCGCAATTCCTGCTGCAAAGCCGGGTCAACACGCGCCTGGTGGAGTTCCGCGATGCCGAAGGCATCCTGCGCATGGTCAGCATCATCGACGTGCTGGCCGATGGCCTGTCATCCGTCTACACTTTTTTTGACCCCGACGTGCCGGGCGCCTCGTACGGCACCTACAACGTGCTGTGGCAAATCGCCCAGGCGCGCGAACTGGGCCTGCCCTACATCTACCTCGGTTACTGGATCGAGCAAAGCCCGAAGATGGCGTATAAAATCAACTTCAAGCCGCTGGAAGCGAGGATCAAAGGACAGTGGGTGGTGATGTAAAACCAAGCGCATGTCGGTGGGGGCAGTTGGTAGGTCGGATTAGCGCGCAAGCGCGTAATCCGACACCACCGGCGGCGCCAACAATGTTGTCGGATTACGGCGCTGCGCGCCTAATCCGACCTACGCCTTTTATTTACTTTTATCCGGAAACGCCGGACGGGCAGGCCGCGCAGGCGGGTTCTTCGCCAGTTCGGCCTGTATCACTTCGATCGCCTTTTCCAGCTGCGGATCGCGGCCCGCGATGACGTCGGCCGGCGTTTGCTCGACTTCGATATCGGGCGGCACGCCTTCGTTTTCCACGCCCCAGCCATTCTCTCGCGTCCAGAACGCCAGGTTCGGCGCCGTGATGAAGCCGCCATCCATCAGCACGGGGAAGCCGAGGACGCCCACCAGGCCGCCCCACGTCGCCTTGCCGATCAGCGGACCCATGTTATTTTTGCGGAACATCCACGGCAACAGGTCGCCGCCCGAACCGGCCGTCTCGTCGATCAGCATGGCGCGCGGACCCTGGATCGACGCGGACGGCGTCTTCATGTCGGCACCATAGCGCATGGTCCACCAGGCGATTTCCTTCTTCTGCAGGATCTCGATGTAGTAATCGGCCACGCTGCCGCCGCCATTGAAACGCTCGTCGACGATGATGGCCTGCTTGTCCGCCTGCGGGAAGAAATAGCGCTTGAAGTAGGTGTGGCCCAGGCCCGCCGTATTGGGCACGTACACGTACGCCACCTTGCCACCGGTCGCCGCATTGACCTTGCGCATATTGCCTTCGATCCAGTCGCGGTTGCGCAAGGCATCCTCGGTCGGCACCGGCACCACGGTGATGGTGCGCGCCCCCTTGCCGTCGGCCGAGGGACCGACTGTCAGGTCGATGGCCTTGCCGGCCGTATTCTCGAAGGCGCTATAGATATTCGTCGGCGGCAGCAAGGGACGGCTGTCGACGGCCAGCAGGTATTCGCCCGCCCTGACGTTCAGGCCAGGCTCCGTCAGCGGCGCGCGCAGGGCCGGATTCCAGTTCAAGCCGCCATACACTTTCTTGAAGCGGTAATGACCGTCGCGCACTTCATAGTCGGCGCCCAAGAGTCCACCCGGCACTTTCTTCGCCTCGATAAAATCGTCGCCGCCACCGCCGCGGTGATGCCCCACGGCCAGTTCGCTGCACATCCACTGGATCAGGCGGTTCAGGTCCGCGCGGCTGGACAGCTCGGGCAGGAACACGGCGTACTTGTCGCGCATGGCTTTCCAGTCCACGCCATGCATGCCAGGGTCATAAAAATAATCGCGGTTGATGCGCCACACCTCATTGAAAATCTGCGTCCATTCGGCGCGCGGATCGGCTTTTATTTCGATGGCGTCGACCTTGATCTTGCCTTCGCCGGACGCCAGCAGCTTGCCCGTGGCGGACCCCATGGCCCAGTTATCCTTCTGGCGGTACAGCAGCTTCTTGCCATCGGCCGACACTTCGAAATCGTCCGCTTCCGCCACCACGGTTTCCGCCTTGCGCTCCTTCAGGTCGAAGCGCTGCACGGCCTTCTTGCCATCGCTTTCGCGCAGCAAAAAGATCTGCCCCGCAGCGCCGGCGGTCAGGCTGGAAAACTGCGCGGCCGGCAGCGGCAGGTCGACGATGCGCGTGGCGATGCCGTCGAAATCGATGTGGATCGGGACCACCGGCGCCACGACCACTTTCGGGTCGTCGCGGCCCGTCTTCGGATCGACCTTCGCTTCGCTCTTCGGCTCGGCTTCCGCCTTGGCCGTGTCTTTCTTGCTCTCCGCGCTGGCGGCCTTTTCCTCGTCGCTTTCCTTGATCAGGGGCGACGGCAAGTCGCGCCGCAGCACGGCCATCCACACGGTGCGCGTCACCAGGTTGTCTTCATTCTGCTGCGAGAACCAGTTGTTGCTGGGGCCTGCATTCGTCGAAGCGAAGAAGTACAGGTATTTGCCGCTCTTGTCGAACACGGGCTGGGCCACGTCGGACAAGCCATCGGTCACCGGCATCGACTTGTTCTGCTCGACGGAATAGATATACGCGCTGCGCGTGTAGGTGGGTGAATTGAGCGTGTAGGCCAGCCAGCGCGAATCGGGCGCCCACGAGGCGCGCATGCTTTTGTCGACGCCATACATCGGCTCCGTGGCTATTCTTTGTACCTTGCCCGTGCCGACGTCGATCACGTACATGCTCCAGCCATTGTCGGCAAACGCGATCTTCTTACTGTCGGGCGACCAGACGGCGTTGTCATAGAAGCCGCTGCCATTGAGCTTGAGCTTTTTCACCGCACCCTTGCCATCCTGTGCCCGCACATGCAGTTCATACTCGCCCGACTCGTCCGAGAAATACGCGACCGAGCGGCCATCGGGCGACCAGATCGGCGTGCGTTCGTGGGCGCCGGCCGTCTGCGTCAGGTTGCGCACGTCGCCCTTGTCGGCGGGGATGGTGACGATCTCGCCCCGGTACTCGAAGGCGATGCGCGCGCCCGACGGTGAAATCGATGCGTCGCGGATGTATTTCGCGTTCTTGACCCAGCGGGGGCGCGTTTGCCCCAGGTCGCTGGCCACGGCGATCGTCAATTTTTGCGCCTGGCCGCTGGCGATGTCGAACGCATGCAGATAGCCGGCCTGCTCGTAGACGATGGTGCCGTTCGCGGCCGACGCGTTCAGCACGGGGAAATCCGCATGCCGCGTCAGCTGGCGCACGGCTTTCGTCTTCACGTCATACGCAAACAGGTTGAATTCGCCGTTGCGGTCGGAGCGGAAGTACACGGTGTCCTTGATCCACATCGGATCGACGTCGTTCGAGCGCGTCGTCGGTTGGGGGATTTTTTCGATCGATTTGTCGCTGGACGAAAATAGCCACAGCCAGGAATTGGTGCCGCCACGGTAGCGCTTCCACTGCTTGAAGGCGGGCGCCAGCGGATTGTAGGCGATGCGCTTGCCATCGGGCGAATACGTGGCGCGCGAGGCGTTCGGGATTTCCAGCTGCGTTTCCACGCCGCCCGCCACGGGCACCGTAAACAGCTTCTGGAAGCGGTTGTTGAAGGCGGCGCGCGGTGAGGTGAACATCACGGCCTGGCCATCGGGCGTGAACGACTGCGCCAGGTCCGCTCCGGGGTGGAACGTCAAGCGGCGCGGCACGCCGCCGGCCGCGGCGATCACATACACGTCGACATTGCCGTCGATGTTGGCGCTATACGCGATCAGGCTGCCGTCGGGCGAAAACACAGGGTTGGACTTGTCGCCCAGGTCGGACGTCAGGCGCCGCGCGCCGCCGCCATCGAGGTTGGACAGCCACAAATCGCCGGCATAGATGAAGGCGATGTGGCGGCTGGAGATGGCCGGTTCGCTCAGCATGCGGGTGTCTTGCGTATTGGGCAGTGCCAGGGCCGGGTGGCTCAGCAGCAGTGCGCTGGCGGCCGCGATGGCGGTCAGGATGCGTGTCTTTTTCAATCGATGTCTCGCTTATAAGGTAAAGAGAACAGGGAAGAAACAGGAAAGTCCAAGGCCCGGCGCTGATTATCAAGGGATTAATATTGCACTAGACCAACAAGAACTATACACCCGGCAGCCGCGTGGAACACGGTAAAATACGGCACTTATTTCGCGCGCCGCCAGCCCTTCCCGGCGCCACGCACACCTACTCAAAGCGCCCCATGTCTGAAAAATTCCTGTACTCCCTCGCCCGCCCGCTGCTGTTCTCGATGGATGCCGAAGCGGCCCACCATCTCACCCTGCCCGCCCTGAAACGCGCCAGCGCGCTGGGCCTGACCAAGCTGGCCGGCAAGCCTGCGCTTGATCCGCGCACGGTGATGGGCATCACCTTCCCGAACCCCGTCGGTCTGGCCGCGGGCCTGGACAAGGATGGCGCCTACATCGACGCGCTGGCCGACCTGGGTTTCGGCTCCATCGAAGTGGGTACCGTCACGCCGCGCGCGCAGGCGGGCAATCCGAAACCGCGCATGTTCCGCCTGCCGCAGGCGCAGGGCATCATCAACCGCATGGGTTTCAATAATGGCGGCGTCGACGCCTTTGTCGCCAACGTGCAGGCGTCGAAGTTTTACCAGAACCGCGCGGGCGTGCTGGGCCTGAACATCGGCAAGAATGCCGACACGCCCATCGAACGGGCGGCCGACGACTATCTGCTGTGCCTGGAAAAAGTCTACCCTTACGCCAGCTATGTGACGGTGAACATCTCGTCGCCGAACACCAAGAATTTGCGCCAGCTGCAGGGCGCGTCGGAACTCGACGCCCTGCTGTCGCAACTCAAGGATGCCCAGGCGCGCCTGGCGGACAAGCACAAGCGCTACGTGCCGCTGGCCCTGAAAATCGCGCCGGACATGGATGGCGAACAAGTGAAAAGCATCGCCGAGTCGCTCACGCGCCACCGGATCGACGGCGTCATCGCCACCAACACGACCCTGTCGCGCAGCGCCGTCGAAGGCATGCCGCACGGCGCGGAAGCGGGTGGATTGTCCGGCGCGCCCGTGTTCGAACTGTCGAACAATGTCATCCGCCTGCTGAAGGCGGAACTGGGCGACGCGCTGCCCATCATCGGCGTGGGCGGCATCATGCAGGGCAAGGATGCCGTGGCCAAGTTCGAGGCGGGCGCGCAGCTGGTGCAGCTGTACAGCGGCCTGATTTACGCCGGTCCGGCGCTGATCAAGGATTGCGCCCGCGCGCTGCGCGGCAAACAGGCGAAATGATCAACAAGATCAAACTGGGTGCCAGCAGCCTGGAAGTGAGCCGGATCTGCCTGGGCACGAAGTTGGTTTCGTCAGAAACCTTCTAATGTAGAATTCGGCAATAGCTGCATTAACTCGACAAGAAACTGGGAAAATGAGATCGTACAATTGCGCTTTCGGCCAAGCAAAAACCTTGTAGACGACTGCTGGCACAATCGGAGCATTGGACCGATCAATGCCGATACGCTTTGTGCCACTGTTGGCAATACCGCGCAGCGGCTGACCAAGTGGTTTGGTTTTGCAACAGAAGCGGCCGCACCATTGACTAGCTGTCAAGACCCGCCTGGTTAAAAACACCAGACAGATAGTCCGCTCGCGGTGATATCCCCATAGCTAAATTTTCTTTCGTAGTTTTTCTGCGATTGCCTCGGTCTCGTCAAAAGAAATCTCCTCTACGGCACCGAAATTAGTTCCGCCGCCGTCAAGCGTGCCGGCAACATGAAAATGTACATGGTTAATGGCCTGTCCAGCCGGCACACCATTGTTTTGCCAAACGGCAATTCCGGCCTTAGCATATGCACAGTCGATTAATTTTGCTACATTCCTTACTTCAATGCTCAAAGCGGAAATTTCTGAGTCAGATAATTCAAGAATATTAGAAACATGTCGCAGAGGCAAAACCAGTAGATGCGGGTTACCTCTTTGCTCCCGAGTCACAAATGTAGCAGTTGTTGCAGTTCGATATAAAATTGTGTATCGCCGTTTTCCTGTTAAATAGGCGCAGAAGGCGCAATCAGTATGTTTAGGCAGTTCTAGGCTGGACTCTGCTTTCATGATGATCTCAGTGAGGATAAGAATGCTTGCAACTCTAGTCTGTCAAGTTTTTTATAGTCATCTGGTCGGACAATAATACGAAGTTCTTCACATACTCTAGACTGGCGTGATGCAAGAATGAATGAAAGAATTGTGAAGCGAATTGCATCTTGAGCAGGTAGGAGGTTCGATAACCTAGCTTGCCCTCCACCAATGACAGGGACTGAGATAGTACCGCCGTTGCTTCTCCGCGATACTTCGCTCCAAAGGCAGCCTAAACTTTTCCAGATTTTATCAGGAGAAGAACTAGCTTCGTTATTACTGTTCATTTCGCAATAGGCTAGAAAAAACAACAATCTCGCGGCGTGGTTCACAGTGGCAATTGCTCCAATGCCATATTGATTGACGTTGCCAGCTTTTGCAATTGTGCCGACAATTGGTTTAGCAATTAGTGCACTATCAATATCAGCTTTAAGACGATTTATGTCATTTCCATAAAGAATCGCCAGCGCTTGCCCTTGGAGACTTCCATTGGAAATTATTATTGGTGTTTCCATGTCAAATGTATCATTTGTGCCGATAACCAAATGCGTCGCTTCAGTTAGTATGTCGCCTTTGATAACTGAAATTTTTATATTTGGGGTACTATATGTTTGCTCTATCGGTCTTGGCCACGACCAATATAGAGACCCTAGAAATGCGATTGTAAGTGTCAGAGCAAGAAAGGGATACCCTGAAAATATTAGAATGTCTTTCGATATTGATGTTCCAATTTGTTGCACTGTAGATACTGCCCCTAAGCAGAAAAAGAACCCTGTCAAAAAGTGCCTCCAAAAGCGCCATGTTGTCATGTCTTGAAGTAAGCTCATTTATAATTTAAGTTCGGTGTAAACCGACTCCAAATAATAATAATTTCCTTTTTTTTCCTTGGGCGAACTTGAAAAGCCTGAGGCGTAATTGTTAAGTGCGTATTTAATCATCTTAGGCTGAAAGGAAACTGACATTGTATAGTAGTCCTTTTCGATTAGTGGATATGGAATGTAATTTTTATTAATTTTTCTATCACCATCTAAATTTGCAACGACGATAGGCAATCCCAGCTCGATAATTAATTCTATTTCATGTGCAAGAAAAGAGTTTCCATCGCTACCTTTGCGTTTCCCGACTGCACTTCCAAGAAGGACGACTTGTTTAGCATTTTTTAGGCGTTCAGTTAAGTTATTTTTAATGGTTTTCGGTTTGCTTGTATCCCTAGAAATAAATAAATCATGTGCGTCAAAAAAATTAAAATCAATGTTTTGATTTGCTTTCCAAGCTTCCATCAGCCGATATTGGAGAATGTCTTCGCTTGCGAAGGCCACATATGTCTTGTTGCGGTAGCTCATAAATCTCCTATAGTGACATTATTAAACCAAAGAAACTTCTTGAGAAATATACATTCGTGAAATTAGTGTCTATATTACCTAAATAGCTTTGCGCACCATGTGACTTCCGATTTTACTTGAAATCTGAATCGAAGTTATTTTTTAGAAATAATTTAGTCCAGTTAAATCCAATACAGGCCGCCGGCTCCAGTTCTGCCGTTCAGATAAGGACTGAGTCCTAGATGACGCTATTACGCCGAATGGCAACTATTTAGCTACTTTGCCCGAAAGCACTCTGTTTGTGAAGTCAATAACATCGGAATCCCTCTCATTGCGCCGCACAGCTTCATCTGCGATTTCAACAGATAGCTTGTTTCGCAGTTTAAAGTTTCCGCGTGGCACGCCATCGAGTTCCTTTATGGCAGTTGCGAGATGTCCCTTGGCTAACTCGAAACGCACTTTCAGCTTGGCGAGAAGTCCAGCATGCGGCCGTACCCCCTTGCTCTCATCGGCTATTTTTTTAATGTGCCGAATGTCCGTATCTACAGAATGTAAAACAGCCTCGTCATTTCGGACCTGTAGCTTAATCTCGGCTCTAGCTGCAAACGCAGTTACTTTGTTCGGCGATCCACGAACAGCGCGATCGGCCCAAGTCATGGCTTCCGGAAAATTCTTCAATGCAGCATAAAAATGCGCATTTCGCGCATTGATAAAATCGGTGCGCTCTCTACGGTCTGCAACTTCTAGCTGTAGAAAAAGATCCTCAACCTCAACATCATCCGCCAATGCTTGCATATTTGTCTTCCGGCGTTCAATCAAACACTGCAACAGTACATCCAAGACAAATGGATTCCCAGGCGTACGAGTCAATGCTTCACGGGCGTATCCCTCAGCAGACGAGAAATCTTCCCGAACAGCTAAAACCTGCGCAATCTCACGCAATGCGTGAGTATCTTTTTGATTAATCTTAAGTGTCTCCCCGAATTCACTCTCTGCCCTGTCAAACTCACCATTCCATCTTGCATCAAAGCCATTGATGAAATGAACATGTCGCTTGGCCTGGGCTGTGTTAATGCGCGACAGCTCCGCGATTGCATAGTCAAAGCTGTCGCGTTGCTCTGTTCGTACTGCCGCCATACCCAGAAGCCTAAGGCATTCAACAACAGCCTCATCCGTGAGCGTGTGCCGTTTCTCCAATGCCGCTGTTGCGAACCCAACACTTTCGTCATATTTCTCACGGTCATAGCATCCCCTGGCCACACGAAGATAGTGCGAACCTACTACCGCACGCTCACTGAACCCCAGTGGACTGCTTTTTCCTTGCAGAATTGAAGTTGTTATAGAAACATCAACTGTCGCGAAGGAAATATTATCTTCTGCGGTATAGGTTGAAGTAAGAGCAAGTAATCGCTTACGAGCCTCAATTAAGAAGCCGTCCGTTTCAGCAGAGAACTGCTTCCGGAATCTTGCACTACGGAAATAAGATGCCAAACGCAAATGATCACCTTCAGTTTCTAATAATCCAAGAGACAGCAAATTATTTACTGCCATCGCAATGGATTGATCCGACTCACCAGATATTTCGATCAGATCTGATGGATCAATAGCTCCAAGCTCATCGAACAATGTAAGAAGGCACTTGGCCGTTTCACTTAAGTTGAGTCCATCAACAAGACTAAGGGAAAGAGCACGAAGAACCTCGATTAGTTCTCGGGGATTGGCTTCTATCGCTGGTTTCTTAGCGAGAGCAACAAACTCTGCTGCTGTCCAAATCATAGCAGGATGTCCGCTCACATGTTGACATAACATCGCTATAAATCCTGTATCTGGATCTTGCATACCAAGATAATCAAGCGCATATATCCATAGACGCTTGGACTCATCATCTGTCATGCCATCAATCTTAAAAAAGCCAACATTTGTAAGGCGATGCTGTTCTTGGAATCGCGGTAAACGTTTGGCACATAGAACGACTGTCGGACGCCTATTTTTTAGGCTCTTAAGTAATAAATGGAATTCTGGTTGAAAGTTGCCATTGTCATCGAGAATATCATAGTCAAACTTCAACCAGACAAGCATTTTTTCTTCGCCAATCTCATAGAGAAGTGAACTGGTCTCCTCGACTAATTTCTCCTTAGAATAATCCGAAATTTTCTCAAAAAAAACCTTTGCCTCGGCAACTGTTGGTCCACGAAAAGCGAAATATAGCTTGCGGAATGTCTCGATCAATCCTTCACCATCGGATATGGATACTTGAATCCCGGTAAGGTCTATTCCGGGGAATAAACTTTTCAGTTTATTTGCTACGGCCGAGCGCCGACCGATCCCATCTACACCACTCACATATAAAGCATTAATTTGGCGGTTTAGGTCTGCGATTTTTGTTTCTATCTCGCTTTGAATTTTTCGTGATACAAATGGCTTTGGTTGAATTCCTTTAGCCGCATCCAACTCAAATAGTTTAGTGCGGACAATATTGGCAATACGGTCGCAATTTGACGTTCTAACAAATACGTGCATTCTCACCCAATCTGGAAGATCTCCCGCTGGTGTGCCATCAATAATGAAAACTAATACACCACCTAGCTTTCTTCCATAAAGCAAGTGCTGTGCTAACTCTAGCTCAGTTCTCACCCAGTCGGAATTCATCGAGTTGGCAGATGCGATTAAAACGAAAAGGCTAGACCGATCAAGCGCTGCTTGAATTTCTGTGGTACTTTTGTTTCCCGCTTCAAAAGTATGGCTATCAATCTCCCAACGGGCAGCTGAAACTTTGCTAGCGACTTCTTCGACCAACGGTTTGTCCACGCTCGAATGGGAAATAAAGGCTTTGGCAAATTTACTCATGGGTACCTTTCGGGGAAGATTTTACTATTGCTAAATATTAGCACGCCTTATGCGCTACCTTGCTGACATTCTTTCGCTCTCGACTCAATAGTCATGCCTAAAAGCAATTGGGTAGCGACGCCCGCAATAAATTACTTTAAGCATCTAAATCCGCATTTTTAATATGCCGTAGCTCCACAAGTAGTATATTTTTCCGCCATTCCGGCCTGTATCCAGTGATGGCCAGCGCGCAAACGCAGGGCAGCACCGAGCGTTACATCGGCAGCTGGCTCAAGAAAAGCGGCAAGCGCAGCCAGATCGTGCTGGCCAGCAAGGTGGCCGGGCCGAATTCGCGCATGCACTGGATACGCAAGGGCAAGACGGACCACGACGCGGTCAATATCCGCGCCGCCGTCGAAGACAGCCTGCGCCGGCTGCAGACGGAGCATATCGACCTGTACCAGTTGCACTGGCCCAGCCGCAACCTGCCCATCTTCGGCGCCAGCGTGTACAACCCGCGCAAGGAGCACGCCTCGGTCGCCATCGAAGACACGCTGGCCGTGCTGGGCAAGCTGGTCGACGAGGGCAAGATCGGCCACATCGGCGTGTCGAACGAATCGTCGTGGGGCGTGTGCGAATACATCAAGCAGGCCGAGCTGAAAGGCTTGCCGCGCATCGCCTCAATCCAGAACCTGTACAACCTGACGGCGCGCCATTTCGAGACAAGCTTGCTCGACGAAACCTGCCACCGGGAAAACGTCAGCTTGCTGGCCTACAGCCCGCTGGCGTTCGGCCAGCTGACGGCGAAATACCTCGACGATCCGCAAGCCAGGGGCCGTTTGACGATTTTCCCGCCCGGCTGGAGTCCCCGCTACGTGCGCCCCGCTACCATAGCAGCCGCCGCCCAGTATGCGGCGCTGGCCCGCGCGCACGGCTTGACGCCGGCGCAGCTGGCCCTGGCCTGGTGCTACTCGCGCTGGTTCGTGGCCTCGACCATCATCGGCGCCACCAGCGTGGCGCAGTTGCAGCAAAATATCGATGCCCATCAAGTCAGCCTGTCGCCGGACCTCGTGGCGGCCGTCGACGCCATCCACGCCAGCCTGCCCAATCCAGGGCAATAGGCGCACTCCGTCTGGCGGCGCATGCCGCCGCCAGGCTCCCCCGCCCATAGCAACTAGTCGTATTTATACAACAGCTGGCAATTTACTGCTGTGCAGCATTGCGGCCTGGCCATGCCCGGTCGTATGCTGGAAACGTGGCCATATGCGCTACCCGCGCCATTTGGACGTGTATCAGACATTTATTGCATATCGATAGACAGAACGATTCGTAAGCACGCCACAGACCCACTGTTACTCTGATGTCATCACCGGACCGCCCTGGTTCGCGCATCCACCAACCGAAGAGATATCGTCGATGAGTTCAAGCACCGCCCGCTCCCAGATTCCCGCCCTGCCCGTGAAAACCGTTATCGCCGCCAGCCTGATCGCCTGCTTCAGCCTGCCCATGCAGGCGCAAGCGCAGCAAGAGCTGCCGGCCGAAGGTGAATTGCAATCGGTGGTAGTCACTGGCACCTTCGCCAAGAACCGCCGCACCATCGATTCCGAGTCGCCGATCGACATCCTCACCTCGCGCGACCTGCAAAGCACGGGTTCGGCCGAACTGGCCACCGTGCTGGCACGCCTGCTGCCATCGATGAACTTCCCCCGCCCGACGGGTGCCGATGGCAGCGATGCCGTGCGCCCTGCCCAACTGCGTGGCCTGTCGCCCGACCAGACGCTGGTACTGGTGAACGGCAAGCGCCGCTACACCTCGGCCGTCGTCAACGTCAACGGGACTCTGGGCCGCGGTTCGGCGCCCGTCGACCTGAACGCCATCCCGCTGGCCGCCATCGACCACGTGGAAGTGCTGCGCGATGGCGCGGCGGCCCAGTACGGTTCCGATGCGATTGCCGGCGTGATCAACATCATCCTGAAAAAAGGCGCGGCCGGCGGCGATATCGAAGTGGGCTATGGCCAGACGCAGGAACGCGACGGCAAGCAAAAATCCATCAAGGGTTCGGCCGGCTTCGCCCTGGGCGACGACGGCTGGGTGCGCGTCTCGGCGGAAGTGGCCGATCGCGGCCCGACCAACCGTGCCGGCCGCGATTTCAGCAACCCGCTGGAACCGCGCTATGGCCAGGTCAACCTGCGCTACGGCGATGCCGAGAGCAAACCGGCCACCGTCTTCATCAACAGCGAATACCATCTCGGCGACAACCTGGACTGGTATGCCTTCGGCGGCTACGGCCAGCGCGACACCTCGGCTGGCGCCACCTGGCGCGCAGGCCTGGTGAAGGACAAAAATGGACAATACGTCACGCGCTCGTCGATCTTCCCCGAAGGTTTCTTGCCGATCCAGAACAGTACCCTGACCGACCAGTCGCTGGTGACCGGCTTGCGCGGCGAGGCGGCCGGCTGGCGCTGGGATGCCAGCCTGAATTACGGCAGCAACAAGTTCAAGCTGGATCTCGACAATACCGTCAATTTCGACCTGGCCGCCGCCAGCCCCACGCACTTCTATGTGGGCTCGCTGAAAAATGAACAGACCGTCCTGAATCTCGACGCGGCGCGCGAATTCCCCGTCGCTTACTTTACGGGGCCGCTGACGGTGGCCGTGGGCGCCGAAGCGCGCCATGAAAAATACACGATCGGCGCTGGCGAGCAAGCATCGTATACCGGTACCGGTTCGCAGGGCTTTGCCGGCTTCCGTCCCGAAAACGCGGGTAGCCACAGCCGCCACAATGAATCGATCTACGTCAACCTGGAAGCGGAAGCGACGAAAAAACTGTCCGGTGGCGTGGCCCTGCGGCATGAGCGCTACAGTGATTTCGGCAGCACCACCTCGGCCAAGGGTTCGGCCCGCTATGCCTTCACGGACGCCCTGTCCCTGCGCGGCACCGTATCGAGCGGCTTCCGCGCGCCATCGCTGGCGCAGCAGTACTACACCATCACCACCACCAACTTCCAGGTCATCAATGGCACGAATACGGCCATCGAAACGGGTACCTTTGCCGTCAACACGCCACAGGCACGCGCCCTGGGCGCACAAGACCTGAAGGCGGAGAAAGCGCGCAACTACAGCCTGGGCCTGCAGTTCCAGCCCATCCGCAACTTCACGACGACGGTCGACGCCTACCGCATCGACATCGATGACCGCATCCTGTTTTCCTCCAATCTGATACTCAGCACTACTTTGAAAAACATCCTGGCCGCGCAGGGCACGCCAGTGGGCGCGGGACGCTATTTCACCAACGCCGTCGATACGCGCACGGAAGGCGTGGACATCGTCAGCACCTACCGCATCGACTTGCAGGACAAGGATCGCCTGGACCTGACCGTGGCCTACAACCACAACAAGACCTCGGTACAGAAAGTGGCGGACAATCCGGCCATCCTGACGGCCAACAACCTGAAACTGATCGACCGCCAGACCATCCAGCGCGCCACCGTCGGTTCGCCGAAAGACAAGTTCAGCCTGGCTGCCGACTACAGCTTCGGCATCTGGAATGCGCACGGCGTCGTGACCCGCTACGGCAGCTTCATCGTGCCGCAAAACAATGCCCTGCAAGACCAGCACTACGATCCGCAATGGGTGCTGGACGTGTCCGGTTCCGTAAAACTGGGCAAGAACTGGCGCCTGGTGGCCGGTATCGACAACGTCACCAACCGCTATCCTGACCAGATCACCAGCGTGGGTAACCTCAACAATGGCGGCACCCAGCCGTACAGCGGCTTCGCACCGAACGGCTTCAACGGCCGTTACTACTACGCCAAGGCTGGCTATAGCTGGTAAATAACGCTCTGCCATGCAAAAAGCCCGGAACGCAAGATGTGTTTCCGGGCTTTTTCATGTCTTGCGCCCGCAGGCGCATCAGGCTCAGGCGCGGCGGCGACGCGCCGCAAAGCCAACCAGGCCCAGACCCAGCAGCAGCATGCCGTAGGTCGCTGGCTCAGGCACTGCCGAGACCGAGTTGAACGCGCGGAAATTGCTCAGGCCACGCGGCAGGTTGGCAATGCTGAAAACCGTATTGGCGGCCAACGGCGTGTCCCAGTGGAACAACAGTTCGCCACGGCCATAATGCACGGCCAGGTAGTCAAAGCTGGAGTTGACGGTGAACGAACCGGACTTGCTGCTGGCTATGTCGCCCTGGGCGGCCAAAACCAGCGAACCGGTGCCGCTCGATGGCAGACCAAACTTGCTGCTGACCAAGCTCTGGATGGCGGCCGCGCTTTGCGCGCCGGACGGGTTGGCGCCGTCATAGACCCAGACCGAGTCCGCTGCCACGCTGCCGTAGGTGACGGTATTGCTGCCCACCGCGAAACCGCTCATGGCAGGATCGGTGATTTCCACCCAGCTCGCCGCCTGGGCCAATGGCGCCAGGCAAACCGAGACAGCAAGGCAGAGACCCAGCACAGCACGTTTAGTCATGTTCATAATTTCCCCTATTGATAAATTTCAAAATTGCAATGTTGCTTGTATTTTTATTATATTTCCTTGCGATTGGACAAAAGATATCATTCAGGAAATCAAAATGCAATAAAAGAAACAAATTTTACGATTGGCATTTTCAATCGGCCTCATCAATTTCTTGCCGAGTCCGGCTATCAAGGGGCTTGCTGCTGTCCTTGCCATAACCGGACGCCGCTCCGGGAAACAGGATTGTTGTATATCGGCATGTGCCAAGCGGCAGAGTAACCCTGCGGCAATGACAAGCCTGCAGGTATGCGTGGTCATCCTGGCACGCAATCGGCTACCATGGGTTTTACTCTTCTTGATGACGGATCACCATGCCCAGCTGGCACCTGGCCGACGCTGCCGAACTGGCTGCGCGCCATCCCTACACTTTCTATAAATCGCCGCCCGAGGCCATTGCCCAGGTACGCCCCGGCGAAGTGGTCAAGCTGATCTTCGCTTTTCACAGCGACGATCCGCAAGCGCCGGGCGCCGAGCGTATGTGGGTGCTGGTCGACACGGTCGAGCCGCATGGCCGCTTCACCGGCAAGCTCGACAACATGCCCGGCTACATCGCCGATTTACAGGCCAAAGACCCCATCGCCTTCGATGCGCGCCACATCATCAATACGCAGCACGATGATGACGACAACCTCGTCAACCGCTACGCGGGCCTGTGCTTCGTGACGAAAAAAGTGCTGGAAGACGGTGCGCCCGTCGGCTATCTGTATCGCGAGGAGCCGGACAACGGCGACGACAGCGGCTGGCGCTTCACGGCCAACGACGAGAGCGACGACTACATGAACGACAGCGCCAACGTGGCCCTCGTGTCGCTGGGCGCCGTGCTCAGCGTGGATGACCGTTTTATCGCGCTGCTCGATGCGCCTGCCGGCGCGGCCTATGCCTTCGACCACAACACGCAACAATTCGTGGCGGTGGACGAATGACAACTGATGAATTGAAGGATTTTTGCACGGCCCTGCCCGGCGCGCAAGCCGTGCTGTACGGTGCGCCGTCGAACATTCTCGTAGTTGCAGTGGAGGGGAAAAAATTTGCGTATTTCAAGACCAGCATGCCCGAGCAGTGGCGCTTCAGCCTGCGGGTCAGCGCGGAACGCTTTATCGAATTGACGGACATGCCGGGCGTGAAACCGGCCCGCTACATGGGCCGCTTTCACTGGGTAACGATCGTTGACGTGGCGCGCTTCCCCGCCGATTACCTGGAGGAACTGGTTCGCGATAGCTACGCGCGCGCCGTGGCCAGCCTGACGCGCGCGCAAAGAGCCGCCATCGCCTAGAGCGCGTCCTCTCCCGCCATGGCGCGGTCGATGTCTTCGCGCGTCAGGTCCGGCGCCAGTTGCAGGATAAACTCATAGGCATACGCGCGCAGGTAAGCGCCGCGGCGCACGGCCAGGCGCGTCGTGTTGGTGGCGAACAGGTGCGACGCTTCCACGGCCCTTAGCCCCTTGTCGCGCCCATGGTCGAAGGCCATCGAAGCAACAATACCCACGCCCAGGCCCAACGCCACGTATTGCTTGATGACGTCGGAATCCATGGCCGTGAGGATGATGTCGGTCGCCACGCCCGCCTTGGCGAACGCGTCGTCGATATGGCCGCGCCCTGTGAAACCCTTGTCGTAGGTAATCAACGGATATTTCGCCAGGTCTTCCAGGCGGATCGGCGAGTGTTCGAGCAGCGGATGGCCGTCCGGCACGACGATCAAATGGCTCCAGCGGTAGCACGGGAACGACACGAGGTCGGGGAACTGGCTCAAGCCTTCCGTGGCGATGCCGATATCGGTCTTGCCGGACAGCACCCATTCCGCGATGTGCTCGGGCGCGCTTTGTTGTAGCGCGATGCGCACGTCGGGGAAGGCGGCGCGGAAGCTTTGCACCACTTTCGGCAGCGCATAACGGGCCTGCGTGTGCGTGGCCGCCACGGACAAGGTTCCGCTGGTCTGGCCGCTGTATTCGAGGCTGGCCTGCTGCAGGTTTTCCGCCTCGATCAAGAGGCGGTCGACGATCTTCAAAATGCCCTTGCCCGGCTCCGTCAAACCCGTCAGGCGCTTGCCGTTGCGCTCGAAAATCACCACGCCCAGCTCGTCCTCGAGTTCGCGGATTTGCCGGCTCACGCCCGGCTGCGACGTGAACAGGGCGTTGGCCACTTCCGTCAGGTTATAGCCGCGGCGGGCCGCTTCGCGGATCGAGCGCAGTTGTTGAAAATTCATAGTGTTCCTACCTTTTAGGTTCTTGTCGGTTCAACGAACACGTGTAACCGTTTCGGGCGAACAACTAACGTCTCGCCCTCCTTCAGCTGCAGATGGGTAAAACGCTCATTCGACATCACCGCTTCGATCAGCTCGCTGTTATCGACGCGCTGCAAGTCCAGCTGGGCCAGCGGACCGATCGCATGGGCGCGGCTCAGTTTCACGACGATGCCTTCCGCACCCGGCGTGTAGCGGTCGATTTCCAGGTCGTGCGGGCGCACATAGGCCGTGCCCTTGCTGTCGCTCACACCTGCGTAATCGGGCACTTCGAAGCTGGCGTCACCGGTCGCCATCACGCCGTCATGCACGCGGCCGTGGAACAGGTTGACGTTGCCCAGGAAGCCGTAGACGAAAGGCGAAGCCGGGTGGTTGTAGACTTGCTCAGGGGAACCGAGTTGCTCGACGGTGCCCTTGTTCATCAGCACGACCTGGTCCGCCACTTCCAGCGCTTCCTCCTGGTCATGCGTGACGAAAATACTGGTCACGTGCAAGTCGTCATGCAGGCGACGCAGCCAGCGGCGCAATTCCTTGCGCACCTTGGCGTCAAGCGCGCCGAACGGTTCGTCGAGCAGCAGCACGCGCGGCTCGACAGCCAGCGCGCGCGCCAGGGCGATGCGCTGGCGTTGCCCGCCCGACAGCTGCGGCGGATAGCGGTCGGCCAGCCAGTCCAGCTGCACCAGTTCCAGCAAATCTTTCACCTTGCGGCGGATCTGGTCTTCCGACGGGCGCTCGCTGCGCGACTTCACGCGCAAGCCAAAGGCCACGTTCTCGAACACGGTCATGTGCTTGAACAGCGCATAGTGTTGGAAGACGAAACCGACTTGCCGCTCGCGCACGTGGCGGTTCGACGCGTCTTCCGCATCGAGCAGCACCTGGCCGCTATCAGGGTGTTCCAGACCGGCAATAATGCGCAGCAAGGTGGTCTTGCCGCAGCCCGACGGGCCCAGCAGGGCCGTCAATTCGCCGGCGGGAAAGTCCAGCGAGATATTGTCGAGGGCGACGAAATCACCGAAACGTTTATTGATGTTTTTAACTGCGATGGTCATATCAGTGCTCCGTAGAACGTAAGGCGGAATCGTCGGCGTCGCTCTCGTTCAAACGCCACTCAATGAAAGCTTTCAAGGCCAGGGTCACCAAGGCCAGCAAGGCCAGCAGGGAGGCGACGGCAAACGCGGCGGCGAAGTTGTACTCGTTGTACAGAATCTCCACCTGCAGCGGCATGGTGTTGGTTTCGCCTCGGATATGGCCGGAGACGACGGACACGGCGCCGAACTCGCCCATGGCGCGGGCATTACACAGGATCACGCCATACAGCAGGCCCCACTTGATGTTCGGCAAGGTGACTCGGCGGAACGTATTCCAGCCCGAAGCGCCCAGCACGATGGCGGCCTCTTCCTCTTCGCTGCCCTGCGACTGCATCAGCGGAATCAGTTCACGCGCGACGAACGGGAAGGTGATGAAGATGGTGGCCAGCACGATGCCGGGCACGGCGAACAAAATCTTGATGTCGTGCGCCTGCAGCCACGGGCCGAACCAGCCCTGGGCGCCAAACATCAGCACATAGATCAGGCCGGAAATCACCGGGGAAACGGAAAACGGCAAGTCGATCAGGGTCAATAAAATGCTCTTGCCGCGGAATTCGAACTTGGCGATGCACCAGGAAGCGGCCACGCCGAATACCAGGTTCAGCGGCACGGCGATGGCGGCCGTGATCAGGGTCAATTTAATGGCGGAAATCGCGTCCGGATCGATGATGGCGGCGATGTACGCTTCCCAGCCCTTCTTGAATGCTTCCGCAAACACGGCCACCAGGGGCACGATGAGGAAGGCCGTCAGGAACAGCAAGGCGATGCTGATCAAGACCGTGCGCACCCACAATGGTTCCAGCACGACAGGGCCGACGTTCGGCTCGAAGCGGCGCGCCGTCGGCAGCGCCTTGTCCACGCCAGCGGCGGCAGTCGTATTCGTACTCATGATTTCTTCGCCTTTCCGCGCGTCCATGCTTGCAGCAGGTTAATCGTCAACAACAGCAAAAAGGAGACCACCAGCATCACCACGGCGATGGCCGTGGCGCCTGCGTAATCGTATTGTTCCAATTTGGTAATAATGAACAGCGGCGTGATTTCCGACACCATCGGCATATTGCCGGCGATAAAGATCACGGAACCGTACTCGCCCGTGGCGCGGGCGAAGGCCAGCGCAAAGCCCGTCAGCAAGGACGGCAAGATGGTGGGGAAGATGACGCGGATAAACGTTTGCAATGAATTGGCGCCCAGGCTGGCGGCCGCTTCTTCCAGTTCCTTTTCCGCGTCTTCCAGCACCGGTTGCACGGTACGCACGACGAAGGGCAAGCCGATGAAGGTCAGCGCCACCACCACACCCAGCGGCGTGAACGCCACCTTGATGCCCAGCACGCCTTCGATGAACTGGCCGAACCAGCCGTTCGATGAATACAAGGCCGTCAGGGTGATGCCGGCCACGGCCGTCGGCAGGGCGAACGGCAAGTCGACGAGCGCGTCGATGATGCGCTTGCCGGGGAATTTATAGCGCACCAGCACCCAGGCCAGGATGCCGCCAAACACCACGTTCAACAGGGCGGCGATCAGCGAGGCGCCAAACGTCAGCCGGTACGACGCCATCACGCGATCGGACGTGACGGCGCTGAAGAAGGCGTCCCATGTCATGGTGAACGTTTTCAGGAACACCGACGACAGCGGAATGAGAACGATCAAGGCCAGGTAAAAGAGCGTGAAGCCCAGTGACAGCTTAAACCCCGGCATGACCCGAAACGGCGCTCCGCGCGCCTTGAGCGGTGCTGCTGATGCTGATGCTGCAGACATAGAAACCCCTTCTTATTACATTTTTGAGTTATAGGGCGCAATAATCACATGCAATCGTTATAAAAAGAACTAACCATTTCTCATTTGCTTAGATGGATTTTGCATACCTGCCGTGAAAGCTGCGGGCGAAAAAAAACGCACCGAACAGGTGCGTTTTTATGAAAGCTGAAACGTTTATTTATTTGGCTGCGGCGTGAGGCGCAGATAAGGTTTCGCTGCCGTAAATCCCTTCGGATACTTTTGCTTGATCACGTCCGGGTCTTGCACGGTCAATGGAATGATGACGTCGTCGCCATCTTTCCAGTTGCCTGGGGTGGCCACCGTATAGCCGTCCGTCAGCTGCAAAGCGTCGATGACGCGCAGGATTTCATTAAAGTTGCGGCCCGTACTGAGCGGATATGTGAGGATCAGGCGTACCTTTTTGTTCGGGTCGACGATGAAGACGGAGCGCACGGTGGCCGTGACGGACTGTTCCGGGTGGATCATGTCGTACAGCACCGACACTTTCTTGTCGACGTCGGCGATGATGGGGAAGCCCACGACCGTGTTTTGCGTCTCTTCGATATCCTTGATCCAGCTCTTGTGCGACTCGGCCGCGTCCACGGACAGGGCGATGGCCTTCACGTTGCGTTTGTCGAATTCCGGCTTGAGCTTGGCCGTCAGGCCCAGTTCCGTCGTGCAGACGGGAGTAAAGTCGGCCGGGTGGGAAAACAGCACCACCCAGGAATTGCCAGCCCACTCGTGGAACTTGAGGGGGCCGATCGAGCTGTCTTGTTCAAAATCAGGGGCGACATCGCCCAGGCGTAAAGTCATCGTGATCTCCTGTGAGGTTATGTGCAATCGAATTCGTCGAATCAGGCTGCCTGACGGTGGCGCTTGTCGCTTTGCGCCAGATCAAACAGTGTTTGCAGCTGCGCCTGGCCGTAGACCCAGTCGCCAAGGCGCGACTCGGCGTTGATATGGCCCAGCGCACCGCCATCAATATACTTGCAATTCCAGCGCCGTGCCCACTGCGCCGCGTGCTCGGCCGTCATCCATGGATCCGTCTGGCTGGCGATCAGGATGCCGGGGCAAGGCAGCCGCTTTTGCGGCAATGCCTTCGCCACGCCAAACTTGTCCGGGTCGGCCGGCCCCACCAGCAGCACGCCGGCCACGCCCTGCGGATCGCGGGCCAGGCTATGCGCCGTCGTCAGGCAGCCGAAGCTGTGGGCGACGATCAGGGTTGGTCTTGCATCTTGCCGGCGCACCTGATCCAGCCGCGCCGACCAGGTGGCCAGGTCGGGCGCGTTCCAGTCGTCCTGCTCGACCCGCTCGAATTGCGGATACAGGCGCTGCCAGCGGCTCTGCCAATGCTCGGGGCCGCTGTTATGCAAGCCCGGCACGATCAGTACCCGGTAATCGGAAAAGCTGCGCAGCGCCATGATGTGTCCTTTTAGTAACGGTCTGGCAATCGTGCCATCCGGTATTACTTAGGCTGGTAGATCTGGTCGAAGATGCCGCCGTCGGCAAAGTGCGCCTTTTGTGCCGTCGTCCAGCCGCCCGCCACTTGCTCGATGGTGAACAGATTGACCTTGGCGAACTGCGATGCATATTTCTTCGCCGCCTTGTCCGTTGCCGGACGGTAGTAATTTTTGGCGATGATGTCTTGCGCTTCGTCCGTGTACAAGTAGTTCAGGTAAGCCTCGGCCACCTTGCGCGTACCGTGCTTGTCGGCAAACTTGTCGACGACGGCAACGGGCGGCTCGGCCAGGATGCTGACGGAAGGCGTGATGATGTCGAACTTGGTCGGGCCCAGTTCCTTGACGGCGAGATACGCCTCGTTTTCCCAGGCGATCAGCACGTCGCCGATACCGCGTTCAACGAAAGTGGTGGTGGCGCCGCGCGCGCCGGAATCGAGCACGGGCACGTTTTTATACAGCTTGCCGAGGAAATCCTTGGCTTTCGCTTCGTTGCCGCCCGGCTGGCGCAGCGCGTAGCCCCACGCGGCCAGATGGTTCCAGCGGGCGCCGCCCGAAGTTTTCGGGTTCGGCGTGATGACGGACACGCCCGGTTTGATCAGGTCATTCCAGTCCTTGATGCCTTTCGGGTTGCCCTTGCGCACCAGGAACACGATGGTCGAGGTGTAAGGCGAGCTGTTGTGCACCAAACGCTTTTGCCAGTCGGCGGCCAGCAGCTTGTGCTCGGCCAGCGCGTCGATGTCGTAGGCCAGGGCCAACGTGACCACGTCCGCTTCCAGGCCATCGATGACGGCACGCGCCTGCTTGCCGGAACCGCCGTGCGATTGCTTGATCTTGACGTTGTCGCCCGTCTTGCCTTTCCACTCCTTGGCAAATGCCGTGTTCACATCCTGGTACAGCTCGCGCGTCGGGTCGTATGACACGTTGAGCAGGGTGATATCGGCAGCCTGCGCCGTTTGCAGAAGGGCAAACGCGCTGATGGCGGCGGCAATGATGATTTTTTTCGACAGCATCTAAGATCCCCGAGTGGTTGAACTTTCAGAGCCACCAGATTACGGCGCCATGGCCGCAAAGAGAACGAAGCGTTTCGCCGTTTGATATGCGATTTTCGCATATGGGCGAGGCGCAACGGGGATTTAGCAGTTAATAGAACCGGTTGAACAGGACCACGGCCCAGGTGGCGAAGGCCAGGATGCAGGTCAGCAGCACGGCGGCGCTGCCGAAATCCTTGGCGTTTTTCGACAGCGGATGGCGTTCCAGCGAAATGCGGTCGACCACGGCTTCGATTGCCGAATTGATCAGTTCCACGATCAAGACCAGCAACAGCACGCCGATCAGCACCAGCTTTTCAAACGCGGAGATGCGCAGCAGCAAGGCGATCACCGTGCCGACGACGAACAGGCCCAGTTCCTGGCGGAACGCGTGTTCGTGGCGCCAAGCTGCTTTCAAGCCATCGAGCGAGTAGAAAAAGGCGGAAAAGATCCGCTTCAAGCCACTTTTACTTTTGAATTCATTTACAGGTTGCATGGTTTTCCATATGTAAAGCAGGTGCAGTGGGCACATTATGGGGGTGACATAGCACTGTGACCATTTATTCGCTGAATATCTCGGAACATTTCACTATTTTTTCACATCATGGTATAAAGAAGCATGAATACTGCATTGCACCAAATCCATCATGAAAATTGAACCGGTCGCTGCCCCGAAGACAACGATACAGGTGATCGAACGCATGGTCGCCCTGCTCGATGCCCTGGCCAAATATTCCGACCCGGTCAGCCTGAAGGAATTGTCAAAAGTTTCCGGTTTGCACCCCTCCACGGCGCACCGCATCCTCAACGACATGGTACTGACGCGCTTTGTCGACCGCATCGAACCAGGTACCTACCGGCTGGGCATGCGCCTGCTGGAACTGGGCAATGTGGTGAAAAGCCGCCTCAGCGTGCGCGAAGCGGCGCTGGACTTCATGCGCCAGCTGCACAAGAAAACCCAGCAAACCATCAACCTGTCCGTGCGCCAGGGCGACGAGATCGTCTACATCGACCGCGCCTTTTCCGAGCGCTCGGGCATGCAGGTGGTGCGCGCCATCGGCGGGCGCGGTCCGCTGCACCTGACTTCGACAGGTAAATTATTCCTCTCCGTCGACGAGCCGAAAGCCATCCGCGCCTACGCCACGCGCACGGGCTTGGCCGGACACAACAAGAATTCCATCACGGATCTGCAAAAGCTCGAGCGCGAGCTGAGCCTGGTGCGCGAGCGCGGCTATGCGCGCGACAATGAAGAGCTGGAACTGGGCGTGCGCTGCATGGCCGCCGGCATCCGCGACGATACAGGCAAGCTGATCGCGGGACTGTCGATCTCGGCGCCAGCCGACCGCTTGCAGGATGAGTGGCTGGTGGACCTGGTGGAAACGGCGAACCAGATTTCAGTGACGTTGGGTTTTATACCCCAAGACTAGACCACTGCCGCATAAAAATGTTCAGGGCAAGGCGCACTAACGAAGACAGTACGACTAGTACGGCGAGTTAGTGCAACGCCGCCATGGACATTTTTAGCCGCCGGGCAAGCTCATGTTGGCAGGTTTCAATGCCTCCAGCCACTTGCGCATGCGTCCCGCATCGGCCGTACGCGACTGTTTTCCCTTGGAATCGAGGAAGACCATGATCACGGCGCGTCCCTCGATGACGGCCTGCATCATCAAGCAACGTCCCGCCTCATTGATGAAGCCTGTCTTTTGCAGGCCGATCTCCCAGCCCGGATTGGCCACCAGGTGATTCGTATTGCCAAACTGCATGGGCTGGCCGCTGGCTTCGACGATGGCTTTCGGGTCGGTCGAGTACTCGCGCAGCAGCGGATGGCGGAAGGCGGCCATGGCCAGCTTGCCCAGGTCGCGCGCGCTGGCCACGTTCATTTTTGACAGGCCGCTGGAATCGACGTAATGCGTATCCATCATGCCCAGCTGGCGTGCCTTGCTGTTCATGGCGTCGACAAACGAAGGCAAGCCGCCCGGATAATTGCGGCCCAGCGCCGAGGCGGCGCGGTTTTCCGAGCTCATCAGGGCGATGTGGAGCATATTCGCGCGCGTCAATTGCGAACCCACCTTCAGGCGCGAGCTGCTGAACTTGGCGCGGTCGACGTCCTCGTCCGTGATCGTCAGCACTTCATCCATATCCTGGCGCGCTTCGACCACCACCAGGCCCGTCATCATCTTGGTGATGGAGGCGATGGGCAGGGCCACATTGGAATTCTTTTCAAACAGCACTTCCGCATTGGCCTGGTCCAGCACCAGCGCCACGCTGGACTTGAGGTCGAGCGGATCGCGCGTGAGGTTCAGGCCGGCCAGGTCGCCCATGGTCGGCATCGGTGCGGCCATGGGTACGGCCACGCTGCTGACTTTTTGATAGATGACTTTGCGCTTGCCGCGCACCATGACGACCCGGCGCACGGTCTTTTCGCGCGGCGCGGCCGTCGCGCCCTTGCGCAGCACGACTTTGACTTTCTTGGTGTTGTGTTTCTTGGAGGCTGAGGATTTGCCGTTCGCTTCCTTGGCGTGCACGGCCGCAGCCGGCGCCAGCGCAAACAGCAGGGAAGCCAGGATACCCAGCGCAAGTTTAAACTTAGCCATTCGTTAATTCCCCGTGAAGCTGTTGCATTATTGCAGTGTAGCGAAATGCAGAGTAATCGCAAGCCTATTTAACAGTTAGGACAGTATTTATTGCAGTAATGGAATACAAATCGTTGGCGATCCGCAAACGGGCTCATCCTTAACCGGCTGTTTGCCTGTGCCCATCGCCAGTCATGTCTATTTGTCCATAAATTTAACAAAGCCGGCCAGCGGCTCGCGTTCCGTACTCAGGCGATTCTCGACCTTGTCCGGATCCGCATGGCCGAGAGCCATGCCGCACACCACCATTTCGCTGGCCGGCACGCCCAGCTCGTCGCGGATGATGTCATGGTAATGAATGAAAGCCGCCTGCGGACAGGTGTCGAGCCCGCGCGCGCGCGCCGCCAGCATGATGTTTTGCAAGAACATGCCGTAGTCAAGCCAGGAACCCTGCTCCAGCACCCGTTCGATGGTAAAGATCAACCCGACGGGTGCATCGAAAAACTGGAAATTGCGCCCGTGCTGGGCCGCCATGCCGGCCGTGTCGCCCCGCTCCAGGCCCAGCAACTGGTACAGGTCCAGACCGATCTTGCGGCGGCGCTCGATGAACGGCGCCGTCCACTGGCGCGGGTAATAGATATACGAGGCCGTGCGCGCAGGCGCGTCGGGTGCCTTCGGCGCGTCGTAGGCGGCCAGGATGCGCTGCGACAGGCGCAGGCGCGCCTCGCCCGACAGCACATACACTTTCCACGGCTGCATGTTGGCGCCCGAGGGCGCGCGCGCCGCCACTTCCAGGATGCGCGCGATCTCGTCCTGCGCCACCGGCGTGGGTAAAAAGGCGCGGATCGAACGGCGCGACAGAATGACCGCGTCGACGGCTTGCTGCGCCGACTGTATGGTGGATGCTTGTTTGCTCACTGCCCTGCTCTCCTGCTCTCTACTTCTTGACGACAAATACCACACCGACCACGGCCACCAGCATGCCGGCGATGCCCAGCATATTGAAGGCTTCGCCAAACATCAGCCAGGCCATCACGGCCGTCGTGGGCGGTGTCAGGTACAGCAAGCCCGTCACTTTCGTCGCGTCGCTGCGGCGTATCAGGGCGAACAGCAGGAAGATGGCGCCGATGGACAGCACGAGTACCGACCACAGCAAGGCGCCGATGAAATTCGCCGTCCATTGCACGTTGCTGAAATGCAGGTCCAGCCCTTCGTAATACAGGGCGAAGGGCAAGACCACCACGATGGAGGCGGCGAACTGCACCACCGTGCCCGTGCGCAAGTCGAATTGCGGGCAGTGGCGTTTTTGGTACATGGTGCCGGCCGTCATCGACAGCAGCGCGAACACGCACAGCAGCACGCTTTCCACCGTCAGGCCCACGAGGTTGATCTTCGCATACACGACGAGGGCCACACCCAGCAAGCCGAAGAACAGGCCCAGCCACTGGCGCGGACGCACGGATTCGCCGATCAGGGGCGCGGCGCAGGCCGTCAGCACGGGCTGCATGCCGACGATCAGCGCAGACAGGCCGGCCGGCATGCCCAGCTTGATGGCGCACCAGACGCCGGCCAGATAGCCGGCCTGCATCAAAATGCCGGCCACGGCGATCTGGCGGAACTGGCCCACGGGCCACGGCGCGCGCAACAGCAGCACCAGCGGCAGCAGGATCACCAGCACGCCCAGGAAGCGCAGCAGCAAAAAGGTCAGCGGCGGCGCATACGGCAAGCCGAACTTGGCGACGATAAAACCTGTGCTCCATAACAACACGAAGAAGCCGGGCAAGGCCATCGGCGTCAGAGTGGTCAGAAGAGAGGCTTTGCCGCTGGCACCAGCCGCGGCGGGAAGATTGGACATGGTATCAACTCGGGAAACAGGATCGGCACCGGGGCGCTGCGCCAGTGCGGGAGGCAAAGTCTAGCATGCTGCGCCGCACCCGTCCTGAAAGGCGGGGAAATAACAGTTTAGGGTTAAACCATTAACACCAAGAAATCAAATATTTCTCTTTAGAAACAATGACTTTTGATGCAAATCTATTCAATTGTTGCATCGCACAAGAAACGCTTGACTTCGTTTTTTTTCACCGTAGAATAGGGTTTGTTGCGTTGCACAATTCTTGTTCAGCTTGAAAAATTTAGATTCACCTGCTTTCCCAAACGGTACACGCAGCATCAAATTAACCAGATTTCGATTTTTTGGAGATTTATATGTTTTCAATTCCTGAGCAATTCTCGTCCGCTACCAAAGCCAATCTGGAAGCCCAATTCGCCCTGTTCTCGTCGCTGACGGGCAAGGCCTTCGAAGGCATCGAAAAGATCGTCGAACTGAATCTGACCGCTGCCAAGGCAACGCTGGAAGAATCGACCGCCGCCGCCAAGCAATTGCTGTCGGCAAAAGATCCACAAGAATTCTTCTCGCTGAGCGCTGCTCAAGCCCAGCCTGGCGCCGAAAAAGCCATCGCTTACGGCCGTCACCTGGCTGCCATCACGTCGGGCACGCAAGCCGAGTTCAGCAAAGCTGCTGAATCGCAGATCGCTGAAACCAACCGTAAAGTCCTGTCCCTGGTGGAAGAAGTCACCAAGAACGCGCCAGCCGGTTCGGAAAACGCCGTCGCCATCCTGAAAAGCGCCATCGGCAACGCCAATGCAGGCTACGAGCAATTCTCGAAAACCAGCAAGCAAGCCGTCGAAGCCATCGAAGCGAACCTGGCATCGGCCGTGAACCAGTTCACGCAAGCGGCTGAAAAAGTCGTGCCGCGCGCTGCCGCCAAGTAATTATTAAGCGACCGCTACGGCGGTCCGCTGTACCAGCTCCTCCAGGCATCCATCCCGTACTTCCCCGACGGATGCCATTATGCCCCAGCCTGGCTGGGGCATTTTTTATGCCTGATCCCTTCTACTCCCCCAGATACGCCGCCTTCACGCGCGGGTCGTCGAGCATGGCGGCCGCGTTGCCGCCCATGGTGACCAGGCCGGAATCCATCACATAGCCGCGGTGCGCCGCCTGCAGGGCCAGACGGGCGTTCTGTTCGACCAGCAAGATCGTGATGCCTTCGGACGAGACCTTGCGGATCACCTCGAAGATTTTCTCGACCATGATGGGCGACAGACCCATCGACGGCTCGTCGAGCAGCAGCAGCTTCGGATGGCTCATCAGGGCCCGCGCCATGGCCAGCATCTGCTGCTCGCCGCCGGACAGGGTGCCGGCCATCTGCGCCGCCCGTTCCTTGAGGCGGGGAAAGACATCGAACCAGCGGGCGATGTCATCCTCGACACCGGCCTTGTCCGCGCGCGTGTAGGCGCCCATCATGAGGTTTTCGCGGATCGACATGCGGGTAAATACACCGCGCCCTTCCGGCACCATGGCCAGTTTCCTTTCCACCAGGTGGAACGATTTCGTCCCCTTGAGCGACTCGCCCAGGTAACTGATCGTGCCTTCGACCTTGCATTCAGGCAAAGTGCCCGTGATGGCTTTCAAGGTCGTCGTCTTGCCAGCGCCATTTGCGCCGATCAGGGCGATCAGCTCGCCCTGGTTGACTTCCAGGTCGATGCCTTTCACGGCCTTGATGCCGCCATAGGCCACGTGCAGGCCAGATACCTTCAATATATTCTTGTTCAAGCCATCGTTACTCATGCGTGCGATCCCCCCAGATAAGCCTCGATGACGGCCGGGTTTTGTTGTATTTCGGCCGGCAAGCCTTCCGCGATGCGCTTGCCATATTCGAGCACCGTGATGCGGTCGCACAGTCCCATCATCAGTTTCACGTCGTGCTCGATCAACAGCACGGTCTTGCCTTCGGCCTTGATTTTCACCAGCAACTCGCGCAGAGCCAGCTTTTCCGTGGCGTTCATGCCGGCCGCCGGCTCATCGAGCGCCAGCAAGGTCGGATCGGTGGCCAGCGCGCGGGCGATTTCCAGGCGCCGCTGGTCGCCATACGACAAAAAGCGCGCCGTGCGGCTGGCGAACTGGGCGATGCCGACGAAGTCGAGCAGCTCCATCGCCCGCTTGCGGATCGACGCCTCTTCCTCGCGCGCCGCCTTGTGGCGGAAGATGGCGCCGAACACGCCCTGATGCGAGCGCACGTGGCGCCCCACCATGACGTTTTCCAGCGCCGTCATGTCGCCAAACAAACGGATGTTCTGGAAGGTGCGCGCGATGCCCGCCTTGGCCACCTTGTGCGGCGCGGACGGCGAATACGGCTTGCCGGCCAGCTCGAAGGTACCCGTGTCGGGCTGGTACAGGCCGGTGATGACGTTGAAAAACGTTGTCTTGCCGGCGCCGTTCGGGCCGATCAAGCCATAGATTTGCCCTTGCCGGATGGTGATGCCCACGTCGGTCAGCGCCTGCAAGCCGCCAAAACGTTTATTCACGCCGGCAATATTGAGAATGATCTGGTCGCTCATGCTATCCCTCCTTTAAGCGGACACGACGCCGGTGGATTTGTTCGGCTGGTCGACGTCGTGGTCGGGCCGGTCTTCATGCTTCGGCGATGGCCACAGGCCAGCAGGACGGTTGAGCATGATCAAGACCATGGCCAGGCCGTACAGCAACTGGCGCAGCACTTCCGCCTCGATCACCACGTGGCCGAACAGCGCCTGCTGGGCCGGTTCCACCACATGACGCAGCACTTCCGGGATCGAAGCGAGGATCACGCCGCCGAGAATCACGCCGGGAATGTGGCCGATGCCGCCCAGCACCACCATGGCCAGCACGGCGATCGATTCCGTCAAGGAAAACGATTCCGGCGAGACAAAGCCCTGGAACGAGGCAAACATGGCGCCGGCCACGCCGCCGAACGAGGCGCCCATGGAAAAGGCCAGCAATTTCACGTTGCGCGTGTTGATGCCCATGGCCTTGGCGGCGATCTCGTCTTCGCGGATGGCCACCCAGGCGCGGCCCAGGCGCGAATGCTGCAGGCGCTTGGTGACGAACACGACAGCGATGCACAGGAAGAGGAACAAAAAGTAATAGGCGTTCACGGACGGCATGGAAAAACCGGCCACCGTGACGGTGCTGTTGGTGCCCGCCTCGCCCGCCAGGTTGACGCCGAAGATGCGGATCGGATCGATCAGATTGATGCCTTGCGGCCCGTTCGTGAAATTGATCGGGTCATTCAGATTGTTCATGAAGATGCGGATGATCTCGCCAAAGCCCAGGGTCACGATGGCAAGGTAGTCGCCGCGCAGCTTCAAGGTCGGCGCACCGAGCAGGGCGCCGAACAGGCCGGCCACGGCAGCGGCCAGCGGCACGATGATCCAGATCGACAAATGGATGCCGTTCTCGCGGATTTCCGGCCCCATCAGCTGCACCAGGGTTTCTCCCAGCACCGGATACTGATTCACCACCGATTCGAGCAGGATGGCGAACTGGGGCGACGCCAGCAAGGCCGTCAGGTAGGCGCCCACGGCGTAGAAGGCGATGTAACCGAGGTCAAGCAAGCCGGCAAAGCCGACGACGATGTTCAAGCCCAGGGCCAGCATGATGTACAGCAAGGCCATGTCGATGATGCGCACCCACGAGTTGCCGAACTGGGCGGCAAAAAACGGGAACACCATCAGCAGCGCGGCCAGGCCCAGCATGCCGGCATAGGCTTTGGTCGGATTTTTCTTAGCGTCAAAATCGAGTAGTGCCATGATTTAATCTCCCAGTTTCACATCAGGCACGGTCGGCCACTCGTTCGCCCATGATGCCGGACGGGCGCAAGGTCAGCACGATGATCAGCACGACGAAGGCAAAGATATCCTGGTAGTGGCTGCCCAGGAAGCCGCCCGTGATATCGCCGATATAGCCGGCGCCCAGGCTCTCGATAATGCCCAGCAAGATACCGCCCAGCATGGCGCCATAGATATTGCCGATACCGCCCAGCACTGCCGCGCAAAACGCTTTCAAGCCAGGGATGGCCCCCATGGAGAACTGGATGGACGCATAGTTGGCGCCCCACATCACGCCCGCCACGGCCGCCAGCGCTGCGCCGATGGCGAAGGTGGCTACGATGACCTTGTCGGAATCGACGCCCATGAGTCCTGCCACGCGGGGGTTTTCCGCCGTGGCGCGCATGGCGCGGCCCATGCGGGTTTTTTCCACCAGCAACACCAGTCCGCCCATCGACAACGCGGCCAGGGCCAGCAGCAGCACTTGCGTTTGCGAAATCACGGCGCCGCCTATGTTGATGGGGTCGGTCGACAGCAATTGCGGGAAGGGCAAGGGATTGCGCGTCCAGATCATCATGGCGAAGGTTTGCAACAGGATGGAGACGCCGATGGCGGTAATCAGGGGGGCGAGGCGGGGGGCGTTGCGCAGGCGGCGGTAGGCGACCCGCTCGATGATGATGTTGACCAGAATACAGATGGGAATGGCGCCGAGGATGGCGGTGGCCAGTTTCAAATAGCCGGGCCAGTCCGGCACATAAATGCCCAGCAGTTTGAGGATGGTCAGGCCCACCATGGCGCCGATCATGAGCACGTCGCCGTGGGCGAAGTTGATCAGGTTCAGAACGCCGTACACCATGGTGTAACCGAGGGCGACTAAGGCATACATGCTGCCCAACACCAAGCCGTTAATGATCTGCTGGATGAATGTATCCATGATTGCCCTATCAAATATGCATTTTTCGGGAACAACTTCCGCCAGAACATGTCGCTGATACAAAAACGGCACCGGAGGAAGAATTCCTGCAGTGCCATCCCTGGACCGTTCTCACCAGCATGGTGCACGCACTCAAAACGGGCGTGACCTTGCTTAGTCATAACGACAACATATTCAAGCTTGAGGCAATCATAACGATCTTTTGCAAAAACTAAGCTTGGAATAAATCGATCATTTCCGAATTAAATTCGGTTTTGAGGTAACTATTTCACCGATACGCAATCGTCCCGCAGACTCAGGCGACGTCGCGCTTGATGCCGTCGAGGCCTTTCGGCATCGGGAACGTGACGGCTTCCTGCACGCCGTCGAGCGGGCGCACGCTCTTCACGCCGCACTCTTTCAAACGGTCGATGACGGCTTGCACCAGCACCTCGGGCGCCGAGGCGCCAGCCGTCACACCCACGCGCAGCTTGCCTTCCAGCCAGGCAGGGTCGATTTGCGAGGCATTGTCGACCATGTAGGCAGGCGTGCCCATCTTCTCGGCCACTTCGCGCAGGCGGTTCGAATTCGAGCTGTTCGGGCTGCCCACGACGATCACCACTTCCACTTGCGGGGCCATGAATTTCACGGCTTCCTGGCGGTTCGTGGTGGCGTAGCAGATGTCGCCTTTTTTCGGCTCGGCGATATTCGGATATTTCGCTTTCAAGGCCGCAATAATGTCGCTAGTGTCGTCAACTGACAACGTTGTTTGCGAAACATAGGCCAGGCTTTCCGGATTGGCAACCTGCAATTTCGCCACATCGTCGAGCGTTTCCACCAGATGCATGCCCATATCGGCCTGGCCCATCGTGCCTTCCACCTCGGGATGGCCATCGTGGCCGATCATGATGATCTCGCGGCCTTCGCGGCGCATCTTGCCCACTTCCATGTGCACCTTGGTGACCAGCGGGCAAGTCGCATCAAATATGCTCAGGCCGCGCGACTCCGCCTCGGCGCGCACGGCTTTCGACACGCCATGCGCGGAAAACACGAGCGTATTGCCAGCAGGCACGTCATCGAGGTCGTCGATGAAGATGGCGCCCTTGTTGCGCAAGTCGGCCACCACATAGGCGTTGTGGACGATTTCATGGCGCACATAGATCGGTGCGCCAAATTGCTGCAAGGCACGCTCGACGATTTCAATTGCCCGGTCGACGCCAGCGCAGAAACCGCGGGGCTGGGCCAGTAACAGTTCTTTATCCATCGCTACTCCTTACAGGACCGAAATGAGCTTGACTTCAAAACGCAGCGGCTGGCCAGCCAGCGGATGGTTGAAGTCGAACAGGGCCGAATCGTCGCGCATTTCGCGCAGCACGCCGGCAAAGCGGCCGCCGCCCGGCGCGGCGAAGTCGACCAGGTCGCCGATCTTGTAGTCGGCACCGGGCACGGAGTTTTCGTCCAAGGTTGCGCGCGAAACAGACTGCACCAGCTCGGGATTGCGCTCGCCAAAGCCCTCGCCGGCGGCCAGTTCGAACGTCTGGTGCGTGCCTTCAGGCAAGCCCAGCAGACGCTGCTCGAGGAATGGCGCCAGCTGGCCCTGTCCCAGCATCAAGGTCGCGGGATTGCCGCTGAAGGTCGTGACAATGTCAGTACCGTCAACAGTGGCAAGACGATAATGCAGGGTGAGGTAAGCCGCTTCGGTGACGACTGCTGGTTGCTCGTTGGACATAGTAGTTTTCAAGTAACTGGTGCAAAACGATATTGTAAGCCACCCTGAGCCAGCGCGCCCCATGCCATCTCGGCGCGGCCGTGCTTTTGTCAAAAAACATGGCCGCGCGCCCTGTCACTTATCCGACGTTGACGTACGTCAACCCACCCGCCGTGCTGGCGTGATTGCCGAAGCCCGAGCTGTCTTCCAGATCGCCATCGAGCTTCCAGCGCCCCACGGGCCGGTGCACGATGCCATACTGGCCATAGTCATACACTTCCTTGGGCGTCAGCACGCGATCGTACAGGATGACATCGGACAACTGCCAGGCGGGTGCGCCCTGCTCCAGCGCATCCACGGTGCGGCCGATCACCAGGGGCGCGCCGATGGCCTGCACGAACGGCGTCACCATCTTGCTGCCCTGCGACATCAGGAAATCGTCGACGTACAGGCTGATGGAACCATCATGCTTGACGGTGTAGGTGCAGCGAAACCAGCGGTTGGCGCTATCCACGTTCACGCCGTGACCATTGTTATTGAAGCCCGCACCAGCACTGTTGAGCAGGAACAGGAACGTCTGGATATCCTGCGTCAGCAGCGTCCATCCTTTCAGGTTCGCCTGACGCGCGACAAAAGCCCCACCCCGGCCCACCATCGTGGAAAATGCCTGCTGCCGGATACAATACGACAGCGAGAAATCGGCGCTCTCATAGCGCACGGACGACGGCACGGTGAGCATCAGGCCCGGCTGGAATTGCAAGGTTTTCTTTACGCCGAAGCAAGGCGTGGGCGGCGCCGGACGCATGGCATCTTCGCCGCGCAAGGCGTCCCAGACAGCCTTGCGTCCGTTGCTGTAGGCCGGCGTCTCCACCAGGTTCAGACCGTCGACCTCCATGGGCTTCCCCCCATTCCAGTCCCAATAGCACGCCAGTTGCACGCCCGTACGGCGTATGGCGCTCAGCAAGGCATGCAAGTTGTCTTGCCTTTTCGTATCTTGCAACGCCAGCTCCTGCTTTTGCGACAGGCAAAAGCTGCCAAGGTAATACGGCTTGCCCAAGGCATGTGCGGCACGCTGCATCACTTGCAGGTAAGCGAGCGAAGACGAGACGAAGTCGGCCGGCAAATCCGCGCTACTGTCCAGGGCGCTGCTCACATATTCATTACCCGGGAACAGGTTTTCACAAAGACAGTCGACCGGATCCGGATTTACGAATGGCAAGGTTTCCGTGACGTATTGCTGCAAGGATCCTTGACGGGGCGAAGTATGAGCGATGCCGGCATTACCGGAAGAAATCATGCGCGCCAGACCATCGTTGTCACGCAGCAATTGCGCCGTCTCCTGGATGATTTCCCGGGTAGCGGTCAAGCTGATTCCGGTCACGCCCATCAGCTCCTGCGCAGCCATCCAGGCGGCGATGCCCGCGTGGTTGCTGTAGTGCTGCGCAAAAGCCTGCGCAAAAGCACGCATATAGCGGCGTGTTTTCGACTGTGGATTGACCAGTGCGACCCGCGCAACTGCGGCCTGCTCGTCTTTTGTAGCGCCCGCAGGGCCCGCCTCGCCCACCAATTGCGGCACGGCGTAGGGATTCCAGAATGGGCAGGCGATGATGCCGATGCCATTGGCCAGCGCGCAATCGAGCAGCGCCGTTATGGCAAGCCAGTACGAATCTTTGATATTCACATCGGTTAGCGTGTTGTCGGTTGCGAACTTTGGCTCGCCAACAACTTCGCCCCAGTTCCAATAGCCATCCTTGCCTTTGAAAGGCGCCAGCATCACCTGGAGGTACTTGAAGCCGTTGGCGGCAAGATACGGCAAATCGGTGCTGTAATCGGGAGTCTTCGGGTCCGGAGCGAGTGGTGCGTTAACGCTCCATTGACGGTGCTCCAGATATGCATGCGCATTGAGGCCGATGCCGCTGACCTTGCCCGTGTTGACGCCGGCGGCGTTGAACTCTTGCATGACTCCGTTGATAACTTTGATATATGGCATGACGACTCCTGCGAAACAAGTGGAAGACATTGAGTTCAGGGCCCTGACTCCCCGTCGCTGCAACTTGCATGGAATGCAACGACAGACAAATGATAGCGCCTGAAAATGCCCCGACAGGGCATCTTGGTTTTTGTTTTTTTAGCATGAACCGACATAAAGACGAGCTAGCGCAGCACGGCCGCCCGGGGAAGGCGCGACAATCGTCGGCAGGCGCCACGACCAGCTGGGCGCGACGGGAGGCAGCATGGGCATCAAGGATTGGCCGGCCGGCGAACGGCCGCGCGAACGCCTGATCGAGGACGGCGCGCAGTCGCTATCGGACGCGGAATTGCTGGCCGTCTTCCTGCGCACGGGCGTGCGCGGCAAGAGCGCCGTGGAACTGGCGCGCGACACGGTCGAGCACTTCGGTTCGCTGCGCGGCCTGTTTGGCGCCAGCCTCGTGAGTTTTTCCGCCGTGCACGGCATGGGCAGCGCCAAGTTTGCCCAGCTGCAAGCGGTGCTGGAACTGGCGCGGCGCGCCATCATCGAAGACTTGCAAGCGGGGCAAGCCCTCAATTCACCGCACGCCGTCAAAGACTATTTGCGCCTGACCTTGGGCCACCTGGCGCATGAAGCATTCCACGTGTTGTTTTTGGACGTCAAGAACCGCCTGATCACCAGCCAGGAAATGTTTCGCGGCACCCTCACCCACACCAGCGTGTATCCGCGTGAAGTAGTGAAACAAGCGCTGCTGCACAACGCGGCCAGCGTCATGCTGGCGCACAACCACCCGTCCGGCACGCCGGAACCGAGCGAATCGGATCTGCTGCTCACGCGCGCGCTGGTGCAAGCGTTGTCGCTGGTGGACGTGCGCATCCTCGACCATTTCGTCGTGGCCGGGCGGCAAGTCCATTCGTTCGCGGAACATGGCCAGATCTAGCGGATCTCGCCCGGCGCTGCTAAATTAGCAGTTAACCATGTGTAAACAAGGACATACGTGACAGCCCCAAGACGCTTATCTAACAGTAAACAGCGCTGTTTACCAGTGCTTTCCCCTATGGCGAAGGGTAAAAGTCAAATTGTTAAATTATTTCAATACAACATGACACAATTGTTTTTCGCAAGTCATTGATAAATCGGCTTATTTTGGATATACTCTCGTTTTTCCAATTTGGAATATCTTTAAGGAGTGCGCCATGGCACGTGTTTGCCAAGTCACTGGGAAGAAGCCGATGGTCGGCAACAATGTTTCCCATGCAAACAACAAAACCAAACGTCGTTTTTTGCCTAACTTGCAGAATCGTCGTATTTTTGTTGAATCTGAAAACCGCTGGGTCTCCCTGCGTTTGTCCAACGCCGGTCTGCGCGTCATCGATAAAGTCGGCATCGACGCCGTATTGGTCGATATGCGCGCTCGTGGCGAAAAAGTCTAATTAGCAGAATAAGGGAGCTATCATGGCAAAATCAGGCCGCGACAAAATCAAGTTAGAATCGACCGCCGGTACGGGTCACTTCTACACGACTACCAAAAACAAGCGTACGACGCCTGCGAAAATGGAGATCATGAAATTTGATCCTAAAGCACGCAAGCACGTCACGTACAAAGAAACCAAAATCAAGTAATTGATCTTGTGTTCTGTAAAAAGAGCCGCTCCGATGAGCGGTTTTTTTTCGTCCTGATTTTCAGCCGGCCCCCTCCCCTTTTGCCAGGACGAAAAAAAGGCCCTGGAATCCAGGGCCTTGATATAGCACAACAGTCTAGTTAGGCATAGCTGCGCAGGCGCAATGAGAAGTCCTGCAGCGACTTGATGCCCGACGCTTCGGCGCGCGTGCACCAGTCTTGCAGCTTTTGCAGCAACTGTTCACGCGTAAAGTGCGAGCGTTCCCAGATGGCGCCCAGTTCCACGCGCATGTGGTGCATGGTTTCCAGTGCTTTGCTGTGCTGGAACAGTTCCGACAGCTGCTCATGGTGAACATCGGCCAGCTTGCCCGGTTCGCGCTGCATCAGTTTGCGCGACGATTTCAGGAAACGCTTTTCCAGCTCAGCCTTGTGCTTCAGGTGTTCCAGCTCTTCCTTCCAGGCATGCTTGATCGATTTTGCATACTTGGCCATCACGTCGTAGCGGTTGGCGATGACGGACTGCAAAGTCTCGAAGTCCGCTTCCAGCTTGCCGTGCGAGAACTTCGGTTCCGGCGCCAGCTTTTTCACCTTGGCCAGGCCCAGCATTTCCAGCGCGCGGATATATGCCCAGCCGATATCGATTTCATACCATTTCGACGACAGCTTGGCCGACGTCGCATACGTATGGTGATTGTTGTGCAACTCTTCGCCGCCGATCAGGATACCGAAGGGAATGATGTTGGTGGCCGCATCGGCGCAGTCGTAGTTGCGGTAGCCCCAGTAGTGGCCGATGCCGTTGATGATGCCGGCCGCCGTGATCGGGATCCACATCATTTGCACGGCCCACACGGAAATGCCGATTACGCCGAACAGGATGAAATTGATGACGAACAGCGATACCACGCCCAGCCAGCTGTATTTGGTGTACAGGTTGCGCTCGATCCAGTCCGTCGGCGTGCCGTGGCCGTACTTGGCCATGGTTTCCATGTTCTTCGATTCAGCGCGGTACAGCTCGGCGCCTTCCCAGAACACTTTCTTGATGCCGCGCGTCACGGGGCTGTGCGGATCTTCTTCCGTATCGCATTTGGCATGGTGCTTGCGGTGAATGGCGGCCCATTCTTTGGTGACCTGGCCCGTCGTCAGCCACAGCCAGAAACGGAAGAAATGACTGGGGATGGCGTGCAATTCCAGCGCCCGATGGGCCTGGTGGCGGTGCAGGTAAATCGTGACGCTGGCGATCGTGATATGCGTGACCACCATGGTGTACAGGAAAACTTGCCATGCGGACAGATCGGTAACGCCAGTTGCCATGAACTGCAAAACGTCGTGTAAAACGGAACTCAATGTCATTACTACTACTCCAAGTGGACAGGGCGTGCGCACGGTCGCTCCAGTGACTCTGGAGGTCCGGCAGAGTTAATTTTAGGCGTGATTGTACGCCCTAATGGGTATTCTCAGGCAAAATCGGAGGCAGGCAGCGAGGTTAAGGCTGGGTGCCGGATGGGGCGGACTCACCCTCTGCCGCGCCCGCGAGCGGGGCAGGAGGCGTACCAACAATACGCAATTCGCGTTGCGGAAACGGTACAGTGACCTTATGTTCCTGCAAGGTGCGCCAGATGGCGCGGTTCACATTCGACTTTACGCCGCCGGTACCGTTTTCCGGATCCGCGATCCAGAAGCCGATCTGCACATCAAGGCCGTCGGCGCCGAAACGCACGAGGGTGGCCGATGGCGGATTGCTTTGCGACACACGCGGCACCTTGGCCGTCGCCGCTTCCAGCAAGGGGAAGATGACATCGAGATCCGTTTCATAGCCCACCGACACGGCCGTCGACAGCCAGACCATGCGGTTGCTCAGCGACATGTTCTGCACGCCGCCGGAAATCAGCATTTCATTGGGCACGATGGATTCAACGCCATCGCCACCCAATAACACAGTATAGCGCGTATTGATTTGCGTGACCTTGCCCGTAAATTGACCCACCGTAATCATGTCGCCGATGGTGAGGCTGCGGTCGAGCAGGATAATGAAACCGGAGACGAAGTTCGCGGCGATCTTTTGCAAGCCAAAACCGAGCGCCACGCCGAAGGCGCCGCCAAACACGGACAGCACCGTCAGGTCGATGCCCACTAGCGACAGGCTGACCAGCACGGAAACGAGGATCAGCACGGCGCGGCCCATGCGCGACATCACCACGCGCAAGGAAGTGTGCAGCCCCTGCATTTTCATCAGGCGCTCGTCGAGCGAGGTGCCGGCCCACATGGCCAGCACCAGCAGCACGGCCACCGAAATAGCGGCTTGCAAGATGGCAGCCACCGATACTTTATTGCGTCCCAGCGGAACGACGATGCTTTCCAGGAAGGTATGCAGTTCCGGCCACAAACCAGTGATGTACAGCGCCATGCCGGCCCACACCACCACCGTGAAGATCTTTTCCAGCAACAACATGGTCGGGCTGATGTCGCCGTGGCGGGCAAAAATGCGGCGAAGCACATAAAAACCGAAGCGCACCAGCGCCATCGAGGTGCACAGGGGAATGGCGATGTTCAGCAGATTGACCGACTGGAACTTGACCAGGAAATGCTGCGCAATGCCCAGCAGCATGGCCGCCAGCACGGGCGTCAGGATGCGGATGAAACTATCGGTGCGCTGCAAGGTTTCCGGCGTGGCCGGCGTGGCGGCCGCTTCCGCCCGCTGGTGCAGGAACACGCGCAACTGCCGCACCAGCAGCCAGCTCAGCGCCAGGCAGCCGACGATGACCAGCGCCTGCCACAGGATGGCCGGTTGGCGGAAATCGTTGACAAAATCAGTGATCAGGTTGAGCAGCGGGGTTTCATTCATGGCGGATGGAGTCTGGAAGATGGTGCGGGGGAATAACCGGGCGGGGTGCCCACAGCGTGCGCCAGACTGGCTGGCGCAAGTGCTTGGCCACCGCTGCGATGCTGCAGCGGCGGCCCGTGACCAACTTATTCGGCTTGCTCAGCGTCAACGTCGTCGGCCGGCTTTTCATCGGCGTAGACTTTTTTCGGCATGACCTTGCGCTCGAACACGGCGGCGAAGAAGCCATCGGTCTGGTGCAGGTGCGGCAACAATTTCAGGTAGTCGCCCATTTCCAGCTCGATCTTCTGTTCGGCCAGTACCTTGCTCATCGGCACCAGGGTGAAGTCAGGGTTCGCCGCCAAGAATTGCTCGGCGATAAAATCGTTTTCTTCGTTCAGGAAGCTGCAGGTGGCGTACACCAGGCGGCCGCCGCCCTTGACGAGGCGCGCCGCGCCGGCCAGGATGGCTGCCTGCTTGGCTTGCAGTTCCACGATCGAGTTCGGCTGCTGGCGCCATTTCACGTCCGGATTGCGGCGCAAGGTGCCCAGGCCGCTACATGGCGCATCGACCAGCACGCGGTCGATCTTGCCGGCCAGACGCTTGATCTTGGCATCGCGCTCATGCGCGATCTGCACCGGATGCACGTTCGACAGGCCGCTGCGGGCCATGCGCGGCTTCAGCTTGGCCAGACGCTTTTCCGACACGTCGAACGCGTACAAACGGCCCGTGTTGCGCATCAGCGCGCCCAATGCGAGCGTCTTGCCGCCGGCGCCGGCACAGAAATCGACGACCATTTCGCCGCGCTTGGCGCCGACGATTTGCGACAGGATCTGGCTGCCTTCATCTTGCACTTCGATGGCGCCGCTCTGGAACAATGGCAGGTTTTGCAACGATGGCTTCTTGATCACGCGCAAACCCAGCGGCGCGAACGGCGTTGGCGTGCTGAGGATAGGTGCTTCGGCCAGGGCCAGCATCACGTCGTCACGCGTGGCCTTGAGCGAGTTCACGCGCAAGTCCAGCGGCGCCGGCGCGTTCAGCGCATCGGCCAGCTTCATGGTTTCCGCTTCGCCGAACTGGGCGATCAGCTTGTCGAACAGCCAGGTCGGCATGTTGGCGCGCATGTTCGACGGCATCAGGCTGCGGTCGATCTGCGTGATACGTTCCAGCCATTCCACTTCTTCTTCCGTCAGGCCGCCCAGAGAGTCCGCACCGACGGCTTCGGCCAGGCCGAGGATGGTCAGGCGGCGCATGGTGGGGCCACTGCCCGCTTCGGCGAAGTCCGTGAAGAACGATTTGTTGCGCAGCACGGCATAAATGCCTTCGGCGATAGCGCCGCGTTCGCGCGAACCGAGGCGCGGATGGTCGCGGAAATAGCGCGACAGGGTGGTGTCGGCCGGGGCCGTGAAACGTAAAATTTCGCGCAATACTTCTTCAGCATTGGCAAGTATCGCTGGTGGCAATCTCATTGTTATTCTTCCTGTAATATTTTATTGAGGGTCCACGCGGACCTGGCCATGCTCGACTGACAGTTTATCGTCAATGAACAGGCGGATGGCGCGCGGGTAAAGCAGATGTTCCTGTACCAGCACGCGCGCCGATAAGCTCTCTTCTGTATCGTCTGGCAAGACGGGGACTGTCGCGCTCGCCACGGCCGGACCATGGTCAAGCTCGGCAGTCACGAAATGCACGGTCGCGCCGTGTTCCGTCACACGAGCCTCGAGCGCCTGGCGGTGCGTCGCCATGCCCGGGAACAGCGGCAGCAGCGACGGGTGGATATTGAGCATGCGCCCCGCGTAATGCTCGACGAAAGGCGGCGTCAGGATGCGCATGAAACCGGCCAGCACGACCAGGTCGGGGGCAAAGCCGTCGATTACGGCTTGCAGCGCCGCATCGAACTGTTCGCGGCTGGCGTAATCCTTGTTGGCAACGACTGCCGTCGCTATCCCATGTTCCGCGGCAAAAACCAATCCCTGGGCATCGGCCCGGTTACTGATGACGGCGGCAATACGGGCTGGCCATTGCTCGGCTTGCGCCGCGCGTACGACCGCTTCCATGTTGCTGCCGCGTCCGGAAATGAGGATAACGATATTTTTCATAGCGCGCATTGTACCCGCTATGGCGATGCGAACCAAGAAAGGCCGGCGATATTGTTGCGCCGCAACATGATCGCACAACAGGTGCTTTCGCCGGACGATGCTGCCTGCCAAGCCGGAAAAAGGCTGATTTTACGCTATCACAACGTGAGTAAGTGTTTACTCGAACGAATAGAAGACGCGGAACGGGACTTTCTTCTCGGCCCAGTAGTCGGCCGCATCGCGGAACACGTCGAGCAGGATCTCGCGCGCTTCCTTGTCGAATTTTTGCGTATTTGGCAATTGCTCAAGCACCACCAGGAAACCCGTCTGCGTGCCGGCCTTGAACATGGTGTCCGTCAGGCACAGGCGCAGCGCATCGAAATTCTTCGCCAGGTTTTTCGGAAACAGGAATGCTTCTGCAATAATGCCGATGACTTGTTGTTTGGTCTGTCCAGCGTTGCAATGCGCATATAAAAAGTGCTGCCCGAGACGGATCGCCTCGTCTTGTAATTCGGTCACGCGAAAGGCACGGATGGACTGGACAAGGTTGGGCGGCACGGTTAGTAACAAACTCATTTTTCCCTCAAATCGACCTGTTATGTATGGATTGTTCTAGCTGCTCTTCTTATTGCATCCCCGCACGCGGGTCAATGCGCACGCGGTGATTCGATCTGTATCAACTTTTATGCGATTCAGTGCGATTTTATATAAGCCATACGCGTATTAGGGTAACGTGTTGTCCTGCATGAATCAACCCGAATATGATGTCAAACGCAAGATTTGTTACAAACCGCTGGTTTCAAGTCACTTCAACATCTTGTATCGATTGAAAGTGCATGTTACAGACTGTGGGGCAAGGGGCTTGGGCTGTTACATTTTGTTGCCATGCGAAACACTTGCCTTGGTCTGGCGGGATTACTATAGTCCCAAGTTGTAAAAAATACCCTGAAAGATTCTCTAGATAACGAGGTTACAAATGAACTTGCAAGCCAAATTGATGATGTCAGCCCTTTGTATCGGTGCATTGCCACTCGCCCAGGCCGCCGACTTTGAAGATTTCGGCAAGGTCGTGCGCGTCGTGCCGCAAGTGGAACAGATCAACCGTCCACGCCAGGAATGCCGCACGGAATACGTGCAAGTCCAGGCACCGCCGCAGCAGCGCAGCGCTGGCGGCTCCATCGTCGGCGGTATCGCCGGCGCCCTGCTCGGTAGCCAGGTCGGTGGCGGCAATGGCCGCACGGCCGCCGCCGCCGCTGGCGCGATTGCCGGCGCCGTCGTCGGCGACCGCGTCGACAACCAGAACAATTACCAGGGCGGCATGCAGGAACAAGCCGTCAAGCAATGCCGCCAGGTCGACCACTGGGAATCGCGCAACAATGGCTACCAGGTCACGTATGACTACCGCGGCCGCAACTACACGAGCATCATGTCCTACGATCCGGGCGAACGCATCCGTCTGCGCGTCTCGATTGAACCCGCTCAGCAATAAGCGCAGCAACCGGCCCGTACCATGCCAGCCCCAGTGGCTGGCATTTTTTATGGCGCCCCGGCACGGGCTATAATGCGGCACACTTTCAGGCCGCCTTATGCTTATCAAACGAAAATCCATCGAACAAGTCGAATCCTCGCGCCCGGCGCGCAAGCCCCGCTATGCCCCTGTCACCCTGTCTGAAATGGATGGCGTGCGCTATCTGCATTTCGGCACGGAATGGGTGCAGGGCGCCATGCGCATCCGCAAGCCGGACTGGCCGGAACTTGAATACGCGCAGCAGATGATGGCGTGGATGCTGTGGATCGAGCAGCCGCAGCGCCTCGCCCAGCTGGGCCTGGGCACGGCCGCGCTGACCAAGTTCTGCTACCGCCAGTTTCCGCAGGCGCAGGTCGAGGCCATCGAATTGAACCCGTCCGTCATCACCATCTGCGCATCGATGTTCAAGCTGCCGCCCAACGACGAGCGCCTGCACGTGCGCGAGATGGATGCGCTCGATTACGTCAACGATGACGCCAACCACGGCACCCTGGACGCCCTGCAGGTGGACCTGTACGACGCCACGGCGCGCGGTCCCGTGCTCGACAGCGCCGATTTCTATACCGCCTGCTGCGCCTGCCTGGCGCCGCACGGCATCATGACGGTCAACCTGTTTGGCGACCACCCCAGCTATGCAAAGAACATCAAGGCGATGAAGTTTGCGTTTGAACAGGTGATCTGCCTGCCGGAAGTCCATGATGGGAACGTGGTGGCGATCGCGTTCAAGACGAAAGTGGCACTCGATGCCGAGGCGCAAGCCGCCCTGCTCGAGCGCGCCAAACAGATCGTCGCCGAGACCAAGCTGCCCGCCAAGTCCTGGGTCAAGGGCATCGTCAGCACCCTGTAACCGCCGGCCTGTCCACGCATGGCCGGCAGCCCGGAAAGGCGCCGGCCATGCCCGCTTCCCCTCCTCCCTCCGACACGCCGCTGCAACTGCCGCAACTGCTGGCCTGGCTGCAGGAAGACGGCTTGCTCGATGCGGCGCAGGCGGCCGCCATCGACGCCCAGGCCGCCCTGCTGCCCGCGCCTGCCTTGCATCCGCTGTGCAACATCGCCCACGGCGCACTGACGCTCGACACCCTGTGCGCCTGGCTGGCGCAACGCTCCAGCCTGCCGTATGTGCGCATCGATCCCCTGCACATCGATTTCAGCCAGGTGGCCGACGTGATGACGGCCGGCTATGCGGCCCGCTTCAACATCCTGCCCGTGGAAAGCACGCTTGAGCGCATCGTCATCGCCACGGCCCAGCCATATGCGCTCGCCTGGCAGGCGCAGCTGGGCAACCTGGCGCCGCGCAAACTGAGCCTGGTCGTCGCCAATCCGCTGCACATCGCCGACGCCATCGCGCAATTTTTCAGCCTGGCCAGTTCCGTCAAGGTGGCCCGGCAAGCGTCCACGCAAGACCTGGCGCTGCGCCAGAATGTCGAACAACTGGTGGAGCTGGGGCGCAACAAGACCAACGTCGACGCCAACGACCAGCACGTCGTGCGCATCGTCGACTGGCTGTGGCAATACGCGTTTGCCCAGCGCGCGTCCGACATCCATCTGGAACCGAAGCGCGACGCGGGCCTCGTGCGCCTGCGCATCGACGGCCGCCTGCACCAGGCCTACCAGCTGCCGCCCGTGGTGCTGCTGGCCATGACGGCGCGCATCAAGTTGCTGGGGCGTATGGACGTGGTGGAGAAGCGCCGCCCGCAGGATGGCCGCATCAAGACGCGCAATGCGCAAGGCCAGGAAGTCGAGCTGCGCCTGTCGACCTTGCCCACGGCCTTCGGCGAAAAACTCGTCATGCGCATCTTCGACCCGGAAGTGGCCGTCAAGAGCCTTGCCGAGCTGGGCTTTCCGCCCGCGGACGCCGAACGCTGGCGCCAGCTGACGGCGCGCACGCACGGCATCGTGCTGGTCACGGGTCCCACCGGCTCGGGCAAGACCAGCACCCTGTACAGCACCTTGAAGGCACTGGCCGGCAGCGAAGTCAATGTGTGCACGGTGGAAGACCCCATCGAAATGGTCGAGCCGGCTTTCAACCAGATGCAGGTGCAAACCCAGGCCGGCATCGAACTGTCGTTTGCCGATGGCGTGCGGGCGCTGATGCGGCAAGATCCCGACATTATCATGGTAGGAGAAATCCGCGACCTGGCCACGGCCGAGATGGCCATCCAGGCGGCGCTGACGGGCCATTTGGTGCTGTCGACCCTGCACACCAACGACGCCCCGTCCGCCGTCATGCGCCTGCTGGAACTGGGCGTGCCAGCCTATCTGCTGGAAGCGTGCCTGATCGGCGTGCTGGCGCAGCGCTTGCTGCGCTGCCTGTGCGCGGCCTGCAAACAGCTGGACGACGCCCCCGACGCCGACGCCTGGCAGCGCCTGACGGGCGGCCAGCTGGCACGGCCGGCCGCAGCATACCGCCCCGTCGGCTGCGCCCTGTGCCGGCACAGCGGCTATCTGGGACGCGCCGGCATTTATGAACTGCTGAGCGTGACGGAAGCGTTCGGCCAGCTGGTCAAGGCCGGTGCCGACCTGCACGCCCTGCGCCGCCAGAGCATCCTCGACGGCATGACGCCGCTGCGCATCGCCGGCGCCCGTAAAATCATCGATGGCACGAGCAGCATCGACGAAGTGCTGAAGCTCACGGCAGCCCTGCCCTAGCTGGCCAGTACTTTCTCGCAGGAATGCTTTGCATTCTTTTTCAACTGATATATAATGCGGCCTCTTTCGGGTCGTTAGCTCAGCTGGTAGAGCAGCGGACTTTTAATCCGTTGGTCGCAGGTTCGAATCCCGCACGGCCTACCACGAATGCGCAGTACTAAAAAGCCCATCCTCACGGATGGGCTTTTTTCGTTTCCGGCCCTCACGGTTATACTGGCTCTTCGTCTTGCCAGCCCTGAAAGAAACGCATGAAACTTGCCGCCATCCTGTTGCTTGCCACCGCCTGCCTGTCCGTGTCCGCCCATGCTCAAACGCAAACGCCGATCGTGCTCGACGGCCAGTACAGCGCGCGCACGGACGAGATGAGCCTGGAAATCATCGGCAACCGCGTCTGCTTCGCGCCCGACAAGGCGCAGTGGGGCCGTTTGCCGCGCCCTGCCGCCACGCACGCTGTGTGGTTTTGTTTCAGTAACGATGGCGAAGCGCGCCGGCTGCTGCGCGTGCCCGCGCGCCAGGCCGACAATTGCGGCTGGCAGGCGCGTGCGCGCATCGTCATCGACAGCTATCAACCGTATGTGGAGCAAGGCGACGGCAACGACATGGCGCGCCTGGCGTCGGTGGTGAAAGTGGCGCAGCCGAACGCCATCGCCTGCGAATAAACCCTAGTCGAGTTCGTATTCCTCTAAATAACGGGCAAACAAGTCGCCATCGGACAGCGGGCACGCAAACCCCGCGCCCCAGTCGGCCAGCAGCAACTGCTCTTTCAAGGGCAACAGCAACAGCTCGGGCATGGCGTCGCTGCACCACAGGTCGCACACGATGCCCTTGTCGTCCAGGCCGGCAAACAGGGTTTCCGTGTTCTCGCCGCCAAAGGCCAGCACGTTCTTGCATTCCACGCGGTAACTGCTGTAGCCCGTGTAGACGGCGTCATACGGCGGCAAGGCGTCCGCCAGCGCCAGCCGCACCTGGTCCGCCGTGAGGCCCAGCGCGCCCATCTGCGACGGCGGCGCCTCGGGCACGTACATCTGCGTCCAGCCGGCGCCGCTGCGGTGCGCATCGACAAACGCCTCTTGCTCGCCCATCTGCGTCAGACAGTGCTGCAAGTTATCGAGCGGCAGCAGTTCGATCCTGCAAAAATCGTCTTCGTGGTAGTACGCTTCCCGCATGTTTTAGTTCTCCAGCAAGTCTTGCAGTTGCACATTGCGCCGCGACGTTAGCCGGCCGGCCCAGGTTTCGCTCGTCACGGACGGATAGCGCACGGCGCCAAAGTTCATCCAGGCATCGCGATACGCCAGCCACAGGCGCTGGGTGGCGCGGATGCCATCCTTGCCCACGGCGCCCGCATGAGTTTGCGCCGGCTTTTTCATGAGCTTGCCGTAGATGGCGTTGAGCTCCTTGTCGAGCGCCGCCGCCTGATCCTTCGTCATGCTGGCCGGCAGCTTGCCCGCTTCGTAGTCACGCAGATCGTGCGCCAGCAGATCAAGCTCGGCCGTGCGGGCGGCGATGCTCAGGGCGGCGCGCGCCGTGCCGCTCAAGTCCGTTTCATTGGCCGCACGCGCATCGGCAAACTTGCTGGCCGCCGCCTGCAGTTTTTGCAGCGACGCTTGCGCCACGGCAGGCATGCTGTCGCTGACTTTACCTGTCGCCTGCGTGCGCACTCTTTGTTTCTGGCGCGCATCGATGGCGCTGCACACGCCCATCATGTAGCCGCTGGTGATGTCGTCGCACAAATCGATCATGCCGCGACCGCTGGCATTGATCTTCTGCAAGTGCTCGATACGTCCCTGCATCTCGGCCGGCGCCGCATCGATGCTGCACGCATACTTGAGCGCCAGCAACGGGTCTTTTTGCACGCCCTGTCCATTCTGGTACAGCATCATCAGGACGGCGCTGTTTTGCGTGGCCATGGCGCAATGGCGCGCGGGACGCCAGTCGGCCGGCTTGGGCGCGGACATACTCTTGGTATCGTAGTACAGGTCGGTAGCCTGGCATTGCTGCAGGGACGCCACGGCCGATGGCGCCGGCAGGTCGGCGGGCGGCGGCGCCGCATCCTTGACCTTCAGGCAGCCCGCATACCAGGCCGTGCTTTCCGCGTGACCGACGCCCATGGCGCTGGTATTCGGGTACGGTGCGGCGGCGGCGGCAAAAACCGGGGCCGCCAGCAGGCAGCTCGCGCCCAGCAATATCGTTTTCAATAAGGGTAGACTAATTTTCATGGCCGGCCAAAGGTAGCGTCAGTAAAAGAACAAGTTTAACTGATCAGCCATGGCGCGCCCGCCCGATACGTGACACTCCCGCCTGGTAAGTAACGGTACCCAGCCTTGGCAGTGCGGGAAAGCATGGGCAATAATGTTGCCCGCTGTACTTTTTTCACTACTCCGGACTACGCCCATGACCTCACCCCGTCTTCGCCGTTCCCTCGGCTCGCTGCTGATCGCAGCGGCCTGCGCCTCGCTTGCCCATGCCGCCGATACCAACGCCACCACCCCAGTTGCCGCCACGCAAATGCAAGCCAGACACGCCATCACGCATGAAGATGTGTGGCTGATGAAACGTGTGGGCGCGCCCGTCGCCAGCCCGGATGGAAAGTGGGCCGTGTTTTCCGTGGTCGACAGCGCCTACGATAGCAAGGAGCAATGGTCGGACCTGTGGATCAAGTCACTGCTTGACGACAGCCCCGCGCGCCGCCTGACCTATTCCAAAAGCGGCGAAAGCGCCGTGGCCTGGTCGCCGGACAGCCGCCAGCTCGTCTTCGTCGCCAAGCGCGACGGCGATGAAGCGGGCCAGATTTACCGCCTCGACGTGGCCGCCGGCGGCGAAGCCCAACGGTTGACGAGCTTGACCATGGGCGCGCGCATGCCGAAATGGAGCCCGGACGGCAAGCAATTGCTGTTCATCAGCGATATCTATCCAGGCAACAAGACGGAAGCCGACGTCAAGCAAAGCGCGAAAGAGCGCAAGGACCGCAAACACAGCGCCCGCTCGTATGAAACGACGGCACCCCGCTATTTCGACAAATGGCTGACCGACAAGCAAGTGCGCCTGTTCGTCGTCGATGCGCAGCCTGACGCTAAGGGTGAGAACACAGCGCGCGACATCCTGTCGGGCACGCAACTGGTCACCCTGCCGGGCTTTGGCGGTGGCCAGGGCGACGAGGGACAATCGCTGGACGCCGTCTGGACGCCGGATGGCAAGGCTGTCGTCTTCAACGCGGCCACCAACCGCGACGCGGCGCAGCGCGAGGACGTCGTCTCGCAACTGTATCTGCTGCCCGTGGCGGGCGGCGAAGCGCAGCGTCTGACGCAGGATAAGCACAGCTATGGCAGCCTGAAATTCGCCGCCGATGGCAAGACCCTGTTCGCCTTGAGCGACGCGCAAACGCCAGGCAAAGTGTATGACGTGAAACGCCTGGCCAGCTTTGCCTGGCCGATGAGCAACCCGGCGCCAACGATTTTGACGGCCAAGCTGGACCGTTCAATTTCCCGCTTCGTGCTGCCCGAAGGCGGCAAGCGCGTCCTCTTCAGCTATGAACATGCGGGCCTGGAAAAACTGTACTCGATCGACGCCAAGGGTGGCGACGTGCGCGAGGAGCCATCTTTGCCGACGGGTACCATCAATTCGCTGAGCAGCGGCGGCAAGGCCCTCGTGGGCGTGTGGGAATCCGCCATCAACCCGCCGGAAATCTATGCCTTCAACGGCAAGCAGCCGAAGCGCTTGACGGCCTTCAACACGGAGAAAGCCAGCAAGATCGACTGGCAGGCTCCCGAGCACTTCTGGTTCACGACGGCCGATGGCCGCCAGATCCACAATATGCTTGTCAAGCCGGCCAACTTCGATCCGAACAAGAAATACCCGTTGTTTACCGTCATCCACGGCGGCGCGGCCAGCATGTGGCGCGACCAGTTCGTGCTGCGCTGGAACTATCATTTGCTGGCAAAGCCCGGCTATGTCGTGCTGCTGACCGACTACAAGGGTTCCACCGGCTATGGCGAGGAATTCTCGCGCTCTATCCAGTTCGACCCCTTGAAAGGTCCGGGCGATGAAGTCAACCAGGGCGTCGATGAAGCCATCAAGAAATACCCATTTATCGACAGCACGAAACTGGCCGCCGGCGGCGCCAGCTATGGCGGCCACCTGGCCAACTGGCTGCAAGCGACCACCACGCGCTACAAGGCCATCGTCTCGCACGCGGGCGAAATGGACCTGATCATGCAGTGGGGCACCAGCGATGGCGGTTTCGGCCGTGAAACGAATGCAGGCGGACCCGTCTGGTCGAACCTGCCCGTGTGGCGCGAGCAAAGCCCCATCATGCAAGCGGGCAATCATGAAAAAGGCACGGGTTTCACGACACCGATCCTGATCACCGTGGGCGAGCTCGACTACCGCGTGCCGGCCAACAATGCACTGATGAACTTTGCCGTGCAACAGCGCCTGAACGTGCCGGCAAAACTGCTGGTCTTCCCGGACGAAAACCACTGGATCTTGAAGGGCGAGAACAGCCGCTTCTTCTATAGCGAAGTCGAAGGATGGCTGGCAAAGTATTTAAAATAATCGCGCCGCACGCTACTTGAAAGCCAGGCTCCGCTCATGCGGGCCTGGCTTTTTTCATGCAGGCTGGGCGGCGGGCGCGGCCGCCTTCTGGCGCTGGATCGCCAACACCATCAGCGCGGCGACGAGGCAGGCGGCGCCGGCCGCGAACAGGGCCGGATTGTAGGTCAGCATCAGGGTGCGGATGCGGCCCGCGCCGTACGCGGCCACGGCGGCGCCCAGCTGGTGGCCGGCGAAGATCCAGCCGAAGACCATGCCCGCCCGCTCCCGCCCGAACGTGGCCCCTACCAGTTTCACGGTCGGCGGCACGGTGGCGATCCAGTCCAGACCGTAGAACATGGCGAACAGGGACAGGCCGTACAGGGTGAATTCCGAATACGGCAGCCAGAACAGGGACAAGCCGCGCAAGCCGTAATACCAGAACAGCAGTTTGCGGTTGTCATAGCGGTCCGACAACCAGCCGGACAAGATCGTGCCGAACAGGTCGAACGCGCCCATCATGGCCAGCACGGACGCGGCCGGCACGGCGGACAGGCCCGAGTCGCCGCACAGGGAAATGAAGTGCGTCTGGATCAAGCCATTCGTGCTGAGGCCGCAGATGAAGAAGGTGCCGAAGAGTATCCAGAAGGTGCGGTTCGCCGCCACGCTGCGCAAAATCACGAACGGCGTGGCAAACGTCATCTTCGCTGCCGGCGCCACCATCAGAGGCGTAGCCGGGTCGGCGCCGTAGGGCCGCAAGGCCACGTCCTGGGGACGGTTGCGCATGCACAGGAAAGCCAGCACGGCGACGATGGCGCAAGCGGCAAACACGGGCATGACGGCCGTGCGCCAGCCGTAGTGCTCGATCAGCCAGGCGCCCACGGGCAGGAACAGCAGCTGGCCCGTGGCCGAGCTGGCCGTCAGCACGCCCACCACCAGGCCCCGGTGCGTCTCGAACCAGCGGTTCGCCACCACGGCGCTCAAGACCAGCGCCGTCATGCCAGAGCCCAGCCCCAGCAGGATGCCCCACAGGGCCACCAGGTGCCAGAACTGCGTCATGCGCGTGGCCAGCAGCATGCCGGCGGCGATCAGGCCCAGCGCCACGCAGATGACATTGCGCAAACCAAAGCGTTCCATCAGGATGGCGGCGAACGGCCCCATCAGGCCAAACAGCACGAAGCGCACGGCCAGGGCCGAGGAAATCTGCTCGGCATCCCAGCCGAATTCGCGGCTCAAGGGCTGCATCAGTGCGCCTGGCAAGCCCAGCGCGGCGGACGAGGTCAATGCCGTGAGGAAGGTGATGGCGACGATGACCCAGGCAAAGTGCACGCCGCGCCGCGCCAGCCATTGCGAAAAGGGATAGGAAAGCATGCAGTCCTCATGAGAAAAAATGGATGCCGATCAGCGCCAGCCGACGGGATTTTTCTCATGTTATATTATGATCGTAATTTATACAATCGAAAAAACTGGAGCCGCATTGCTGCGTACGGCTCCAGTCCTGGCTTGAGCGCCGGTGCAGAATGCGCTTATTTCACTTTCAAGCCATTCTTCACATCCGTCACGCCTTCCACGCCACGGGCCAGGTCGGCGGCTTTTTTCACTTGCGCCTGGGAAGGCACGAAGCCGCTGAGCATGACGACGCCGTTGACCGTTTCCACGTGTACATCGAGCGCTTTCAAGTCATTGTCCTTGACGAGGTCAGCCTTGATTTTCGTCGTGATGACGGAGTCGGCCACGGCCGTCTTGGTGCTGCCGGCCGCATTGCGCGTCACGCAGGCGGCCTTGGCCGTCGCATCCATGGCGTCGCAGTTTTCCTTCGTCGTGGCGGGCGGATTTTGCGCCACGTTGGTGCCATCCCTGGCGCCCGTGTTGGCGTCAGCCAGCGCGGCCGTTTTCGCCGCCTTGGCATCATTCATGCACGTGGTTTTGTCGGCGCCCGTACGGTCGCCGCACTTGGCCTTGGCCAGGTCATACTCGGCATTGGCGACGTCCTTGCGGGCCTTGCCCAGTTCGCGCGGCGTGTTGCGGTATTGCGCCACGGCGTCCGAATCGGCCTTGGCGCGCGCCACCTTGGCTTCTTCCACGCAGACTTTTTTTGCGTTGCCGCTGTGGCTGTCGCAGGCGGCCTTGGCCTGCTTGTAGTCGGCCGATGCCTTGTCCGTCAAACTCTTGTACGAGGCATCCTGCGCATACGCGGGCGTGGCGGCAAGCAGGGCACTGGCACTGGCGGCCAGCATGAGTGCGATCATTTTGTTCATGATGGTTCCTCTCTGGTTAGTTGATGCCCAGATTAGACCCCTGCCGCGCACAAAGCTCCGTGCGACAGCACACGCTGACAGTCCATTCACATAAAAATCAGCGTTTATTTGTCGCCGCTCAAGCCCTTCCGCCACAATACTTGCGCCTGTTCAAATATTGAAGCGGACTCATCAAATACACCGGCGCCATCGGCCAGCGCCAGCCATGCCTGCGTGGCGTGCGAACCGCCTGCGCCGTCGCTTGCGACTTCACCAGCCGCGCGCACGCCGCGCATCCAGGCCAGCACATCCTGGTACTGCCCGGGGTGGCGTCCATGCATCCAGGCCAGGGCCACCAGGTCCGCATAGCCCTCTTCACGGCGCGTCTCGCGCAGCTCCTGCGCCAGCAGGGTCAACTTGCCCTGCTGCATGCTGCGCGGCTCGACAAAGCCGCGTGGCAAGGCATGCCAGTCGCCCTGCGCATAGCGCCGGCAGTGGCCGATCTCATGCGCCGTCATCGCTTCCATCATCAGGCCGTGGCGCGTGGGTGACACGCCCTGCAAGATACCGTCCGCCTGCGCATTGCCGCGCAAGGACAGCACCAGCTTGCAGCGCCCAGCTTCGTAGCCCAGCGCCAGCGGCACGGCGCCGGGCGCATCCTGCGGCTGCACGATGATATCGATGGGCAAGCCCTGCGTGCGCGCGTAATCGATGACGGGTTTTCCCGCCTGCAGCCAGCGGATTTCCAGATCGGTAAGCTGGGCAGCGGCCACGGCGGGCAAGGCAAGGGACACACTCAACAGCGAAAACAGTTTCAACATGGGATCGACGGGAAGAAAGGAAGATTTACCACTGCAGAGTAAGCGGTGAAAATATTTCCACAAGGAAAAACTGGCAACTTTTCATAAATAAAGACGAAAAAAAACCGACGCAGAATGCGCCGGCTTTTCACACTGATAATAATCAAGGTCAGCTTATTTCTTCGCCGCCTGGTCCAGCGCGCGGGCCGTGACGAATTCCGGGCGGATATCGTTCGGTACGGCCTTCATCTTGTCGAGCGCCACTTGCACCTCAGGGCGGATCACCACGTACTTGGTCATCAGGTCTTTCGCGCGCGCATAGTCGCCCGTCGCCTCGATGGTCAAAAATTCACGGTCCAGGTCGATCACGGCCTGCTTGATCTTGCCAAAATCGACGCCGAACTTGCCATCGCCCAAGGACACAAAACCGCCCTTGTCGAGCATGTAATTCATCTGGATGGCCATGCCGCGCGCGTGCGAATCCGTCAGGCCGAAATGCAGGGTGCGGAAACCGGAGGCGAGGAAAGTGTTGTACAGCTTGCGCTCGGCCACGTCGCCCTGGCCCAGGGTGTCGTTCAGTTGCCCCTTGTCCATCATGTAGCGCAGCGCGAACAGGCCGGTAATATCGGCCTTGGCTTCCTCGATGGTCGAATAGGCTTCCTTCAAGTCCTGGCGCGGCGTCGATGGCTTGCCGTCGACGACGGTCGCGTGCGGGCCCAGGCCGTGCATGATTTCATGCGCGAGGATGTGCGTGAAGAAGGAATTGAAATCCACGTCCTGCTGCGCTTCGGGCGTGAGCACCAGTTTCGAGATCGGCGTCAGGGTGGCCTTGAACTTGGCTTCCTGCACGTTTTTCAACATGACGCGCTTGGAGCCGCGCGCGCTGATGATGCGCTCGTCGTTCGGCAGGTTGTAGGCAGCCGTCTGCACGGCCATGTTGCCATCGCCGGCGCCATACACCTGGTTGACCACCACCATCGGCGCCAGCGCGCCCACTTTCGGGTTGCGGTACTGGGCGTCGAGCGGCAGGTTGTCTTCCAGTTCCTGCATGTGCTTGGCGAAGAAGTTCAGCTTTTGCGTTTCCGCCTGGTCGCGGATGTTCACGTAGGCCTCGAACGCGGCCTTGTAGCCGAACAGCTCGTCGTTATACGTTTCATACGGGCCGATGGTGATGTCGACGGGCGAATCGAGGTCCATCCAGGCGAAGTCGGACGGCAGATAATCGTTGTCGAGGAAAGCCTTGGCGCGCAGGGTCAGAAATTTCTTCAGGGATGCATTGTCCGTGGCGGCCGCCGCCTCGTCGAGCAGCTTGGCCAGTTGCTTCAGCTCCACCTTGTATTCATCCGAATACTTGACGGTCTGGTACTTGCCATCCTTGCCCGCGCGAATCGTCGTAAAGAACCATTGCGCCTGCTGCTTGTCGTCCGCCGGCAAGCCATTCATCCACGTTTCCAGGCTGGCCTTGGTGGCGCCCTGCGGATAGAAATTGCCCGCTTCCGGCTTGTGCGCGGGAATGGCGATACCGGCATAGCTGGCCGGCATGAAAGAGGCGTGCGCGTCGAGCACCGACCATGGCCCCTTGTTGATCCAGAAATAATTCAAAAGTGCCTGGCCCAGCTTTGATTTGTCTTTCTTGAGTGCTGCCCACAGCGCCTCGTTGCCGGACCAGCGCTGGCGCAATTGCAGCACGTCGACCAGCTTGGCCGCTTCGACCAGCTTGGCGATGGCCTGGCGATCGCCCGCGGACAGGTGCTTGACATCGGCAGTCAGCGCGACGGGCGCATAGCGGGCGCTCATGCTGGTCAATTGTTGCGCCGTAGCGGGGGTGGCTGGCGTTGCGGCGCAAGCGCTGCCGACGGCGGCGGCCATCAGCAGGGGAATCAGGATGTTTTTCATGGGGCCTCGGTGTATGGTTCACAGCAAGAAAGCGCCCCGCGCTGTTACTGCGCGTCCGCTTCCTTGTTCAGCCTGCGATTGTCCCACCTGCCCCCATGGCATGGCAAGCGGCTTACCAGACCTTGTACACCTGCCCCGTCTGCGCCCCTTCCACGCTGCGGCTGTAAGCGAGCGCTACGCGGCTGGCGGCGGCCGGCTCGAAGCCATAGAAGAAGGGACCATACGCTTCCAGCGATTCGGCCAGCACCGTGGGGCTGACGACATTGATGCGCACGCCCCGCTGCAACTCGATGGCGGCGCCCCGCACGAAACCTTCCACGGCCGCATTCGTCATGCTGGCGGCCGTGCCAAAGCGGATAGGCTGGTCGGCCACGATGCCGCTGGTGAGGGTGATCGAGCCGCCGTCATTCAGGTATTCCTGCGCCACCAGCGCCACGTTGACCTGGCCCATCAGTTTGCTGTCCAGGCCCAGCTGGAACTGCTCGGGCGTGAAGTCGGCCAGGGGGCCGAAATGCAGCTTGCCGGCCGTGACGACGACGGCGTCGACCTTGCCGATGCGCTTGAACAGGGCGCGCACCTGCGCGATATCGCCCATGTCGGCCTGGTGCGTGCCTGTGCGGCTGCCCACTTCAATGATTTCATGGCGTTGCGCCAGTTGTGCGGTAACGGCCTTGCCGATGGTGCCGCTGGCGCCAATGATGACGATTTTCATGCTGCTTCCTTGTGTGGGTTGAACGATGCAGCCAGTATGCGCCGCTTCCAAAAAGGAATAAATGCGTTAAAATTTACAAGATTACCAACTCATAGTTTGCAATCAAGGCGCCATGGATAAATTGCGCAGCATGGAAATCTTTGTGTCCGTCGTCGACCAGGGCAGTTTCACGGCCGCCGCCGAGGCGTTCCAGATTTCGCCCGTGATGGTGGGCAAGCACATCAAACAGCTGGAGGAGCGGCTGGGTGCGCGATTGCTGGCGCGCACGACGCGCCGGCAAAGCCTGACGGAAATCGGCCAGCAGTATGTGGAACAATGCCGCCAGATCCTGGCCAGCATCCATGCGGCCGAACGGGGCGCGGAAGCCATGCGCACGGCGCCGCGCGGCAAGCTGAAGATCACGGCGCCCGTGTCCTTCGGCAGCGAATGCATCGCGCCGCTGATGGCAGAGTATCTGACGGCCTATCCGGACGTGAGCCTGGAACTCAATTTGAATGACAGGATGGTGGATCTGGTGGAGGAAGGATTCGATGCGGCCATCCGCATCGGCAAACTGGAAGATTCCGGCATGGTGGCGCGGCCCTTGCGACCGTATGCGATGGTGATCTGCGCCTCGCCCGCCTACCTGGCAAAGCACGGCACGCCGCGCACGCCGGACGATCTGGCGCGGCACGAATGCGTGGATTTCATGCAGTGGTCGCGCCACATGCGCTGGCGCTTGAGCGGCAAGGAAGCGCGCCACGATGGCGCTGCGGTAGAAAGCCGCTTTCGCTCGAACAATGGCCAGGCGCTGCGCATGGCAGCCCTGCACGGCTTCGGCATCGTCATGCAGGCGGAGATTTTACTGGCCGACGATATCGCGGCGGGACGGCTGGTGCCGCTGCTGGCCGACCACGTGCCGGCGCCGCGCCTGATGCATGTGCTGTATCCTCGCGACCGCCAGCCCACGCCCAAGCTGACGACCTTCATCGATTTTCTGCTGGAACGCTACGGGCCGGAGGCGACACCGCCTCCGGCCACGCTCACGTAACCGTCTTACCTAATTCACCTTCGCGACTGGCGCGGAGGCCAGCTTGGCCAGCTCGCCGTCCGGCTGCCAACCTGCACCCAAAGAGCGCGCCACGGCGACCGTCGCCAGCAAGCGCTGCGTCTTGATCTGCGCGGCGGCGCGGTCCGCGGCCAGTGAGCTGCGCTGCGCATCCGTCACGTCCAGGTAGGTCGAGATGCCGCGCTCGTAGCGCGTGCGCGCCACCAGGTAGGCGCGCGCCGCCGCTGCCTGCGACAAGGCTTGCGCGTCGCCCTGCAACTGACGCTGCTCCACGTCGGACAAGGCATCTTCCACTTCGCGCAAGGCCGTCAGCAGCTTGGTTTCATGGTTCGCCACGGCTTCCGCATAGCGCGCCTTGGACAGGTCAAGATTGGCCTGGTTGCGGCCGCCGTCGAAGATCGGCAGGGACAGCGCCAGCGGGCCAAAGCTGAACTGGCGCGAGCCGCCCTGCGCCAGGTCACGCAGCTTTTCCGAGGCGTAGCCGAAATTGCCCGTCAATTGCAGCGTCGGATAAAACGCGCCTTCAGCCACGCCCACTTGCGCATTCGCCGCGCGCAGGCCCGCCACGCTGGAGACCAGGTCCGGGCGGTGCGCCAGCAGGCTGGCCGGCAAGCCGACAGGGATACCTGGCGGCAGCGGCAGGGCCGATGGATCGGCAGCCACCGGCAACTGCAACGCCGACGGCGGCTTGCCCGTCAGGGTGGCCAGGCTGTTTTCCAGCTGGTTACGCTGGCGCTTGACTTCATGCAGGTCGGCCTGCGCGTTCGACAGTTCGACTTTCGCGCGCGCCAAGTCCAGCTCATTCGTCAAGCCCGCGTTGAAGCGCGCCTCGACCAGCTGTGCCGATTCGCGGCGCGTGTCCAAAGCGCCATTCAGAATCGCCATTTCCGCATCGAGGCCGCGCAGCTGCCAGTAATTGCTGGCCACTTGCGACGACAGCATCAACAGCACGCCGTCGCGGTCGGCCTGCGCCGCCAAGGCTTGCGAGTCGGCCGCTTCGACCATGCGTTTGACGCGGCCCAGCAAGTCGACTTCATACGACAGCGTGCCACCCACGGAGAAGTTATTGCCGCTGATGGAGCGGTTGCCCAGGGCCAGGCCCTGCGAGGTGTTGGCCGAGGTGCGCGAGTTCGAGATGCCCGTGCTGACGTTGACGCTCGGGCCCTGGTTGGCGCGCGCCGTGCCGCTTTGCGCCAGCGCCTGCAGCAGGCGTTCGCCGGCCGCCTTCACGCCGGGGTTGTCCTGCAGCGCGCTCTGTTCCAGGCGATTCAGGGTGGCGTCGCCGTAGATGCTCCACCATTCCTTCGGCAGCTGCGCGGCGTCCGCCGCGGATGCGCCGTGGCGGAAGGTGTCGCTGCCGGCTACATTCACCGGGGCGGTGAAATCCTGGCCCACGGTGCCGCAGGCGGAGAGCGCCACGGCAAGGGAAGCGGCCAGCGCGATTTTCGTCAATACTGTTTGCATGATGTATACCTTCTTGTTCTTGAGGTGCTGCACGTGCGGACTGTGTGCGGTCAATGACCGCCGCCACCGCCACCGGGGGCTTTGAGTTTGTCGGCCAGCCACAGGGGCACGATGCAGGCCAGCAGGATGGCGCCGATCAGGAAGAAGCCATCGTTGTAAGCCATCACATACGCTTCGCGGCGCACGATGCCGTCGATCGCCTGCAAGGCCTGGTTGCCGGCCGTGACGGCGTCATAGCCCTTGGCCATGAACGACGACGTCAGCTGGTCGATGCGCAACTGCGTGGCGCTGGAATAGGCATTGATCGCTTCACCCAGGCGCTGCGAATGGAAGTGCTCGCGGGTGCTCAGGGCCGTGGCCAGCAAGGCGATGCCGATCGAGCCACCGAGGTTGCGCGTCATGTTGAACAGGCTCGAAGCGGACGCCATGTCCTTCGGTGCGATGCCCTTCATGGCGAAGTTCGACAGGGTCAGCATGACAAAGGGCTGGCCCAGTGCGCGCACCACCTGCGACCACAGCAGCTGGTCGTAGCCGGTGGACGCGTCCATGTAGGCATTCATCATGCACGAGCCGCCAAACAGCAGCAGGCCGATCGAACACAGGATGCGGTTATCCACCGTCGACGACAGCTTGGCGACGAACGGCATGATGAACAACTGCGGCAAGCCCACCCACATGATGACTTCACCGATCTGCATCGGCGAGTAGCCGGCGATCTGGCCCAGGAACAGGGGCAGCAAGAAGGCCGAGCCATACAGGCCCATGCCCGTCACGGCCGACAGTACGGTGGCCACTAAAAAATTGCGCTGGCCGTACAGGCCCAGGTTGACGAACGGTTCGGCGCGCGTGGCGCTGGTGACGACCCAGCCCAGGATGCCCGTCAGGGCCAGCGCGGCAAAGGTGATGATGAAGCCCGAGTCGAACCAGTCTTTCGAGTTGCCCTCTTCCAGGAAGATGGTCAGGCAACCGAGGCCCAGAGCCATGAAGAAGATGCCCAGCCAGTCGGCTTTCCAGAACAATTTGAGCTGCAGCGGCTCCTTGTCCAGGCCATAGATCATGCCGACGATCAGCAGCACGCCCGGCACCCAGTTGATGTAGAAGATCGATGGCCAGCCATACAGCTCGGAGAGGTAGCCGCCCAGGGTCGGGCCCATGGCCGGCGCCAGGGTGGCCGTCAAGCCGAAGATGGCCATGCCGACGGCGCGCTTCGATGGCGGCAGCTTGAGCATCACCAGGGTAAAGGCCATCGGGATCAGGGCGCCACCCGTGAAGCCCTGCAGCATGCGGAAGACGATCATGCTTTCCAGGTTCCAGGCCGCCCCGCACAGGGTGGAGAACAGCAGGAAGAAAGCGGTGGTGCCGATCATGTAGGTGCGCAGTCCGAACACGCGCGCCAGCAGCGCGGTGAGGGGAATGACGATAATTTCCGCCACCAGGTAGGCCGTGGAAATCCACGAGCCCTCTTCCTGGGTGGCCGACAGCGAGCCAAGGATATCCTTGAGCGAGGAATTCGTGATCTGGATGTCGAGCACCGCCATGAAGGCGCCCAGCATGCCGGCGGCAACCGCCAGCCAGGTGCGCCCGGAGACTTTCTCGTCGATCACGGGAAACGCTGGCGGCTTCGCCAGCGTGGTGGAAGGGCTGCTCATGGAAGCTTAGCGCGTGGTGGTCTGGGCGACGGGAGCAGCTGGCGCGGCGGCGTGGCGCGCGGCCGGCTCCTGGGCCGCATTGGGCTGATTCACTTCCACTTCGGCGATCACCGACATGCCCGGCACCAGGCGGCCATTCATGGCCTTGACGTCTTCCGGCTGGAAGACGATTTTTACGGGCACGCGCTGGACGATCTTGGTGAAGTTGCCGGTGGCGTTATCGGCCGGCAGCAGGGCGAATTGCGCGCCCGAGGCAGGCGCGAAGCTGTCTACGGTACCCACCAGTTTCTTGCCCGGCATGGCGTCGATGGTCACGTGCACGCTCTGGCCGCGGTGCAGGTCGGCCAATTGGGTTTCCTTGAAGTTGGCGGTGACCCAGACGTTGTCTTGCACGATGGCCGTCAATTGCTGGCCAGGCTGCACGCGCATGCCAGTTTCCACGTTGCGCTTGCCGATGCGGCCGGCGACGGGCGCCAGGATGCGGTTGTATTGCAGCTGCTGTTCCGCGTCCTTCAATTGCACGCGCAATACAGCCACTTGTGCCTTGGCCACGTCGCGCGCAGCTTGCGCCGCGCCGATCTGCGCCTTGGCGGCCGAAGCGCTGTCGCGGCGGGCGGCCAGGTCGGCCACGGCGCTCGAGCGGGCCGCATTGGCCGCGTCGAGTTCCGCTTTCGAGACGGCTTTCATCTGGCTCGTGTAGAGCTGGCCATAACGGTCCGCATCCTGTTTTGCGCGCAGCAATTGCGCATCGGCTTGCGCCACTTGCGCCTGGGCGCCGCTCGCTTGCGCCTGCACTTGCGCGATCTGCGCGTCCGCTTGCAGCACTTGCTGCTCGGCGCTGGCGATCTGCGCGGCAATTTGCTCGGTTTTCACGCGCTGGTCGAACGGGTCGAGTTCGGCGATGACGTCGCCCTCTTTCACGAATTGATTGTCGTCGATGAAGACCTTGGTGACGACGCCGGAAATGCGCGCCGAGACGGGATGCACGTGACCGGCCACGTAGGCGTTTTCCGTTTCCACAAAATAGTGGCTACGGTACCACATGCGGGCGCCGGCGCCCAGGGCAACCAGGACGATCAGGCCGGCGATGATTTTCACGCGGTTATTCGGTGCTGCGGAGCTGGCCGAAGCGGCGGGCGCGGTAGGTGCGGCAGGGGCCGCGGGTGGGACGGCACTCAGCACCTTGTGCTCTGCTTGGCCTGGCTGGTTGGACATACTTGCTCCGGAAATGAAATGATATATGTTCATTATTGGGCAAAGAAAAGCCAAAGTCAAGAAATGAAACGATTGCATTTCATTTTAATTTACACTACAGTGTGAGCCATCACTTACCTTCCCACTTATAAAGAGACCCTGACCATGCCCGATCCCGGCCTCAGCGATACCTTGCCTACCGATACAGAATCCGGCGACGCCCAGGAACTTTCCTGCTGCGGCAAGCCAGCCGGCCGGCCGCGCGCGGCCGACATGGAAGCGCGCATGGAAAACCTGCTGCACACGGCCGGTTGCCTGTTTCTGGAAAAGGGGTATGGAAAGGTGAGCCTGGAAATGATCGCCCGCGAAGCCCATGTGGCCGTGCGCACGATTTATGTGAAGTTTGGCGGCAAGTCCGGCTTGTTCAATGCCGTGGTGGAATTGCGCCGCGCCTCTTACTTCTCGACCATGCCGGCGCTGGAAACGGATATGCGGCCCCTGCCCACCATCCTGGGCGAGTTCGGCTTGCTGTTCGTGCAGCTCGTCACCATGCCGGCGGCGATTCGCCTCAATCGCATGGTGGTGGCCGAAGCGGCCACGCACCCGGAACTGGCGGAAACGTTTTACAAGGTGGGACCGGGACAGACGCGCGAGATGCTGACGAGGTTTTTCAGCCGCCCCGACATCGCGCCCCTGTTTCGCGCGGAATTGACACCGTCCATGCTGGCGCTGCACCTGCTCAATTGCCTGCTGGGCGACCAGATGTCGCGCCTGCTGTTTCCGCCACAGGCGCAACCGGATGTGGCGCAATTGCGCGCCAAGGTGGCGGTCAGTCTCGACCTGTTCCTGCACGGCACCCTGCGCCAGCCGCTGGCGGCCTGACACGGAACGGCTGGGCGGGGAAATCAGCCAGGACGGCTGCAACCCTCCGGCACCGCCGCTGCGGCGTGCTCCTCGCTCAAGCCCAGCGCGCGCAGGAAAGGCTGGGCCGCTGACGCGCCATCAACACTGAGTGAAGACTCACTTCCATCGTAGCGGTCCGGGCCATAGCGCATCAGGTCGAACGAGGTTTCAAAGCGCTGCGCCAGGAAATACGTGCGGAAGTAATCGAAGGAAAACGCCACCTGGCCATCATCGCGCAGCAGCAAGCCCTGCGCATACAAGGGCACCAGCCAATCCCCGGCCGCCATGCTCCAGCCCTTCACGCCACAATAGTCGCTGGCAAAGCGCTCCAGCTCAGCCTCGCTGAGGAAGACGGTCTTGGCTTCGAACATCACGAACGCCAGCTCGATCAGGAATTCGCGCGCATCGGCAGCCACGCCTGCGTTTACGCGCTGCTGCGCGCCCGCCTTGCCCAGCAAGCCGTCGAGATAATCGCGCTCGACTGCCAGCTGCGGCAGCAAGGTGGCAAATACATACTCGGCATCCACCTGCCCCGTTTCCTGACCATTCGGCGTGTACAGCACCGACAGGGCGAAGTGCTTGCTCACGTCATCGAACTCGCGCAGGGACACCGTCCACTGCGTGCCTGCCGCGCCGCCATCGGCCGCGGCCTCGCCTGTACCGAACTCGAGCACGGCAAACGCCGCCATCTGGCCTTGCGCACTGTACAGGCTGCCCGGATTGCTCTTGAACAGGATGCCCAGCGACTTCATCAGCGAACTGGCGTCGCCCGTATGCTGGTGGCCATGGAACACGGCGTGGATATTCTTGTAGTGCGCGCGCTGCTCCGCACTGGCGTGCTCGTCGGCGGAGAAAAAGCTGAAACCGGCATTGCCCAGCGCCGCAGCCGCGACACCCTGCGCGCGGCTGCCCGGCACCAGGTAGAAGCGCGCGCCAGGCAAGCTGGCCGCCTGCAGCAGGGGGCGCAGGAAGTATTCGTAGACATACACGGGCGTCGTGCCGGCACAGGCGTCGAGCGCCACCAGCTGGCCCGTGAAGAAAATCGCATCGATCTTCTTGCCCGCCGCCAGGATAGCGGCCACGTCCTGGTACAAGGCATGCAGCATCACGGCTTGCTCTTGCTCATCGGCCCGGCGCAAACGGACATCGGCAATATGAAGGGCGGTAAATTTTTTCATCGTTGCAAAACTCTTTCAGTACAGCGGAATTTGACCGAACCCCACGCTGGCAACATTCCTGGAAAAATCACACGCTTCTATTGAAGCAGAACATGGTGACAGACCTCCATTCTGCCACTTTTTCCACACGGCAATACTCACCAATGTTCACATGGGATGGATCTGCCACAAGCCATCTGCAGTTTACGCTGCCCAGATCAAGGGATAAAAAAAAACCCGGGCACATGTCCCGGGTTTTTGAGTGCTGCAACGTACGATTAAACCATCAGCGCTTGCGCGGTGGCGGCAAGTCCGTGCACACGCCTTCGTACACTTCGGCGGCCATACCAATCGACTCGCCCAGGGTCGGGTGCGGGTGGATGGTCTTGCCGATGTCGGTGCCGTCGCAGCCCATTTCGATGGCCAGCGCGATTTCACCAATCATGTCGCCCGCATGCGTGCCGACGATGGTGCCGCCGATGATGCGGTGCGTTTCCGCATCGAACAGCAGCTTGGTGAAGCCTTCGGCGCGGCCATTGGCCACGGCGCGGCCGGAAGCTGCCCAAGGGAAGTGGCCCTTCTCGACCTTGATGCCCTTGGCTTTTGCTTCGTCTTCCGTGATGCCGGCCCATGCCACTTCCGGATCCGTGTAGGCGACCGATGGGATCACCTTGACGTCGAAGTGCGACTTCTGGCCAGATGCCGCTTCGGCAGCCACGTGGGCTTCATGCACGGCCTTGTGCGCCAGCATCGGCTGGCCCACCAGGTCGCCGATGGCGAAGATGTTCGGCACGTTGGTGCGCATCTGGCTGTCGACGTTGATGAAACCGCGATCCGTCACTTGCACGCCCGCCTTGTCGGCGGCCAGCTTCTTGCCGTTCGGGCTGCGGCCCACGGCCACCAATACCAGATCGTAGATCTGTGGCGCCGGCGCCGTGGCACCTGCTTCAGCCGCTTCAAACGTGACCTTGATGCCTTCCGGCAGAGCCTCGACGGCCACCGTCTTGGTCTTGGTCATGATGTTGTCGAAGCGCTTCTCGTTGAACTTCTGCCACACCTTGACGGCGTCGCGGTCCGCGCCCTGCATCAGGCCATCCATCATTTCGACCACGTCGATGCGCGCACCGAAGGTCGAATAAACAGTCGCCATTTCCAGGCCGATGATGCCGCCGCCGATGACCAGCATGCGTTTCGGGATCTGGCGCAAGTCCAGCGCGCCCGTCGAATCGACGATGCGCGGGTCTTCCGGCACGAAGGGCAGTTTTACCACGGACGAACCGGCCGCGATGATCGCTTGCTTGAACTGCACGACTTTTTTCGAGCCGTCGCCTGCCGTCACTTCGATGTGGTTCGCGGAGAGGAACTGGCCCACGCCCGTGACGACTTGCGTCTTGCGCGCCTTGGCCATGCCGGCCAGGCCGCCCGTCATGTTCGAGATCACGCCTTCCTTGTACTTGCGTACCTGGTCGATGTCGATGGTCGGCTTGGCAAACGTCACGCCCGTGTTGGACATGTGCGCCGTTTCATCGATGACGGAGGCGACGTGCAGCAGCGCCTTCGACGGGATACAGCCCACGTTCAGGCACACGCCGCCCAGGGTCGCATAGCGCTCGACGATGACCGTCGACATGCCCAGGTCGGCCGCGCGGAACGCCGCCGAATAGCCGCCAGGACCGCCGCCCAGCACCATCATGTCGACGTCGATGTCGACCTGGCCGCTGTAATTGCCGGCCGGGATGGCGGCAACGGCTGCAGCTGCTGCCGCCGCTGCAGGAGCCGGTGCCGCCGCAGGCGCAGGAGCGGCCGCCGGTGCGGCTGCGGGAGCAGCAGCGCCGTCAAGCGCTTCCACCACCAGCAATGCGCTGCCTTCGGCGATCTTGTCGCCGACCTTGACTTTCAACTCCTTGACGACACCCGCGTGGGTCGATGGAATCTCCATGCTGGCCTTGTCCGATTCGACCGTGATCAGGGACTGGTCCACCTTGATGGTGTCGCCGACCTTGACCATCAGTTCGATCACTTCGACTTCCTTGAAGTCGCCGATATTCGGTACTTTTACCTCTACTGTGCTCATCAATCGCTCCTTACAGCAGAATTTTGCGCATGTCGGCCAGGACTTCGCCGAGGTACACGGAGAATCGCGCGCCCATCGCGCCATCGACCACGCGGTGGTCGTAGGACAGCGAGGTGCCCATCATCAGGCGTGGCTGGAAGGCCTTGCCATCCCATACCGGCTTGATCGAGGCTTTCGACAGGCCCAGGATCGCGACTTCCGGCGCATTGACGATAGGCGTGAAGTGCGTGCCGCCGATGCCGCCCAGGGACGAAATCGTGAAGCTGGCGCCCTGCATGTCGGCCGGTTTCAGCTTGCCTTCGCGCGCCTGCAAGGAGAGTTCCGTCATTTCGCGGGCGATCTGCGACACCGACTTCTGGTCCGCGCCCTTGATCACCGGGACCACCAGGCCATTCGGCGTGTCGGCAGCGAAGCCGATGTTGTAGTACTGCTTGAGGATCAGGTTCTCGCCCTTGGCGTCGAGCGACGCGTTAAACGCGGGGAATTTCTTCAGCGCGGCGACGGACGCCTTGATCACAAAGGCGAGCATGGTCAGCTTGGCCGCATCCTTGTTCTTCGCATTGGCCGCGTTGGTGTCGACGCGGAACGCTTCCAGGTCCGTCACGTCCGCTTCGTCGAACTGCGTGACGTGCGGGATCATGACCCAGTTGCGGTGCAAATTAGGACCCGAGATTTTCTTGATGCGCGACAGCGGCAGCAATTCGGTCGTGCCGAATTTGCTGAAGTCCAGCGACGGCCATGGCAGCAGATCCAGGCCCACGCCCGAACCAGCTTTGGCGACCGGCGCATTTGGCGCGGCGACAGCGCCCGACATCACGCCCTTGACGAAGTTCTGCACGTCTTCCTGGGTGATGCGGCCCTTCGGACCGGAACCGCCCACGCGGCTCAGGTCCACGCCCAGTTCGCGCGCGAACTTGCGGATCGATGGCGACGCGTGCGCCAGTTTGCCATTCACGGCAGGTGCGGCGGCAGGGGCCGGGGCAGCAGCAGGTGCTGCGGCAGGCACGGGCGCCGAAGCGACGGCGGCGGCTGGTGCGGCGGCGGCTTGCGCAGCGGGTGCCGGTGCAGCAGCGGCAGGTGCGGCAGGAGCAGCGCCACCGGTCGTTTCGACAACCAGCACCAGCGAACCCTTGGCAACCTTGTCGCCGACCTTGACTTTCAATTCCTTGACGATACCGGCATGGCTCGATGGGATTTCCATGCTGGCCTTGTCCGATTCGACCGTCAGCAGCGACTGGTCGACCTTGATCGCGTCGCCGACCTTGACCATCAGTTCGATGACTTCGACTTCCTTGAAGTCGCCGATATCAGGCACGGTCACTTCGACCAGGGCCGGCGCGCCGGATGGGGCGGCAGGTGCTGGCGCGGCGGCAGGTGCGGCTTCAGCAGCCGGTGCAGGGGCGGCAGCGGCAGGCGCAGGCGCCGATACCGGGACCGACGCGTCGTCCGCCACTTCCAGCAGCAAGACCAGCGAACCTTCGGCGATCTTGTCGCCCACGTTGACTTTCAATTCCTTGACGACACCGGCGTGGCTCGATGGAATTTCCATGCTGGCCTTGTCCGATTCGACCGTGATCAGGGACTGGTCAACCTTGACCGTATCGCCTGGCTTGACCATCAGTTCAATGATCTCGACTTCCTTGAAATCGCCGATATCCGGGACTTTGACTTCCACAATGCTCATAGCTTGCTCCGTTATTTTATTTGTCAGATGGACCCGCACACACGCCAGGGCGGCACTTTCGCACCGCCCTGGCATCATCGGGTCCGCACAACGATTACTGGGTCACCGGATTCGGTTTGTTCGCGTCGATGCCGTACTTGGCGATCGCCTGCTCCACCACCGACACGTCGATCTTGCCTTCGTCAGCCAGCGATTTGAGCGCGGCCACGGTGACATAATAACGGTTCACTTCGAAGAACTCGCGCAGCTTGGCGCGGCTATCCGAGCGGCCAAAGCCATCGGTACCGAGCACTTTATAAGTGCGGCCCTTCGGCATGAAGGCGCGGATCTGTTCTGCAAACGCGCGCATGTAGTCGGTCGTGGCGACGATCGGGCCGTCCGTATCCTGCATCAGCGACGTCACGTACGGCACGCGCTGCTCTTTCGACGGGTTGACCATGTTCCAGCGTTCCGCATCCTGGCCATCGCGGGCCACCAGGGTCAGCGACGGCGCCGACCACACGTCCGCGGCCACGCCCCAGTCGTTTTGCAACAGTTCGGCGGCGAAGATCGATTCGCGCAGGATGGTGCCGCAACCGATCAGCTGTACGCGCAGCTTGGCGTCCGCAGAGCCTTCCTGCAGCTTGTACATGCCTTTCAGGATGCCTTCTTCCTGGCCTGGCTTGATGCCTGGCTGGGCGTAGTTCTCGTTCATGATCGTGATGTAGTAGAACACATCTTCCTGATTGGCGATCATGCGGCGCAGGCCGTCCTGGATGATGACGGCGACTTCATGGCTGAAGGTCGGATCGTACGGCATGCAGGTCGGGATGGTCGCGGCAAAGATATGGCTGTGGCCATCTTCGTGCTGCAAGCCTTCGCCGTTCAGGGTCGTACGGCCAGCCGTGCCGCCCATCAGGAAGCCGCGGGCGCGCATGTCGGCCGAAGCCCATACCTGGTCGCCGATGCGCTGGAAGCCGAACATCGAGTAGAAGGTGTAGAACGGGATCATGATGCGGTCGTTGGTCGAGTACGACGTCGCCGCGGCGATCCACGAGCTCATGCCGCCCGCTTCGTTGATGCCCTCTTGCAGGATCTGGCCAGCCTTGTCTTCGCGGTAGTACATGACCTGGTCTTTGTCGACCGGCTCGTACAACTGGCCTTTCGGGTTGTAGATGCCGATCTGGCGGAACAGGCCTTCCATGCCGAAGGTACGCGATTCATCGACCAGGATAGGCACGACGCGCTGGCCCAGGTTCGGGTCTTTCAGCAGGGTCGAGATCACACGCACGAACGCTTGCGTGGTCGAGATTTCACGGCCTTCAGGCGTCGCTTCCAGCACGTTTTTAAAGGCGTCCAGGCCAGGCACGGGCAGGGTTTCTTCCGACTTCTGGCGGCGCTGCGGCAGGTAGCCACCGAGGGCCTTGCGGCGCTCGTGCAGGTAGACCATTTCCGGCGCGTCGTCGGCTGGCTTGAAGAACGGGATGTCGGCCAGCTTGTCGTCAGGGATAGGCAGCGAGAAGCGGTCGCGCATTTCGCGGATGGCTTCGTCGTCCAGTTTTTTCGTCTGGTGCGCCGTGTTGCGCGCTTCGCCCGACTTGCCCATGCCGTAACCCTTGATGGTTTTCACCAGCAGGACGGTCGGCTGGCCCTTGTGTTCCTGGGCGATCTTGAATGCCGCGTAAATCTTGTGCGGATCGTGACCGCCACGGGTCAGGCGCCAGATGTCGTCGTCCGTCATGTTGGCAACCATTTCCAGCAGCTTCGGATGCTTGCCGAAGAAGTGCTTGCGCACGTAGGCGCCATCCTTGGCCTTGTAGTTCTGGTATTCGCCGTCGACGGTTTCCATCATCACGCGCTGCAGGATGCCTTCCTTGTCTTGCGCCAGCAGGGCGTCCCAGCCCGGACCCCAGATGACCTTGACGACGTTCCAGCCGGCGCCGCGGAATTCGCCTTCGAGTTCCTGGATGATCTTGGTGTTGCCGCGCACAGGGCCGTCCAGGCGCTGCAGGTTGCAGTTGACCACGATGACCAGGTTGTCGAGCATGTCGCGTGCGGCCAGGCCGATCGCGCCCAGGGATTCCGGCTCGTCCATCTCGCCATCGCCGCAGAAGGCCCAGATCTTGCGGTTGTCGGTTTTCGCGATGCCGCGTGCGTGCAGGTATTTCAGGAAGCGCGCCTGGTAGATCGCCATGTGCGGGCCCAGGCCCATCGACACGGTCGGGAACTGCCAGAAGTCAGGCATCAATTTAGGATGCGGGTACGAGGACAGGCCCTTGCCGTCGACTTCCTTGCGGAAGTTCAGCATTTGCTCTTCGCTCAAACGGCCTTCGAGGAAGGCGCGCGCGTAGACGCCGGGCGAGGAGTGGCCCTGGATGTACAGCAGGTCGCCGCCGTGGTCGGCCGTTGGCGCGTGCCAGAAATGGTTGAAACCGATGCCCAGCATGTTCGCCAGCGAAGCGAACGAGGACAAGTGGCCGCCCAGATCGCCGTCGGCGCGGTTGGCCTTGACGACCATGGCCATGGCGTTCCAGCGCATCCACGAGCGCAGGCGCTCTTCGTATTCCAGGTTGCCGGGACAGTGTGCTTCTTGTTTGGTGGGGATGGTGTTGACGTAGGCGGTGGTGCTGGAGAACGGGATCTGGGCGCCGCGGCGGCGGGCCAGGTCAACCATGCGCTCCATCAGGTAATGCGCGCGTTCCGGACCTTCATTTTCCAGAACGGCTTCGAGCGCGTCCAGCCACTCCTTGGTTTCCTGCATATCCGGGTCGGTGCCGATCTGTGTCGTTACCTGGTTCAGTTGAGCTGACATCTGTTGAGTCTCCTTTGTGAACGCCCCACCCCGATTTTCCGGATCGCTGTCGGACGGTATTTCGCTGATTATTTACTATTAAGTCGGTTTAGTGTGGGGATTCTAACAGCGTATTTACTATTTTTCAAATTACGATATAGCATTTCATATTATGAAATTACCCTATGAAATTTATGCTGCACTGCCGCAAATTCTGTCCGGAAACTAAGATGTGCGCACCAGCAAAACGAATGTACACCCCGGTCGCCCGCACAGGCATAACGGGCCAAGCGGGCCTGAAAAATGTCGAGGGCAAGGCGCGGCGACGCAGACAGTACGTCAGTACGGCAAGGAGCTGCAACGCCGCCATCGGCATTTTCTCAGGCCCGCGTCTCCGGCCCGCTTTTTAACGTTACGGCATTGGCGCCAAAACCGCCCCTTTGCACCGCCCGGCTTTATAATCTGTCTTTTCCCTCCCACACAGCCTCCTACCATGCCAGCACAACTGATCGACGGAATCGCCCTCTCCCAACAACTGCGCAGCGAGATCGCCACGCGCGCCGCCGCCCTCACGGCCAAGGGCACCCAGCCCGGCCTGGCCGTGATTCTCGTCGGCGAAGACCCGGCCAGTCAGGTATATGTCCGCAACAAGGTCAAGGCGTGCGGCGACGTGGGTTTCCACTCGGTGCTGGAAAAATATGAAGCGGACCTGTCCGAAGCGGACTTGCTGGCACGCATCGCCAGCCTGAACACCGATCCCGCCATCCATGGCATCCTCGTGCAAATGCCGCTGCCAAAACATATCAACCCGCACAAGGTCATCGAAGCGATCGCCACGACGAAAGACGTGGATGGCTATTCCGTCCTGAGCGCCGGCGAACTGATGACGGGCTTGCCCGGCTTCCGCCCATGTACGCCGTACGGCTGCATGAAACTGATCGAAAGCACGGGCGTGGACTTGCGCGGCAAGCACGCTGTCGTCATCGGCCGCAGCAACACCGTCGGCAAGCCGATGGCCCTGCTGCTCTTGCAAGCGAACGCTACCGTCACCATCTGCCATAGTGCGACCCCGGACCTGGGCCTGTACACGCGCCAGGCGGACGTGGTCGTGGCCGCCGTCGGCCGCCGCAACACCCTGACGGCCGACATGGTCAAGCCTGGCGCCATCGTCATCGACGTGGGCATGAACCGCGACGATGAAGGCAAGCTGTGCGGCGACGTGGATTTTGCTGGCGTGAAAGAAGTCGCGTCCCACATCACCCCCGTACCGGGTGGCGTGGGTCCGATGACGATTACGATGCTTCTCATGAACACGGTCGAAGCCGCCGAGCGCATTTAAAAGGAGCACCTGAGAAAACGTCCATGGCTGCGTTGCAGTGCCTCGCCGTACTATTCGTACTGCCTTCGGCACCGCGCCTTGCCCTGAACGTTTTTCAGGCGCTCCATATATGAAGACAGAATGGACGAACCGACGATGAACACCAATCCCCTGCTTGATTTTTCCGGCCTGCCACGCTTCGACGCGATCACGCACGAGCATGTCACGCCTGCCATCGATACCCTCCTGGCCCAGGCGCGCGCCACGGTGGCGCAGCTGGAAGCGCCCATGGAAGAAGTGAGCTGGGAAAACTTCGTCGCGCCCCAGGACCAGATCGCCGAAACCCTGGGCCGCGCCTGGAGCATCGTCAACCACTTGAATAGCGTGGTCGATACGCCCGAGCTGCGCGCCGCCTACAATGCGAACCAGCCCAAGGTGACGGAATTCTGGACGGAACTGGGCCAGAACGAAATCCTGTTCGGCAAATACAAGCAATTGCAGGCACGCGCCGATTTCGCCAGCCTGTCGCCGGCGCGCCGTCGCATCGTCGACAACGCCGTGCGCGACTTCCGCCTCGGCGGCGCCGAGTTGCCCGAAGACAAGAAAGAGCGCTTTGGCGCCATCCAGGAAGAACACGCGGCCGTCTCGACGCGTTTTTCCGAAAACGTGCTTGACGCCACCAATGACTATAAATTGCTGGTCGAGAACGAGCTTGAGCTGGCCGGCCTGCCTGACGACGTAAAGGCCGCCGCGCGCGCCGCCGCCGAAAAAGCGGGCAAGCAGGGCTATGAATTCTCGCTGCACTTCCCGTCCTACTACCCGATCCTGCAATTTGCCGACAATCGCGCGCTGCGCGAAACCATCTACCGCGCCAACGCCACCAAGGCGTCGGACCAAGGCGACGTCTTCAGCAAGAAAGAAGACTGGGACAATACGCAAAACATCGTCACCTTGTTGCGGTTGCGCAACGAAGAGGCACAACTGCTGGGCTACGCCAATTTCGCCGAAGTGTCGCTCGTCTCCAAAATGGCCACCTCGCCCGCGCAAGTCATCACTTTCCTGGAAGACCTGGCCCAACGCGCGCGTCCATTCGCCGAGAAAGATCTGGCAGAACTGAAACAATTCGCCCGCGAAGAACTGGGCATCGACGAGCTGCAGGCGTGGGACGTGCCTTACGCCTCCGAAAAGCTGCAGGAACGCCGCTACGCGTTCTCGGCCCAGGAAGTCAAACAATATTTCCCTGAACACAAGGTGATCGACGGCCTGTTCCGCCAGATCCAAAACCTGTTCAACGTCGAAATCAAGCCCGATACGGCGCCAGTCTGGCACAAGGACGTGCGCTTCTACCGCATCGAACGCGACGGCAAGCTGGTAGGCCAGTTCTACCTGGACCTGTATGCGCGCGCGGGCAAGAGCGGCGGCGCCTGGATGGATGACGCGCGCGGCCGCCGTGCCGATGCACAACACGTGCAAACGCCGATCGCCTACCTGACCTGCAATTTCACGGAACCGGCCGTGGTAGCTGGCCAAGCCCAGCCTGCCCTGTTCACGCACGATGAAGTCATCACCCTGTTCCACGAATTCGGCCACGGCTTGCACCATATGCTCACCGTCGTCGACGAGCTGGGCGTGTCGGGCATTTCCGGCGTCGAATGGGATGCCGTGGAACTGCCATCGCAATTCATGGAAAACTTCTGCTGGGAATGGGAAGTGCTCGAACACATGACGGCGCATGCCGTCACGGGCGAACCGCTGCCGCGCGCGCTGTACGACAAGATGCTGGCCGCCAAGAATTTCCAGTCCGGCCTGCAAACCCTGCGCCAGGTGGAATTTTCCTTGCTGGACATGCATTTGCACTATGACTACGACGCCAGCACGGGCCAGAGCGTGCAGCAGCTGATCGACGGCGTGCGCGCCCAGTTTTCGCTGCTCATCCCGCCCCCATTCAACCGCTTCCAGAATGCCTTTGGGCATATCTTCGCCGGCGGCTACGCGGCCGGCTACTATAGCTACAAGTGGGCCGAGGTGCTGTCCGCCGATGCCTATGCAGCTTTCGAGGAAGCCAAGGCGCTGGGGCCGGCCGCCACCACGGCAGCAGGCAAGCGTTACCTGCAAGAAATCCTGTCCGTCGGCGGCTCGCGCCCTGCGCTGGAATCGTTCACGGCCTTCCGCGGCCGCGAACCGTCGATCGACGCCCTGCTGCGCCACAGCGGCATGGCCGCCTGACCGCCATGAGCCGCGTCGATTTTCACAGCAACGTGCCGGACAAGCTGGCCTACGCCTGCCGCCTGGCGCGCAAGGCCTATATGGCTGGCAACAAGGTCGTCGTGCTGGTGGCCGACAGCGCCCAGCTCGAGGCCTTGAACAGCGCCATGTGGACCATTTCCGCCACGGATTTCCTGCCGCACGTGCTGGCCGGCGATCCGCTGGCGGCGCAAACGCCGATCATCCTGACCGATGACGAAGCGGCCGAGCTGCCGCACCACGACATCCTCGTCAACCTGTCGCAGCTGCCGCCGGCCAATTACGCGCAGTTCCAGCGCGTGTTCGAGATCGTTTCCATGGAGGAGCAAGATGCGCAGGCGGGCCGCCAGCGTTTCCTGCACTACCGCCAGCAAAACGTACAGCCGACCCACTTCGTGGCAGGGAAGACATGAGTCAGCAGCCATTCGACCAGGGCATCCCCCTGCTGACGGAGGTGCTGCTGGGGCCGGAGGTATCTCCTTCCATGCCAGCAGAGCCTGTTATCGAGACAGCGCCGGCGTTGCCGCCCACGGTGGCGCAGCCCGACTGGGACGCCATCGAACAGCGGCTGACGCAGCGCATCCTGCACCAGGTGCAGGGCAAGATCGACCATCTGCTGGAAGAGCGCATCGCCCACGTGCTGCAGACGGCTCTGCAAAACGCCCTGATCGGCATGCGGGGAGCCTTGCGCGAAGACTTGCAGCAGTCGCTGGAACAGATCGTGGCGCATGCGGTCAGTCACGAATTAGGACACCTGCATCCTCCCGCACAGTAACTGCACGTCTGTCGGTGGCACCATTTCACCCACCGGCAAAAATCTGGGGTCAGACCCGACGGGTCTGACCCCGGCATTTACGCCTTTGGGGTAAATGACCATAAATGTATTTTCGCCCTACACCCTTCCCCCTCCCAACGCCATTCTTTGGTGCGCTCGCGCCTGCGAAATCGGTGCATCGCGCCTCACTTTGGTGATTGTTGCGACAAAATGTAAAAAGCCCGAAATGCGGCTTTGCGCCGCCTGTTTTTTGTTGTACCTTTCTCCACACGTACCGCCCCTCGAAGCGGTTTTCACGAGACGCCGCCGTATCTTTATCCATTGGAGAATGTTTATGCTGCTCAAGACCAAAGTCCTTCCTCTCGCCCTCGCCCTCGCTTTTGCCGGCCATGCGGGCGCGCAGGAAATCATCAAGATCGGCCACGTCGCCCCGGTCTCTGGCGCCAGCTCCCACCTGGGCAAGGATAACGAGAACGCGGCGAAGATGGCCATCGAGGACTTGAACGCCAAAGGGTTCAAGATCGACGGCAAAGCCGTGAAATTCGTGCTGGTGCCCGAAGATGACGCAGCCGATCCCAAGCAGGGCACGGCCGTGGCGCAAAAACTGGTCGACGCCAAGGTCAACGGCGTCGTCGGCCACCTGAACTCGGGCACGACGATTCCCGCCTCGCGCATTTACTTCAATGCCGGCATTCCGCAGATTTCACCGGCCGCCACCAACCCGACGTACACCCAGCAGAAATTCAACACGGCCTTCCGCGTCGTGGCCAATGACAACAAGCTGGGGGGAACTTTGGGCGCATATGCCGTGGGCAAGCTGCAAGCGAAGAAAATCGCCGTCATCGATGACCGCACGGCCTACGGCCAGGGCGTGGCGGAACAGTTCGTCAAGGGCGCCAAGAAGGCGGCCCCAGGCGTGCAAATCGTCGGCAAGGAATTTACCAATGCCAACGCGACGGACTTCAATGCCATTTTGACCAGCATCAAGTCGAAAAATCCCGACCTGATCTTCTTTGGCGGCATGGATTCCGTGGGCGGCCCCATGCTGCGCCAGATGAAGGCGCTGGGCATCAAGGCCAAGTTCATGGGCGGCGATGGCCTGTGCACGGAACCGCTGGGCAAGCTGGCGGGCGACGCCGTGGGTGAAGACATGGTCACCTGCGCGGAAGCGGGCGGCGTGACTGGCGCACAGCAAAAAGGCATGGACGATTTCCGCGCCCGCTACAAGCAAAAGTACAACATGGAAGTGCAGCTGTACGCGCCATACGTCTACGATGCCGTGATGACCATGGCCACCGCCATGGCCGACGCCAAATCGTCGAAACCATCCGTCTACCTGCCGTTCCTGGCCAAGGTGCACTACCAGGGCGTGACGGGCCCGATCTCGTTCGATGCCAACGGCGACATCAAGGATGGCGCGCTGACCTTGTTCACCTACCGGGAAGGCAAGAAGACCAAAATGGAAGTCGTCAAATAAGCGGCTGTTCAGCCACGTAAGCGAGTAAGCCTTCGGCCAGCGCGTCGAAGGTGGCGCGGCAGCGCAGGCTGCCGCGCAAGTCTTCATGCATGGTGATCCAGGTTTCCATCGGTAGCGAAAACGCTTGCGGCAACACGCGCCGCAGGGACGGATCGCGCGCCGCCAGCCCCGCCTGGCACACGCCGATGCCGGCGCCCGCGCGTATCAGGGCCAGTTGCGCCAGGTCGCTGTCGCTGCGCCAGGCAAAATTTTCCCGCATAAATCCCTTGAAAGCCGCGCCCGCGTTGCGCACGAAGGGGCTCGCCTCGTCGTAGCCGATGACGGCATGGCGCGCCAGGTCGGCCAATGCCAGCGGCGTGCCGTGTTGCGCCAGGTAGTCCACATGGGCATGCAGGCCCAGTTCGATCTCGCCCACCTTGCGCGCCACCAGCTGTTCCTGACGCGGCCGCAGCATGCGCACGGCGATGTCCGCTTCCCGGCGCAGCAAATCCTGCACCTTGTTGCTCAATACTAATTCAATGACTAGGTCCGGATGACGTGCGCGCAAGCGGGCCAGGATGGGCGGCAGCACCTCCACACCCACCACTTCGCTGGCCGCGATGCGCACGACACCGGCCACGCCCTGCCCCTGGCTGCTGGCGGCGCGCTCCATCAGTGCGGCCGTGTGTTCCATGGTTTCCGCATGGGGCCGCAACGCCAGCGCCACTTCCGTCGGTAGCAAACCCAACTGGGAGCGCGTAAATAGGGTCGCGCCCAGCGCCTGCTCGAGCGCGGCGATATGCCGGCCGACGGTGGGTTGCGTGATGGCCAGCGCGCGGGCGGCACCGGACAGGGAACCGTGCTTGAGCACGGCCAGCAGCGAGCGGTAATATTCCCAGGCAATCGAGGTAGTCATACATAAATGTATAGCCTGTGGTCGATGCTCGTCAATTCCCAATTAACCCTGCGCGGCAGATACTGGCACCATCAACCAGACGGAGGTCATGATGGACAAAACAGCATTGGTACTGGGCGCCACGGGCGGCATCGGCGGCGAGATGGTGCGCCAGCTATTGGCGGCGGGCTGGCGGGTGCGCGCCCTGACGCGGGGAGAGCTGCCATCACCACGCGGCGACGGCATTGAATGGCTGCGCGGCGATGCCCTGTCGCGCACGGACGTGCTGGCCGCCGCGAAAGGCTGCGCCGTCATCGTGCACGCCGTCAACCCGCCCGGCTACCGCCACTGGGGCCAGCTGGTGCTGCCCATGCTCGACAATACGATTGCCGCGGCGATGGCCGAAAACGCCACCATCGTGCTGCCCGGCACCGTGTACAACTTCGGTCCCGATGCCTTCCCGGTGCTGGCGGAAGACGCGCCGCAACGCCCGCTCACGCGCAAGGGCGCCATCCGCGTGGAACTGGAAGCGCGGCTGGAACGGGCCAGCACGCAGGGCGCCAGGGTCATCATCGTGCGCGCGGGCGACTTCTTTGGCCCCCGTGCCGGCAACAACTGGTTTTCACAGGGCCTGGTGAAACCGGGCCAGCCCGTGCGCAGTGTGCTGTATCCGGGCGCGCCCGGCGTGGGTCACCAGTGGTCCTACCTGCCCGACGTGGCGCGCACGATGGTCCAATTGCTGGCCGTGCGGGCCACCTTGCCCGCCTTTGCCCGCTTTCACATGGCCGGCCACTGGGACCACGACGGCCGGCAAATGACGGGGGCGATTGCCCGCGTGGTGGAACAGGCGACGGGAGCTGCGCCCGCCATCCGGCGTTTTCCATGGTGGCTGGTGGCGCTGGCGTCGCCATTCGTGGCGACCCTGCGCGAAATGCGCGAGATGCGCTATCTGTGGCAAACGCCTCTATCCATGGAGAATGCGCGGCTGCTGGCCGTGCTGGGCCAGGAGCCGCATACGCCGCTCGACGAGGCGGTGCGGGCGACATTGCAGGGCATGGGGAATCTGAAGGAAGCAGGCAAAAAAAACGCGCCGGGATTGCCGGCGCGCTAATTGCAGGTACTGCGGCACAGATTATTTCTGTGCCAGTACCCATTTGACCAGGGTGTGGGCTTCCGCATCGCTCACTTGCGGGTTCGCTGGCATCGGGATCGCGCCCCAGGTGCCGGAACCGCCCTTCATGACTTTCGCCACGAGCTTGTTTTCAGCGTCTTTCTGGCCAGCGTACTTGGCAGCCACGTCCTTGAACGCAGGGCCCACCAGTTTCGTGCTCACCGCGTGGCAAGCCATGCAGTTCTTTGCTTTCGCCAGATCCGGATTGGCCAACGCTGCTTGCGATGCCAGAGCCGATACGGTCAATACACTCACCAACATAAAACGTTTCATTGTCTTTTCTCCAAAGTTACTTCCTGCGGCATTTTACTGTGTTTCCGCAGATGCACCACGAGCCCAGATCAAGCGTTTCAATGTAGTAACGCAATGTAGACGGGAGGCATGCATATTCTGCCCCATCTGCGCATCCATGACCATGTTGTTTGTAAGGCGATGTAACGACAGCCGGCCCCGCATAGTCAAACGGGGCCGGCTGTCTTACTTGCGCAACAGATCAGCGCTTCTTCAGTTGGGACAGATCGCGCACGGCGCCGCGGTCGGCCGACGTCGTCAGCGCCGCATACGCCTGCAGCGCCTGCGACACGTAGCGCTCGCGGTTGACGGGCAGCCAGGCCGCGTCGCCCTTCGCTTCCATGACGGCGCGGCGCGCGGCCAGCTCCGCATCCGTCACGCGCAGGTTGATCGTGCGCTCGGGGATGTCGATGTCGATGAAGTCGCCCTCTTCCACCAGGCCGATGGCGCCGCCTTCGGCCGCTTCCGGCGAGGCGTGGCCGATCACCAGACCCGAGGAACCGCCCGAGAAGCGCCCGTCCGTGAACAGCGCGCACGCCTTGCCCAGGCCTTTGGACTTGATGTACGACGTCGGGTACAGCATTTCCTGCATGCCGGGGCCGCCTTTCGGGCCTTCGTAGCGGATGATGACGACGTCGCCTTCATGCACGGTGTCCTCCAGGATGGCAGCGACGGCCGCGTCCTGGCTTTCGAACACGCGCGCCTTGCCCGAGAATTTCAAGATGCTTTCATCGACGCCGGCCGTCTTGACGATGCAGCCCTTTTCGGCCAGATTGCCGTACAAGACGGCCAGGCCGCCATCTTGCGAATAGGCGTGGGCCTTGTCGCGGATGCAGCCCGTGCTGCGGTCCGTGTCGACGGCAGCGAAACGCTCCGACTGCGAGAACGCCGTCTGCGTCGGCACGCCGCCCGGCGCGGCGCGGAACAGTTCATGCACGGCAGGATCGTCCGTGCACTTGATGTCGTTTTGCGCGATGGCGTCGGCCAGGGTCGGCGCGTGGATGGTCGGCAAAGTCGTGTTGAGCAGGCCGGCGCGCGCCAGTTCGCCCAGGATGCCCACGATGCCGCCCGCGCGGTGCACGTCTTCGATATGGTATTTGTCCGTCATCGGCGCGACCTTGCACAGGCACGGCACCTTGCGCGAGATGCGGTCGATATCGGCCATCGTGAATTCCACTTCCGCCTCGTGCGCGGCGGCCAGCAAGTGCAGCACGGTATTCGTCGAGCCGCCCATGGAAACGTCGAGCGCCATGGCGTTCTCGAACGCGGCCTTGGTGGCGATCGAGCGTGGCAGCACCGAGTAATCGTCCTGTTCATAATGGCGCTTGGCCAGTTCCACGATCAGGCGGCCCGCGCGCAGGAACAGCTGCTGGCGGTCCGAGTGCGTGGCCAGGATGGTGCCGTTGCCGGGCAGGGCCAGGCCCAGCGCCTCGGTCAGACAATTCATCGAGTTGGCCGTAAACATGCCGGAGCAGGAACCGCAGGTCGGACAGGCCGAGCGTTCGATTTCCGCCACGTCGGCGTCGGATACGCTGCTGTCGCCCGCCTTGATCATGGCGTCGACCAGATCGAGCTTGATGATCTTTTGCGTGCCGTTGACCACCTTGACGACCTTGCCCGCTTCCATCGGCCCGCCCGAGATGAAGACGACGGGGATATTGATGCGCATGGCGGCCATCAGCATGCCCGGCGTGATCTTGTCGCAGTTCGAGATGCACACCATGGCGTCGGCGCAGTGGGCATTGACCATGTATTCGACGGAGTCGGCGATCAGGTCGCGCGACGGCAGCGAATACAACATGCCGCCGTGGCCCATGGCGATGCCGTCATCGACGGCGATGGTGTTGAATTCCTTGGCCACGCCGCCGGCCGCTTCGATTTCGCGCGCCACCATCTGTCCCAGGTCCTTCAGGTGCACGTGACCGGGCACGAACTGGGTGAACGAGTTGACGACGGCGATGATCGGCTTGTCGAAGTCGCCGTCCTTCATGCCGGTGGCGCGCCACAGGGCGCGGGCGCCAGCCATGTTGCGGCCGTGGGTGGTGGTGCGGGAGCGGTATTGCGGCATGATGGGGACCTTCCGAGAAATGAATAATGCCTGACTGCCCGGATTTTCAACAAAACCCTGCATGCAGTGGGGGTACGCCAGATTGCCTTGCGCGCGCGCCACTGTCAAATATATGATGCACGTGTCTGTGAGTCGTTTTACATATCACAGCAATCAATCCGCATGGAAACGCATATGAACCTTGAACTGCGCCAGCTGCGCTATTTCGTCACCGTCGCCGAGGAATTGCACTTCGGCCGCGCCGCCGCGCGCTTGCACATGACGCAGCCGCCCCTGTCGCAAACCATCATGGCCCTGGAAGAACTGCTGGGTGCGCCGCTGTTCGTGCGCACCCGGCGCGAAGTGCAACTGACACCGGCCGGCACGGCCCTGCTGCCCGAGGCGCGCCGCCTGCTGGCCCAGGCGCAGGACTTGCCCGCGCTGGTGCGGCGCGCCGCGCAGGGCGAGGCGGGGCGTCTGAGCCTGGCCTTTGTCTCGTCGGCCGACTACAGCGTGCTGCCGCCGCTGCTGCGCGCTTATCAGACGGCCTATCCGCAAGTGCAGATCGCGCTGCAGGAAGCCACCTCGGACCTGCAGCTCGATGAATTGCTGGCCGGGCGCACGGATGCGGGCCTGCTGATCCCGCCCCTTCCCGAAAAGGCGAAAGGGGAACTCGACTACCTGCCCGTGCTGGCCGAACCGCTGGTGCTGGCCGCGCCGTCCGGCCTCGACATATTCACTACGCCGGGCCCCGTGCGCCTGCGCGACGTGCCGCCCCTGCCTTTGATCATTTTCCCGCGCGCCATTTCTCCCGCCTTGCACGACGCCATCCTCGGCGTGTTCCGCGCGGCCGGCATCACGCCGCAGATCGGCCAGGAAGCGATCCAGATGCAAACCATCGTCAGCCTCGTCTCGGCTGGCATGGGCATCGCGCTTGTGCCACAATCGGTATCGAATCTGATGCGCCCCGGCGTAGAATACAGGCCGCTGCAGGACGCCACGCCGCTGGTGGAAACGGGCCTGGCCTGGCGCCGCGACAATCCGTCCGCCGTGCTGCAAGGCTTCCTGGCGCTGCTGCGCAAGCAGTTAGGCCACCCAGCGCAATAAATTAAGTGGCCGCTAAGGCAAAAAACCGCCAGCGCCCCCATACTACGCAACCTTGGCTTTAAACAAAGAAAGAAACCCCATGCTGATACACCCGATGCCCGACCCGATAGCCATCCAGATCGGCCCGCTCGCCGTGCACTGGTACGGCCTGATGTATGTGCTGGCCTTCGCCCTGTTCATTATCCTGGGCAGAGTGCGCATCAAGCAGCCGCACATCGCCGTACTGGGCTGGAAGAAGGAAGACCTCGATGACATGCTGTTCTACGGCATGCTGGGCGTGGTGATCGGCGGGCGCCTGGGCGAAGTGCTGTTCTACCGTCCCGAATACTTCATGCACAATCCGCTCGAGATCTTCATGGTCTGGCATGGCGGCATGTCCTTCCATGGCGGCTTCCTCGGCGTCATCCTGGCCATGTATCTGTGGAGCCGCAAGGCGGGCCGCAACCTGTTCGACGTGCTCGACTTCATCGCGCCGCTGGTGCCGCTCGGCTACGCGGCCGGCCGCCTGGGCAACTTCATCAATGCCGAACTGCCGGGCCGCATCGCGCCGGAAACCCTGCCGTGGGCCATGCAGTGGCCGGGCATTCCGTATCCCGTACACCCGTCGCCGCTCTACCAGATGCTGGTCGATGGCATTCTGGTGTTCATCATCCTGTGGCTGTTTGCGCGCAAGCAGCGTCCGCGCATGGCCGTGGGCGCCATGTTCACCCTGCTGTACGGCTGCGCGCGCTTCTTCACGGAATACTTCCGCACGCCGGACTGGGAAGTCGTGTGGCTGGGCGTACCGATCACGTCGGGCCAGATGCTGTCCCTGCCGATGATCGTCGGCGCCATCGCGCTGCTGGTGTGGGCGTATAAAAGCCAGGTAATGGGCACGCCGCCCACCAAGGCCCGCCCGGCAAACACGTAACACCGCTGCTTCCCCGGTGGCGCGCCAGGCAGGTGCGCCACTATCTCCTTCCGCAACATTTCCCTCAACACAATAAAATTTCCTAGTGGAATAGACTTGCTGTTGACATATCGATATCATCGTTTCAACGTGCCGCCACCGGGGATGCCTTGCCATGCTGCCTACCGGACAAAAACTGAGGTACTCGATTGCGCTGGGCGCCGGCTATGTGCTGGCCCAGCTGGCCTTGACGGCGTGGGCCGGCACGCGTGCCCCCTGGGTCAGCTATGCGTTCAACATCGTCGCGCCCCTGCTGGCGCTGGCCGCCTCTTGCCGCTGCGCCTATGTCAGCGCGGCAGGCGCGGCCAGGACAGGCTGGGCCCTGTTCGCCGTGGCCATGCTGTTCTGGAGCACCGGCATGATATTGTCGGCCTGGCAGGACCTGAGCGGGCAAGTGGCTTCCGACGCCACGTATTTTTCCGATTTCGCCTATTTCATGTACGGCGCGCCCCTGCTGCTGGCCATGTCGTCCGTGACGCACGAGCATCCTTCACGCACCTTGCAATGGCTCGACGCCGTACAGGTGCTGCTGGCGGCCTACCTGGCCTATACGGCCATCTTTTCCGTGTCGCCCTTCGACCAGCGCTCGATCGCGCCGATTCCCGCCAGCCTGCTGGTGCTGACCTACAACGTGGAAAACCTGGCCCTGGCCTGCTGCGCCTCGCTGCGCCTGCTGGCGCACCGCCGCGATGGCGGGCAAGGCCGCTTTTACCTGTTGCTGGCGGTGTTCTTATGGTGCTATGCGGGCTGCGCGGCCGCGTATAACTATCTGACTTTGCATGGCGCGACCGAAGCCTGGAGCGAGGTGCTGCCGAGCCTGCCCTTCCTGATCCTGGTGCTGCTGTCCATGCGCGTCACGGCGGCGCGGTCCGGTGCGGAAAGCGCACAGACGCAGCAGACCCCGCAAAAGCTGACCCTGCTGATCGACAATTTCAGTCCCATCTTCTTTACGGCCGCCTTGCTGGGCCTGGGCTTTGCCGTCATGCGCGCGCATTTCTACCTGGCGGCGGCGTCGCTGTTCGTCGCGCTGCTGGTCCACGCGCTGCGCTCGGCCACCCTGCAAAGCCGCTACATGCAAAGCGAACTGGCCTTGCGCGCGGCGCATGACAAACTGGAAAAGCTGTCGCTGACGGATGGCTTGACGGGCATCGCCAACCGGCGCTGCTTCGACCAGACCCTGCAGCTGGAGTGGCAGCGCGCCGCGCGCAACCATCAGGGGCTGGCGCTGCTGATCATCGATATCGATTTCTTCAAAAGCCTCAACGATACCTTCGGCCACCCGTATGGCGACGCCTGCCTGGTGCGGATCGCGGCCGCCCTGAACTCGGCGCTGCCGCGCGCCAGCGACCTGGCGGCCCGCTTCGGCGGCGAGGAGTTTGCCGCCATCCTGCCCGCCACCGATCACGCGGGCGCGCTGGCCGTGGCGCACAAGATGCAGGAGGCGATCGCCGCGGCCGCCATCGTCCACGCGCCGTCGCGCGGCGGCCTGGTGACGGCCAGCATCGGCCTGGCCTTGCATGACGCAGGACAGACGCCGGAACAATTGCTGGCCGCCGCCGACCAGGCCCTGTACCGGGCCAAGCAGAATGGCCGCAACCGGGTCGAGGCTTAGCGTCCCAGCTTGCCGGTGATGACTTTCCATTGCGCCGGCGTCACGGGCGTGATCGACAGCCGGCTGCCCTTCTTGAGCAGCAGCATGTCTTCCAGCTCCGGCATCTGGCGCATCTCGGACAGGGGCAGCAGCGCCGTCTTCTTCACGCCGCGCACGTCGACGCTGATCCAGCGCGGCTGTTCTGGCGTGGCTTTCGGGTCGAAGTATTTGCCGCCCTCTTCAAACTGGCTGTGATCGGGATAGGCGCCGCTGGCCACTTCTGCCACGCCCGCCACGCCCGGCTGCGGGCAGCTCGAGTGATAGAACAGCACGCCATCGCCCGGCTGCATGCCATCGCGCATGAAGTTGCGCGCCTGGTAATTGCGCACACCGAACCACGGCATGGTGTGTTTGGGCGCCGCCATCAGGTCATCGATGCTCACTTCATCGGGTTCGGACTTCATCAGCCAGTATTGTTTCATGCAGACTCCGTATCAAAGCGACAGACGTAAAAAAACGGTTGCGCATCGATGCTGCAACCGTTTTTCGTTTTCTTTCAAATTGGGCCCCGCCTGTGCCGCTATGCCGGCATCCCGAACCAAACGGTTCAAGGTGGTCACGTTAGTTCAATTTCGGGTTCGTCGAACGAGCGACGCTCACTCCCATCAAACAAAATTCGCAACCGATGCGCATAAATGGTTCAAGGAATATATGGCAATCGCGAACACCGCAGGGTAGACCCAAGTTTACTCCTTTGCTCGCGCATCGCAAAGACAAATCGTCGCGTGCACGCTTAAAAAAGGTTTTCCTGGGGCGTCAGAGCGCTATCGAGAACAGTATGCATGGCCGAGATTTTCTGCTTCACTTCCAGTATCGTCAATTCCGACAGCGGACCTTGCGGCGACTTCACGGAGAGGAATTCGGCGGCCACGCCCAGGGCGGCCAGCACGGCGATGCGGTCGTTGCCCTTGACCTTGCCCGCGTCGCGGATGGCTTTCATTTTGCTATCGAGATAGATCGCCGCTTCGCGCAGCGCGCGCTCTTCGCCGTCGCGGCACACCATGCTGTAGGACTGGCCCATGATATTGACATCGACACGCGGCATTACGCTTCCTTCTCGTTCTCGGCAATATAGGCGCCCGCTTCCGAAGCGGCTTGCTCCAGGCCGGCTTGCACCAGTTCGGGAATTTTTTCCAGCAAGGCTTCCACCCGCTCCTGCGCCTCGCGCATGCGTTGCACATACAGGGCGTTGTCGGCGGCCAGCGCGGCATTGTCCTTGCGCAGTTGCGCGTTTTCACGGCGCAGCGCATGGGTCATTTCGGCCAGCAGGCCTATTTTGTCGGATAATTCGTTGAATTCGGAAATCATGCCGCCACTATAGGGCGGACGCTCCATGGGCGTCAATCGAATCACGCCGCTGTCACACATATTTACATCAATGCAGGGCAGTTGGCGGACAATACACGCTTTTTCCGGCGCTTTTCGCCAAGTGCGCGCATCCGCCGGCGCCGCGATGGCAGCGTTTTACTCGTCGACGTAATCGGCTTCGATATCGAGGCCGCCATAGCGGTTTTCGCAAGAGCGGCGCGTCAACTCCTGCTTGCCGCTCTTGCCGTCAAGCACCATCGTCAAGTCGCGGCAAGTGCGGCTGTAGCTGCCCGGTTTGGCGTCCGTGCCCGAAGGCGTCAGGCGCACTGCCAGTGGCACCGCATTGCCCAGGCCCTTGTTGCTCCACTGGCGGCTCTTGCCATCCTCTTCATCTTTCAAGGTGCGCACGGCGGCCTTCAGCAACGATGCTTGTTCTTGTGCATTCAGCCTGGCGATGGTGACGTCGGACAGGAAAGGCGGATACACGACGGGCGCCGGATCCTTGCCCTGCACATCCCATTTTCCGCTGTTCTGCGAACAGGTGCGGCGGCTCAGGTCCTGCGACTTGCCGCCCGCCGTAACGACGAATTTCAGGTCGCGGCACACATGCGCCTTCAAACTGTGCTCCGTCATGCCGGAATTGCTGAAGTTATACGTGACTTTGACCATCACGCCGCGGTCGCCGCCGTTGTCCCACACGTGCGCTTGCTGATCGTCGTCGTCCTTGTTCAAGTCCTTGAACAAATCGCCCAGCAGCCTGTCTTTTTCCTGCGGCGTCAGGGTCGCCACGGTGATCTCGTCGGCGATGGTGGGCGTTTGCGCGGCGGCATTGCCCAGGCAGGCGAGGCCGATGAGGGTAGCGCCCAGCAGGCGCAGCGCGGGGCGGGAAGGCGGAAATGGCATGGCGTTCTTTCTGGTGCAAGTAGTTATATGTGGCGATATTGATATGCAATTACAATCATCTTATCAAATTCCATAGTGAAACTCTGTTTCCTGTGCGTACAGGAACGGCCCCTCTCCGGACGGCATGCTAGAGTCGCGCCTGTTGCTGACGCCCGGGAAGTTGGCTTGCGCCAGCGCAAACCCTGCGTAAATGCAGGCTGCGCAGAACGTCTATGTATATCTTCCCGGAGAATAAGCCCTTGAATAAGCCCCCTACCGTCCCTATAATTAGCACTCGTTAGTAGAGAGTGCTAACAAACTCTTTCGTAGTAATCCTCAGGACTGATGGTGCTTGCCAGGCCACTGCAGGGAACGCTACGCGGCGGGCGACGCCGCGATGCACCACTGCCGGATACAGGCAAGGACAGGATGACATGGGGTTTGCTTGACCGTTGCGGGCTGCTTTCAACGGCGGTCACTGAAAGCAGGCCTGGCGCTGTGCCAGGCATGTATTCATTTAGCAACACCTATCCATTGAACTTTAAGGAGTTTTGTATGAATCTGCGCCCATTGAACGATCGCGTCATCGTCAAACGCCTCGACCAGGAAACCAAAACTGCGTCCGGCCTCATCATTCCTGATGCAGCTGCTGAAAAACCGGATCAAGGCGAAGTCCTTGCCGTAGGCAATGGCAAGATTCTCGACGACGGCAAAGTCCGTCCTCTGGATGTCAAAGTGGGCGACCGCGTCCTGTTCGGCAAGTACGCCGGCCAAACCGTCAAAGTTGACGGCGATGAGCTGCTGGTCATGCGCGAAGAAGACATCATGGCGATCGTCGTCAAGTAATTGTTTCCACGTTGTAGACAGATACATCCCGAAACTCAGGAGAATTGAACATGGCAGCTAAAGAAGTAGTATTCGGCGACGCAGCGCGCGCCAAGATGGTCGAAGGCGTCAATATCCTCGCCAACGCAGTCAAAGTCACCTTGGGCCCGAAAGGCCGCAACGTGGTTCTGGAGCGCTCGTTCGGCGCCCCTACCGTCACCAAGGATGGTGTGTCGGTAGCGAAAGAAGTTGAACTCAAAGACAAGCTCATGAACATGGGCGCGCAAATGGTCAAGGAAGTTGCTTCCCGCACCAGCGACAACGCCGGCGACGGCACCACCACCGCAACCGTGCTGGCACAAGCCATCGTGCGCGAAGGCATGAAGTTCGTTGCCGCCGGCATGAACCCGATGGACCTGAAGCGCGGTATCGACAAAGCTGTTGCAGCGACCGTCGAAGAACTGGCGAAAATCGCCCGTCCTTGCACCACGACCAAAGAAATCGCCCAGGTTGGCGCGATCTCGGCGAACTCGGACTACTCGATCGGCGAGCGTATCGCTGAAGCGATGGAAAAAGTCGGCAAAGAAGGCGTGATCACCGTGGAAGACGGCAAGTCGCTGAACGACGAGCTGGATATCGTTGAAGGCATGCAGTTCGACCGCGGCTACCTGTCGCCATACTTCATCAACAACCCAGAGAAACAAGTTGCCGTACTGGACAGCCCATTCGTCCTGCTGTGCGACAAGAAAATCTCGAACATCCGTGACCTGCTGCCGGTACTGGAACAAGTCGCCAAAGCTGGCCGTCCACTGCTGATCATCGCAGAAGACATCGAAGGCGAAGCACTGGCCACCCTGGTTGTGAACAACATCCGCGGCATCCTGAAAACGTGCGCAGTGAAAGCCCCTGGCTTCGGCGACCGCCGCAAAGCCATGCTGGAAGACATCGCTGTCCTGACCGGCGGCCAAGTGATCGCTGAAGAAGTCGGCCTGACCCTGGAAAAAGTGACCCTGGCCGAACTGGGCCAGGCGAAACGCATCGAAGTGGGCAAGGAAAACACCATCGTTATCGATGGCGCCGGCGAAGCAGCATCGATCGAAGCACGCGTAAAACAAGTGCGTGTACAGATCGAAGAAGCGACCTCGGACTACGACCGTGAAAAACTGCAAGAGCGCGTAGCCAAACTGGCTGGCGGCGTTGCCGTGATCAAGGTTGGCGCAGCCACCGAAGTCGAAATGAAAGAGAAAAAAGCCCGCGTTGAAGATGCACTGCACGCTACCCGCGCTGCCGTGGAAGAAGGCATCGTGCCAGGCGGCGGCGTAGCCCTGCTGCGCGCACGCGCCAACATCACGGTCAAGGGCGACAATCCTGATCAAGACGCTGGTATCAAGATCGTTCTGCGCGCAATGGAAGAGCCACTGCGCATGATCGTGCAAAACGCTGGCGAAGAAGCTTCGGTCGTCGTGGCAGCCGTACTGGCTGGTTCGGGCAACTACGGCTACAACGCTGCCAACGGCACGTATGGCGACATGGTTGAAATGGGCGTTCTGGACCCAGCCAAAGTGACCCGTTCGGCGCTGCAAAACGCCGCTTCGATCGCTTCGCTGATGCTGACAACCGACTGCATGGTCTGCGAAATCGCTGACGACAAAGCAGGCGGCGGCATGGGCGGCGGCATGGGTGGTATGGGCGGCATGGGCGGCATGGACGGCATGATGTAATGTCCGGCATCCCCGCGCGCAGGCGACGGCGCGCGGGGATGCATACGCCGGGGAGACACAGCAGACCAAAAGCTGCCTGTCCCTCCCCGGCAGCCCCGAAAAGCTATCTTCTACGGAAGGTAGCTTTTTTTTCGCCTGTTGACCTGTTGATTTGGCAAGCCCGGCGATTGCCGGCCTGTGCGTTTTGCTTTAGCATGGCCGCCATCGTCCCTCTTTCTCACGCCCACCATCATGCCGCCACGCGCCTCCTCTTCCAGAACCACCATCATCGCCGGCATCCTGGCCGGCTTGCTGGCCGCCGGGCTAGTCGCTTTCTACGTGCACCAGCAGTCCGCGCCGCACGGTGACAATGCCCCTGGCGCCAGCGCCAACACGGCGGCGCCGGAGCAGAACGCGCGCGCCGTCGATGCCTTGCTGGCTTTGCCGGAAATCAAGGCCTGGTCGGCGCATATCGAAAAAGCCTCGGGCGGCCGCGCACACGGCGCCGTGATGGAAACGTCGCCCGAGACGCGCCTCGTCGATGGCGTCGCCAGCTACCAGCTGAGCTTTTTCGAAAGCACGCCCGATGCGGCCCACCGCTGGGAAAGTTTCGTCGTCACGCCCGATGGCAAGCGCATCCTCGTCGACGACATCGTCAGCGGCGACCTGATCAGCCTGGAACAATGGCGCAAGGACAATGCGCCCATGCAACGCGTCGCCACGCAGTAACTACGCCGGCGTTGTAGCGCAAGCTTTACTTTCTGGCATCAAAGCCCGATACTCGCCCACATGCCCGCCATCACTGTCCGCCCCCTCACGCCAGACGACGCCAGCGCCTACCGCGCGCTGCGCCTGGCCGGCATCGCCGAACTGCCCGCCGCCTTCTGCACCACGCAGGCGGCGGAAAGCGGCTTGCCGCTGGCACAGATAGCCGAGCGCTTGCGCGCCACCTCGCACCAAATAATATTTGGCGCTTTCAACAAAGAACAATTGATCGGCATGGCCGGCCTCCGCCGCGAACCGATTGCCGTCGTGCATGACAAGGCCAGTCTGTGGAGCGTGTACGTGGCGCCGCAGGCGCGCGGGTGCGGCGCGGGACGGCAACTGGTGCAGGCGGCCATTGCGCACGCCTGCAGCGTGCCCGAACTGGCCCGCGTGCGCCTGGCCGTGGCGCAGGACAACCACGCGGCATTGACCCTGTACCTGGCTTGCGGTTTTACCCTGGAGGACCATCCTGCGGCGGATGGCATGCTGCATATGCAGCTGTTGCTGCCCCGCCCTGCCCTTGCAAGTGCCGAAAGTAATGTCTTTATGAAAATCAATACCTTACAAATCCCTGCGAAATAGCGGACAGGCCGTTTTTTCTGTTGCAAGCAAACGCGGCAGGCCTTAGCATCGCGGCTTACAAAAAAAACTTGGGGGAGAGCCAATGTCATCGGCCGAGACACAAACCGCCACGGGCAAAATGCCGCGGCAAATACCGTACATCATCGCCAACGAAGGCTGCGAACGCTTCAGCTTTTATGGCATGCGCAACATCCTGACGCCATTCCTCATCAGCACCCTGCTACTGATGATCCCGATCGACCAGCGCACGGGCGAAGCCAAGCACGTCTTCCACACCTTCGTCATCGGCGTGTATTTCTTCCCGCTGCTGGGCGGCTGGCTGGCCGACCGCTTCTTTGGCAAGTACAACACCATCTTCTGGCTCAGCCTCGTGTATTGCGCCGGCCATGCCTGCCTGGCCCTGTTTGAAAACAGTGTCAACGGCTTCTATTTCGGCCTGTTCCTGATCGCCTTCGGTTCCGGCGGCATCAAGCCGCTCGTGGCCTCGTTTGTCGGCGACCAGTTCGACCAGACCAACAAGCACAAGGCCAAGCTGGTCTTCGACCTGTTCTACTGGATCATCAACTTCGGCTCCTTCTTCGCCTCGCTGCTGATGCCGATGTTCCTGCGCGACTACGGTCCGTCGATCGCCTTCGGCATCCCCGGCATCATGATGCTGGCCGCCACCATCGTCTTCTGGATGGGCGCCAAGAAATACGTGCACGTGCCGCCGGCGCCGCCGAATCCCGATTCGTTCACCCGCGTGGCCCGCACGGCCCTGCTGGCCCGCGTCGATGGCGGTTCGCGCCCAGGCCTGTATGTGGCCTATGTCGGCGTCGTCGGCGCCCTGTATGCGTTCTACAGCATTCCAGAATGGGGCTTCGTGATTTCCGCATGTACCGCGCTGGTCTTGCTGCTGGCCTTCGGCAGCATCGGCACGGCCATGCAGCTGGAACGCGCGCGCGGCATCCACCCCGACGAAGCCGTCGAAGGCGTGCGCGCCGTGCTGCGCATCCTCGTCATCTTCGCCCTCGTCACGCCGTTCTTCTCGCTGTTCGACCAGAAGGCCTCGACGTGGATCGTGCAAGCGAACACCATGGAAAAACCAAGCTGGTTCCTGCCGGCGCAGATGCAGGCGCTGAACCCGATGCTGGTGATGCTACTGATCCCGTTCAACAACCTGGTGCTGTACCCGATGCTGAACCGCTTCGGCCTGGAAGCGACGGCCCTGCGCCGCATGACGGCCGGTATCGGCTTTTCCTCGCTGGCGTGGATCGTCATCGGTCTGCTGCAACTGGCCCTCGACAGCGGCAACGCCGTCTCCATCATGTGGCAGATCCTGCCGTACGCCTTGCTGACGTTCGGCGAAGTGCTGGTCTCGGCGACGGGACTGGAGTTTGCCTACAGCCAGGCGCCCGTCTCGATGAAGGGCGCCATCATGAGCTTCTGGAATCTGTCGACCACGGTGGGCAACCTGTGGGTGCTGATCGTCAACCGCAGCGTCATGAACGAAGGCGTGATCGGCAAGATCGCCGAAAGCGGCATCAGCGTGACGGCCTTCCAGATGTTCTTCTTCGCCGCCTTTGCCGCCGTCGCCATGCTGGCTTTCGGCCTGTATGCGAAGCGCTACAAGATGGTCGATAACTACCGCCAGGCGGTGGTGCCGGCGAAAGCATGATGCCGGTTTGATTTGCCGCAATCAAGAAGGGCGCCATCGGGCGCCCTTTTTTTACGTCGTCACCGTCGGCGCATCGCGCCCCGTGCGCTCGCGGATCTGCGCCAGCTGCCCGGCCACGGCGATCAGCCCTGCCAGCGCTTCCTGGGTGGGAATATCGTGCCGGGCCGGATCGGCTTCGTAGCGCTCCAGGTACAGGCGCAGGGTCGCGCCCTCGGTGCCCGTGCCGGACAGGCGCAGCACGATGCGCGCGCCGTCCGTCATGATGATGCGGATGCCCTGCTGCGTGGCCACGGAGCCGTCAACGGGGTCCGTGTAGCTGAAATCGTCGGCCAGCGCCACCGTGTAGCTGTTGACGACCTGACCGGGCAAGGCGGCCAGCTGGCCGCGCACGGCCTCCATCAGCTGCTGCGCGCCGGCGCTGTCGATGTCTTCGTAGTCGTGGCGCGAATAGTAATTGCGGCCATATTCCGCCCAGTGCGCGCGCACGATCTCTTCCACCGATTGTTTTTTCGCTGCCAGCAGGTTGAGCCAGAACAGCACGGCCCACAGGCCATCTTTTTCGCGCACGTGGTTCGAGCCCGTGCCGTAGCTTTCTTCGCCGCACAGGGTGACCATGCCCGCGTCGAGCAGGGTGCCGAAGAACTTCCAGCCCGTCGGCGTCTCGTGGCAAGGGATGCCCAGCGCGCCAGCGACCCGGTCAGCCGCGCCCGACGTGGGCATGGAGCGGGCGATGCCTTTCAAACCGTCGCGGTAGCCGGGCGCCAGCGTAGCGTTGGCGGCCAAAATCGCCAGGCTGTCCGAGGGCGTGACGTCGAAGCGCCGGCCGACGATCATGTTGCGGTCGCCGTCGCCATCCGAGGCGGCGCCGAAGTCCGGTGCATCGTCGGCAGCCATGATGGCGATCAATTCCTGCGCGTTGACGGGATTCGGGTCCGGATGGCCGCCGCCGAAGTCTTCCAGGGGTACGCCGTTGATGACGCTGCCCTTAGCCGCGCCCAGCATGCCTTCCAGGATGGCCGTCGCATACGGGCCGGAAACGGCGTGCATGCCGTCAAAGCAGATACGCAAGCCGCCCGCGAACAGGGCGCGGATGGCGTCGAAGTCGAACAGCTGCTGCATCAGTTCCGCGTAATCAAGCACGGGATCGATCACTTCGACCGTCATCTGCTCGATGCGCGCCACTCCCATGGTATCGAGGTCGATGTCGGCCGCGTCGCTGATGCGGTATTCGGCGATGCCTTGCGTGCAGGCGTAGATGGCCTCGGTGACCTTTTCGGGTGCCGGGCCGCCATTGGCGATGTTGTACTTGATGCCGAAATCGCCATCGGGGCCGCCCGGATTATGGCTGGCCGACAGGATGAGGCCGCCGCTGGCGCCATGCTTGCGGATCACGCAGCTGACGGCCGGCGTCGACAAAATGCCGCCCTGCCCCAGCAGCACGCGCGCGTAGCCATGCGCGGCCGCCATGCGCAGCACCGTCTGGATGGCCGCGCGGTTGTAGTAACGCCCGTCGCCGCCCAGCACCAGGGTCTGTCCGCGGCAGTCGCCCAGCGTGTCAAAAACACTCTGCACGAAGTTTTCCAGATACTGCGGCTGGCTGAATACGCCCACCTTCTTGCGCAGGCCCGAGGTGCCAGGCCGCTGGCCGGCCACCGGCGCCGTATTGATGATTTGTATAGTCATCTTGCCTCCTTATTAACTTCCCATGTTAACCGATGCTGGCCGCAGGGCAAAGCGTTGTACGTCTGCCACGGTGCGCCAAGCCGCTTAACACGACATCGCGGCATGCCATATAATGAGAATCATTCTCATATGCGGCATTCCTGGCTGCGGACTCATACATCGGACGCCGTGGTTGCACGCTATTACCAAGAACTGTTGAACTTTTGCTGGCGCAGCTTGCGCAACCGCGAGGCTGCGGCCGACCTGGTGCAGGAAAGCTATGCGCGCGTGCTAGGCGAGGCGGCCGTGCGCGAACCGCGCGCGCTGCTGTACCACACGGCGCGCAACCTGCTGGTCGACCAGCACCGCCGCGCCGCCGTGCGCCAGCACGAGGAACTCGACGCCCTGCCGGAGGTCGCGCATCCGGCAGGGCCCCGTCATTTGCAGCCGGAACAGGCGCTGGAAAGCAGCCAGGACTGGCAAGCCTGCGTGGCCGCCATCGACGCCTTGCCACCGCGCTGCCGCGACGCCTTCGTGCTGCACGTCTTCGAGGAATTGCCGCACGCACAGATCGCCGCGCGCATGGGCATTTCCGTGAGCATGGTGGAAAAACATATCGCGCGCGGCATGCTCAGTTGCCAGGCACAGTTGCGTTCTCTGCGGGAATGCGCATAATGCCGCCCATGACAGCCCACCCGCCCCGCCATGATTTCGGCCCCTCCGCCCAGGAGCAGGCGGACTTGCGCGAGCATGCCGACTTTGCCGCCACGCAAGACCCGGTAGCGCTGGCGGCGGCCACGTGGTTCAGCCGGCGCGGTAACCTCGATGCGCGGCAACAGGCCGAGTTTGCCGCCTGGCTGGCGGCCGATGCGCTGCACGCGCACGCGTATGCCCAGTTGCAAGACACCTATCGCGCGGCGCGCCGGATTCCCGCGCAGGTGGCCGCCCGCTGGACAGTGCCAGCGCCATCCGCCCGCCGCCCGCTTCTGCGCTCCCTGCGCATGCTGCCGTATGCGGCCGCCGCCATGCTGCTGCTCGGCGTGGGCGCGGGCGGCTACCAGTGGTGGCAGCAACCCACGTTCAGCCAGTCGTATGCCACCGTGCGCGGCCAGCGCCTGGCCATCTCGCTACCCGACGGCAGCCAGGTGCAGCTCGATACGGCCACGCAACTGCACGTCACCCTGTACCGCCAGCGCCGCGAAGTGCGCCTGGCGCACGGCGAAGCGCTGTTCCAGGTGCAATCGAAGCAGGGCCAGCCGTTCGACGTGCTCAGCGGTCCGTTGACAGTGACGGTGGTGGGCACGCAGTTTTCCGTGCGTAACACGCTGGTGCACGACGGCCAGCTGCGCGTGGCCGTGCAGCATGGCCAGGTGCGCGTGGCCGGCGTAGGACAAGATCAGGTCGACCTGCGGGCCGGCCAGGGCGTCAGCAGCGATGCCGGCGGCCGCCTGTCTGCCGTCGCCAGCCTGGCCCCGGGCAGCGTGGCGCCGTGGCGCGACGGCAGGATCACCTTCGACAATGTGCCGCTGGGTGCGGCGCTGGCCGAATTCGAACGCTATGGCGACACGGGCTTCGTCGTGCGCGATCCCGCCGTCGCGCGCTTGCGCATCGGCGGCAGCTTCAGCCTGACCCAGCTCGACCGCTTCGCCGCCGCCTTGCCGCAACTCTTGCCCGTACAAGTCGTGCGCAGCGGCACCGTCAGCACCATCGGCATGGCGCCGAGAGCACCTGCGCAGGCACCGGCTATGCACTTCCCAAAAAAATAAATGAAAATAATTCGCATTCGCAGGTGAGGGTTTTTCCCGCTGCCGCGTCTACCAGGTTAATCGACAATAAATTAACCTGGAGAAATGCAACATGTGGTCCCCCCGCCTCAATCTGACACCCGCCCCCTTCGCCCTGGCCGCCATGCTGGCCCTGGGTACCATTTCCCTCGCACACGCGCAAACGGCGCCCGCCGTTACACTGGCCATCGCCGCCCAGCCTCTGGGGCAAGCCCTGAATGAGCTGGCGCGGCAAGCCAATTTGCAACTGCTGTTCGCGCCGGAACTGGTGGCCGGCAAGACGGCGCCCGCCGTCAGCGGCACGCTCAGCGTGGCCGACAGCCTGGAGCGTCTGCTGGCCGGCAGCGGCCTGTCCGCCAGCATCGACGGCAACAGCGTCATCATCCGCCCAGCGCCCGCCGCCACGGGCAAGGTGGCGACCCTGGCGGAAATCACCATCAGCGCGCGCCAGGAGGCGACGACGGATACCGAACTGACGAAGTCGTATGCGGCGCAGGCAGTGAGCATCGGCAAGGGCCGGCAAAGCCTGCGCGAGATTCCCCAGTCCATCTCCGTACTGACGCGCCAGCAGCTGAACGACCAGAATTTGCTGAACCTGGACGACGCCATGCGCGGCGTGACGGGCATCACCGTCGAAGCGAGCAGCACGGGCGGCAACCACGGCAATTTTTATTCGCGCGGCCATGCGCTGGACTCGGTACAGGTCGATGGCGTGATGACGCCGGCCAGCACGGGCAACGATCTGTCGGCCGGCTTCGGCCTGGCCATCTATGACCGCGTGGAAGTGCTGCGCGGACCGGACGGCCTGTTCCAGGGCGCGGGCGACCCGGGCGGCAGCATCAACCTGGTGCGCAAGCGGGCGCGCGACACCTACACCGCCAGCGGCGTGCTCAGCGCGGGTTCCTGGGACCGCTACTATGCGGAAGCGGACGTCACGGGTCCCTTGAGCGCGGACGGCAAGGTGCGCGGCCGCCTAGTGGCCGCCTATGAACACCGGCGCTCCTTCGTCGATCATGTGTATGCGGAAAAACCGCTGCTGTACGGCACCGTTGCCGTCGATGTGGCGCCGGGCACCGTGCTGACGGGCGGCGTCACCTGGCAGGAATACAAGGGCCGTCCCGCCTTCGGCCTGCCCGCCTATGAAGACGGGCGCCTGCTCGACGTGCCCCGCTCCACGTACCTCGATCCGGCCTGGAACCACATCACGGAAAAGGTCACGGAATATTTTGCCGAACTCGATCACAAACTGGACAACGGCGGCCAGTTCAAGATGACCGCCCTGTACCGCGAGCAGGACGAACCATCGCGCCATTTCGGCTGGCCCGATTGTTCGGCAGACCCCGTCACGGGCGAGAGCTGCCTGATCAGCTGGACCTACCGCAGCCACTGGAAGACGCAGGGACTCGATGCCTGGCTGGCGACGCCGTTCCAGGCGTTCGGCCGCAGCCACGACCTGATCGTGGGCGCCGACTACCGCCAGGTGCACAAGAATTTCCAGTATGGTGGCGGCGACACTGCGCCGATCAACATCTTCCACCCGGATAACAATATCGCCCGGCCCAGCTACACCTTTTCCAACGGCAACGACAACCGCACCAAGCAGTTCGGCCTGTACGCGCGCACCCGCCTGCAAGCGACGAACCGGCTCGCCGTCAACCTGGGCGGGCGCCTGACGCACCGGAACAACCATACCGTCAACCGCAATGCCTATTTCAACCAGTTCACCGATGTCAGCAACACCATCAATGCGAAATTCACGCCGTACGCGGGCCTGGTCTATGAACTCGACAAGCAGGTGTCGGCCTACGGCAGCTACACGCGCATCTTCTCGCCCCAGACCACCACGGACGCCGCCGGCCAGATCCTGAAACCGCGCACGGGCCAGCAGTTCGAGCTGGGCCTGAAGGCGGAACTGTTCGACAAGAACGTCAATGCGCATGCAGCCCTGTTCCGCATGGAAGACGAGAACCGCGCCATGCCCGACCCGGCCAACCCGCTGTTTTCCATCGGCGCCGGCAAGATGCGCAACCAGGGCGTGGAAGCCGAGCTGAGCGGCAGCCCCCTGCCGGGCTGGAACATCACGAGCGGCTATTCCTACACCAGCACGCGCACCCTCGAAGGCAGCGATGAGCAGAAAGCCCAGCTGTACACCTTCATCGCGCCGCGCCACAATGTCAATCTGTGGACCAATTACCGGCTGGCCGGCGCGCTCGATAAAGTCAGCGTGGGCGGCGGCTTGCGCAGCGTCAGCAGCATGTACCGCCTGAACGGCCCCGTGAAATTCGAGCAGGGCCCCGTCACCACGGTGGGCTTGCAAGCTGGCTACCGCCTCAGTCCCAAGCTGGAGCTGTCGCTGACGGTGAACAATCTGTTCGACAAAAAATACTACACGCGCGTGTGGGCCGCCTATGGCTCCAACTTCTATGGCGAACCGCGCAACGCCATGCTGACCCTGCGCGGCCAGCTGTAACGCCCACGCTTGCACGCTTGCACGGCCACCGCGTCAGTACGGTGGCCGTGCTCGTTTACGACATCGTTACAACACCTCTCTCTTGCATGTCTCGCAACCTCACACTATAATAAGAATAGTTCTCATTCACATTTGGATTCCGTTCGGAGTCCGCCTCCCGCATGTCCCGCCTGCCATCGACCGGCCAGGACGGCATGGCTGGTGCGCAGCTGGATGACACGCTGCGCCAGCCAGGCATCCCTGCCAAGCAAGCCTTCCCGTATCAATAACGCAAAAAGGTAGTTTCATGGCGCGAGCACGTTCCCTGGCCGGCGCTGCCGCCGCCACTTCCCGGTACGTTGCACCGCTGCGACAACCACGTTTCTCACCATACACCAAGGGATACACCATGCACCTCACTTCCATCGCGCGCCTCGGCGCCCTCGCCACCGCCCTGCTGGGCGCGGCCCTCTTTTCCGGCACGGCCAGCGCGCACCAGATCTGGCTGCAGCAGGACGGCAAGGCGGCCAGCGTGTACTTCGGCGAATTCGGCGACAACCTGCGCGAAGCGTCGCCCGGCCTGCTGGACAAGTTCAGCATCAGGAACGTGACGTGGGTGTCGGCCAAGGGCGCGCAGCCGCTGCAGGCGAGCAAGACGGCCGGCGCGTTCATCCTCAATGGCAAGGCGGGCGCCGGCGAAAGCATCATCGTCGAGGAAGACAACTACCCATCGTGGGAAGAGAAAAAGGATGGCAAGAGCACGCGCACCGTGTGGGTCCCGGCCGCGCGCCTGATCGCCGACGACAAGGCGCAGACGCCCGCGCTGACCCTGGACCTCGTGCCGACCGGCAAACCTGGCCAGTTCCAGGTCAGCTACCAGGGCAAGCCGCTGGCGCAGGCCAAGGTCAACGCCGTGGTGCAATCGGGCTGGGGCAAGGAAGCGTGGAGCGATGCGCAAGGCCTGGTCAGCTTCCCGCTGCCATGGAAGGGCACCTATGTGCTGGAAGTGCAGCACACGGACAAGACGGCTGGCCAGCGCGGCGCGCAAGCCTATGACAAGGCCATGTTCGTGACGACCCTGAGCCTGGTGCAGCCCCAAGGCGTGACGCCGCTGCCGGCCGGCCCGGCCGTACCACCGAGCAAGGAACACGACTGAGCATGCCAGCGCCAGCCATCATTAAAATCGCGCGCCTGCGCCTGTCCGCCGGCGCGATCTACCGCCTCGGCGTGGCGTCGCGCAGCGTGGCGGCCATCGTCGGCGGCTACGTGCTGGCCGCGCTGGTCACCATGCTGCTGTCGGTGAGCCTGCCCATGGCCCGCTCCGAAGCCGTCATGACGGCCACCCTGCTGTCGTTTGCCATCTACACCTGCGCCGTGCTGTGGGTCTTCGCCACGCGCAGCGCCCTGCGCGCCTGGCTGGGCCTGTTGATGCCGGCCGCCGTCATCGCCGCCATCCTGCAGTGGATGGACGCACTATCCTGGAGTCTCGCATGAAAGAAGGTTTCCGCCAGTCGATGGCATGGCTGCACACCTGGTCCGGCCTGCTCGTCTGCTGGATCTTGCTGCTGGTGTTTTGCGCCGGCACGGCCAGCTACTACCGCAATGAAATCACCCTGTGGATGCAGCCCGAACTGCACGGCGCCGCCGCCAGCCAGGTGAGCACCGAGGAAGCGGCCAAGGTCGCGCAACAGGCGATGCAAGAACGGGCAGACGGCGCCACGCGCTGGTTCATCAGCCTGCCCGGCGAGCGCAGCCCGTCCACGCAACTGGGCTGGAGCAAACCCTCGAAACCGGGCGAAAAGAAACGCGGCCGGCGCGGCAATTTTCATAGCGAAAAAGCCGACCCGGCCACGGGCGAAGTGCTATCGAAGCCGCGCGAAACGCGGGGCGGCGAATTCCTCTACCGCCTGCATTTCGACCTGCACTACATGTCGGCCATCTGGGGCCGCTGGATCGTGGGTTTCTGCGCCATGTTCATGTTCGTCTCCATCATCAGCGGCATCGTCACGCACAAGCGCATTTTCAAGGATCTGTTTACCTTCCGGCCGAAAAAGGGCCAGCGTTCATGGCTGGACGCGCACAATGTGACGGCCGTGCTGGCCCTGCCCTATCACATCATGATCACCTACACGGGCCTGGTCACCTTGATGTTCCTGTACATGCCTTCCGGCGTCACGGCCGCCTACAAGGGCGACCAGGATACCTTCTTCGCCGAAGCCTTCCCCGGCCGCTCGGGCGACAGCAAGCCGGCCGGCGTGGCCGCGCCGCTGACGCCGCTGGCGCCCCTCGTGCGCCAGGCGGAACAGCACTGGGGCGGCGGCAAGGTCGAGCGCATCTCCGTCAACCACCCGGGCGACGCTAACGCCACCATTTCGCTCACGCGCGCCGGTGGGCGCGACATGTCGTCGAAGCAGCCATCGATGGAATTCGATGGCGTGTCCGGCAAGCTGCTGTCAAGCGACGGCGAGGCGCAGCCCGGCGCGGCCGCCACGCAAGGCGTGATGGTGGGACTGCACGTCGCGCATTTCGGCGGACCGCTGCTGCGCGCCCTGTTCTTCCTGTCCGGCCTGGCCGGCTGCGCCATGGTCGCCACGGGCGCCCTGCTGTGGGCCGTCAAGACGCGCCAGAAGCAGGCCAAGGCGCTAGCCGCCGGCAAGCGCGCCAGCTTCGGCCTGCGCCTGGTCGAGGCGCTCAACATCGGCGCCATCGCCGGCATCCCGATCGCCTTTGGCGCCTACTTCTGGGCCAACCGCCTGCTGTCGGTGACGATGGAAGACCGGCCAAAAGAGGAAATCGCCTGCTTCTTCGGCGCCTGGGCCCTGGCCGCCATCATCGCCCAGCTGCGCCCCTCGCGCGCCATGTGGCGCATGCAGCTGGCCGCCGGCGCCTTCCTGCTGGCGTCGCTGCCCGTGCTGAACGTCTTCACGACCGATTCGCACTTGGGCGTGACCCTGTTCCTGGGCCGCGGCCCCGTGGCGGTGGCCGCCTTCGATCTGGTGGTGCTGGTGCTGGGCCTCGGTCTCGCGTATGCGGCGTACAAACTGAAACCGCTGCCCGTGAAGGCGGCCAAGGCGGCACCGGTGAAACCGGCGCAAACGATGGAGGCCGCGTGATGGAACTGTTAGCCAATTTCCTCGTCTTCGCGCTGTGCTACGCGGGCCTGTCTTCGCTGTGCCTGGCGATGGACCGCCACTACGCCGACCTGCACGGACGCGGCGCCGAACCGCCCGCGCCGCTGCGCCGCCGCCTGCAGTGGGCTGGCTGGCTGGCGCTGGCGGCCGGCCTGGCCTGGGCCATGCACATCGCCGGCGGCGGCTATGGCCTCGTCTACTGGGTCGGCAGCCTGACGGGCTGCGGCTTGCTGCTGATCTGGCTGCTGCCGTATGCGCCGCACCAGGCCATGCGCCTGGCGCGCATGATCGGCGTGGCGGCCTTGCTGGCCGCCGTCGCGCTGGCAGTACGGTAACGATCATGGCCATGCCACCCCTGCTGTCCACGCAACTGGAAAGCCATTACCGCGCACACCACGGCTGGCTGGCGCACTGGCTGCAACGGCGCCTGGGCAATGCCGCCGAGGCGGCCGACCTGATGCAAGACACCTACACGCGCCTGCTGGCCGGCGCGCCCATGCAGCCGCAAACGCCGGCCCTGCGCGCACCCAAGGCTTACCTGGCGACCGTCGCCAAGCACCTGCTGATCAACCACCTGCGCCGCCAGTCGCTGGAACGCGCGTGGGCCGATGCGCTGGCCGCCCTACCCGAACAGCATGTGCCATCGACCGAGCGGCGCGTGGAAATCCTGCAGGCGCTGCAAGCCGTCGATGCCATGCTCGATGGCCTGAAACCGAAGGTGCGCGCCGTCTTCATCCTGGCGCAGATCGAAGGCCATGCCTATGCGGACATCGCCGCGCAGCTGGGCATCGGCGAACGCTCCGTGAAGCGCTACATGGCCGAGGCGCTGACCGAATGCGTGCTGCTGGCGCAGGACTTGCCGGCATGAGCGCGGCCGCTTCGCCATCTCCGCCGCTGTCGCGCAAGGTGGCGCGCCAGGCCGTCGAATGGTATTTATTGGAGCAGTCGGGCCAGGCCACGCCGGACGACCTGGCCGCCAGCGCCCAGTGGCGCGCACGCGACCCGGAACATGCGCGCGCCTGGAACAGGGTGCGGCAGGTGAGCCAGACGGCGAATTTGCTGCCGCCGGAGCTGGCCGTGCCCGTGCTGCGCCGGCCGCAACGCCGCGTGGCCGTGCAGGTATTGCTGGCGCTGATGGCGGCGCCCGCCGCCTGGCTGCTGGTGCGTCACGAGATGCTGGCTGATTACCGCAGCGGCATGGGCGAACGGCGCGAGGTGTCCTTGCCCGATGGCGGCACCCTGGTGCTCAATACGGACAGCGCCGTCGACGTGGCGTATGGCGCCGGTGAACGCCTGCTGACCCTGCGCCGCGGCGAAGTGCTGGTGCAGACGCGCCCCGACCATGCGGGCAGCCGCCCTTTCATCGTCGCCACTTGCCATGGCCGCATCCGCGCGCTGGGCACGCGCTTCACCGTGCGCGTCGACGACGACGCCAGCCGCGTGACGGTGCTTGAACACGCGGTGGAAATCACGCCGCGCGCGCCCTCGGCCACCGTGCGCACGCTCGTGGCGGGACAGCACAGCCGCTTCGACGCCAACCACGCCGGCCTGCCCACGCCGGCCCCGCTGCAAGCCGATGCATGGGCGCACGGCATGCTGGCGGCGCAGGACATGCGCCTCGACGCCTTCGCTTTTGAGCTGTCACGCTACCGTCCCGGCCTGCTGCGCGTGGAACCGCAAGTGGCGGGCTTGCGCCTGACGGGCGCCTTCCAGCTCGACGACACGGACGCCGTGCTGGACAGTCTGGCGCGCATGCTGCCCGTCGACGTGCTGTACCGCACCCCGTACTGGGTCACTCTCGCGGCCCGCAAAAAATAATCGTGAAATTTGGCCCCTTTTTTCGGCATGGCCTGTCCTGTAAGTACGACAACGACACTCACCGGAAAGGCCACACCATGCACCCACCCCGTTTGACTCCCCTCGCGCGCGCCATCGGCAGCGCCGTGATCCTGCTGTCGCTGGCGCAGGCGCCGGCCATGGCCGCCGATGCCACCGCGCCAGCCGCCGCGCAAACGGCCTTCCACGTGCCGGCGGGCGAGCTGTCCGCCGCCATCGCCAGCTTTGCCATCGAAGCAAAAGTGAGCGTGGGCGCGGCGGCCGAACTGCTGCTAGGCGTGCGCACGCCTGGCCTGAGCGGCAGCTACACGGTGCCGCAGGCGCTGGCCCGCCTGCTGGCCGGCACGGGCCTGGAAGCGCTGCCCAGCGGGGAACGCAGCTACGTGCTGCGCAAGGCGGGTGCGGCATTGCCCGCCGCGCCGATCGCCGCCACCCTGGGCGAAGTGGCCGTCAGCTCCAGCGCCCTGCGCGATGGCACCACGGAAGGCAAGCGCGGTTACGCGGGCCTGACCAGCGCCACGCGCCTGAACCTGTCGCTGCGCGAAACGCCGCAAGCGGTCAGCGTCATCACGCGCCAGCGGATCGAAGACCAGGGCTTGCGCACCTTGCAGGACGTACTGGTGCAGTCGCCCGGCATCACGGTCGACCATTCCTCGAGCACGCGCGAATACGACCAGGTGTTTTCACGCGGCTTCGAAGTCACCTCGTACATGTTCGACGGCATCCCGACCAGCAAAAGCCTGGAAGCGCGCACCTACGACATGGCCATCTACGACAGGGTCGAGATCATCCGCGGCGCCACGGGCCTGATCAGCGGCACGGGCAGTCCGTCGGCCGCCGTCAACCTGGTGCGCAAACGTCCGGGCCGCAGCTTTGCCGCCACGGCCGGCGCCCAGCTCGGTTCGTGGGACCGCTACCGCATCGAAGGCGATGTCTCGACGCCCTTGACGGCGGACGGCAAGGTACGCGCACGCATCGTCGCCGCGCATGAAGACCAGCGCTCGTTCATCGACCGCTACCAGCAGAAAAAGGATGTGCTGTACGCCATCGTCGAAGCGGACCTGACGCCATCGACGGTGCTCGGCGCCGGCATCAACTACCAGAAGGAAAAGCTGAAAGGCGCGGGCCGTGAATTCCCCATGTTCTACGCCGACGGCTCGCTGACCCATTTCCCCCGCTCGATGAACGGCACGGCGGCGTGGAGCACGTATGACCGCGAACAGAGCATGCTGTTCGCCACGCTCGACCATTATTTCGACAACGACTGGATCGCCAGGGTGGCCGTGAGCCGCAGCAGCAACCAGTACGACGCCTTGCAGGGCTTTTCCGGCGACGGCTACCCGGACCGCGTGACGGGCGGCGGCATGAAGCTGTGGCTGGCCAACTGGCACAGCAAGCCGCAACAGACCTCGCTCGACGCCTATGTCAGCGGCCCGTTCCAGGCCTTCGGCCGCCAGCACGAACTGGTGCTGGGCGTGAGCGCTTCGGAACTCAAGACGAATAGCCCCCTCTATCCGAACTGGCGCCTCGATGGCTATGACCATACGGTGCCGGATATTCACGCCTGGAACGGCGCCATGCCGGTGCCCGACTACAGCGGCACGCGCCGGGGCAGCTCATACGACAAGGAACAGGAAAGCGGCCTGTATTCGACCTTGCGCCTGCGCCCGACGGACGCGCTGTCGGTGATTTTGGGCGCGCGCCTGTCGTACTGGAAGCGCGACATTCGCAGCGATTTTTTCAACGGCACGGACCTGTATGACGCGATGCGCGAAAACGGCAAGATCACGCCGTATGCGGGCCTCGTCTACGACCTGGGCCGGCACTGGTCGGCCTATGCCAGCTACACCAGCATCTTCACGCCGCAAAGCCAGCGCGACGTCAACAGCCGCTTCCTGGCGCCGCTGGAAGGCAAGAACTACGAAGTGGGCGCCAAGGGCGAATTCTTCGGCGGCAAGCTCACCACCAGCGCCGCCGTCTTCCAGCTGAAGCAGGAAAACCTGGCCGAAGCCGATCCGGGCAATGTCTGGATCATCGGCACGGGCGGCGGTTCCTACGCCTACCACACGGTCAAGGGTGCCACCACGCGCGGCTTCGAGGCGGAAGTGTCGGGCCAGCTGCGCCCCGACTGGCAACTGACGGCCAGCTATGCCCATAGCCGCATCCGCAATGCCGCCGGCGCACGCATCCAGACCAACCAGCCGCAAAGCATGGCCAAGCTGTGGACCACCTGGCGCCTGGCGCAAGGCGTGCCGGGCCTGGTGCTGGGCGGCGGCGTGAACTGGCAAAGCGATATCTACACGGACGACCGCGGGCCGAACGGCGAACGCTTCACGCAAAAGGCGTATGCGGTGGCGGGACTGATGGCGCAGTACCAGGTCAGCAAGCAACTGCTGGCGACCCTGAACGTCAACAATGTCTTCGATAAAAAGTACTACTCGACGGGCATGGGCGGCTACTACGGCGATCCGCGCAACGCCATGCTGTCGCTGCGCTATCAGTTCTGAATGGCTTCACTCGTTTTGAGCAGCACCTCGATGCCCTCGGGCGCCATGGCGCGGCCCAGATAGTAGCCAAACGCCTCGTCGCAGCCCATCTCGGCCAGCAGTTCCAGCTGCTCGCCGCTTTCCACGCCGCCGGCGATGGTGCGCAGCCCCAAGGTGCGCGCCATCGCCACGATGGCGCGCACCATGGCGCCGTCGCCACCGGGCTTGCCCACGTCGTCGACAAAACACTTTTCGATCTTCACGGCATCCGTGGGAAAGCGTTTCAGGTAGTTCAGCGAAGCGTCGCCCGTGCCGAAATCGCTGATGGAAATCGCCACGCCCAGCTGGCGGAACTGGCGCAGTATCAGTTCGCAGTTCTGGTTGCGGTCGATCAGGATGCCGGCGGCGATTTCCAGTTCGATGCAATGCCCCGGCACGCCGGCCGCCTCCAGCGCGGCGGCGAAATTGCGCGCGATATCGCGCTGGTAGAACTGGCGCGCCGACAGGCTGACGGACACCGTCAGCCTCTGCCCCTGCGTGATCCAGCTGCGCGCCTGTTCCACCGCCGTGGCCATCACCCACGCTCCCACCGGCAGGATCAAGGCGCTTTCTTCCAGCACCGGCAAAAAATCGAGCGGCATCATCAGGCCCAGTTCCGGGTGCTTCCAGCGCAGCAGCGCTTTCACGCCCGTGATCGTGCGCGTCTTCAAGTCCATGCGCGGCTGGTAATACAACGCGAACTCGTTGCGTTCGAGCGCGTGGCGCAGGGCCGTCTCGAGGATGGTGCGCGAATACGACTGCGTCTGCATGCGCGGCGCGTAGCGCAGGCAGGTACCGGGCGCGTGGCGCTTGGCCGCATACATGGCCAGGTCGGCCTTTTCGATCAGCGCATTGACGTCGTCGTCATCGTCCGGATACAGGGCCACGCCCACGCTGGCCGCCACCGACAGGCTGTATTCGCCGATGACGAAGGGCGCGGCGATGGCGCCGACGATTTTTTCGGCCACCCGCTCGGCATCGTGCGCCGTGCGCAGTTCCGTCAGCAGGATGATGAATTCGTCGCCGCCCTGGCGCGCCACCGTGTCGACCTTGCGCACGCACTGCTGCACCCGGCGCGCGAACTCCGTCAGCACCTGGTCGCCCACGTCATGCCCCAGGCTGTCGTTGATGGATTTGAAGCGGTCGATGTCGACGAACAGCACGGCGAGCAAACCCTGGTGGCGGCGCGCGTAGGCGATGCCGTGCTCGAAGCGGATCTGGAAATGCAGCCGGTTCGGCAAGCCCGTCAAGCCATCGTGGTGGGCGATGAATTCCAGCTGCTGCTCGGCGCGCCGGCGCGCCGACACATCGTGCAGCAGCAGCACCGCGCCGCCTTGCGCCAGCGGCGCGCAGCTGTACTGCACGTCGATGCGCTTGCCGTCTAGGTGGCGCAGCAGTACGGCGCCGCGCGCCACTTCCAGCACTTCCTGCCGCGCCACGCACTCGCGCACCTGGCGCGCCGCATCGACGGGCGTGCCGTCATGGAACAGGGGCAGCAGCTGCGTCACGGGCTGGCCCAGGCCATCGTCGCCCAGCCGGCCGCCCATGGCGCTGGCGCGGGGATTCAGGTAGCGCACCACGCCAGCGTGGTCGGTGCCGACGACGGCCGCCGGCAATGCGTGCAGCAGCGCCAGCGCCTCTGCCATGCGTTGCGCCTGCGCCGCCTGCAGCACCACGCCGGTCGCATGGCGCAGGCGCCACGTGCGCGCCGCCTGCCACTGGCAGGCCAGCAGCACGCTCAGCACCACGGCGAGGGTCAGGCACAGCGCCAGCAGCAGCGCCGTCATGCGTCACCCGTCAGGCAAGAGATGGAAGACATGCTTTTCCTTTGCAACGCGCGCCATGCGGCCGGGCGCAGAACCATGCGGAAAGGAAATAGTATAAGAATTTTGGCGCGATATTTGCCTGATCGGGCGACGCTTGACTGGTGTCAATCACGGCGAGGCGAGATCACTGTTGCAATCCTCCCACAGACAATCTCACCAATTATTGCAACAATTGCTGCGCCGCACTAAAATGAGAATGATTCTCATTATTGAGATTCAACTCCATTCATCTGAGTCCCTGCGCCCAGGCCAGGACAGCAGCGGCATGGCCAGGCAAGCCAGGCGCAACACTCCCCCAGCGACGCATATTGTGAAACAGGCATCCGCCTGCTTCATCCACCACATCATCGCGACACCGGGAGCAGTCAATGACAAACCACAGCGCACAGCGAAAGGCCGCCGCATTGGCGCCGACCCTCATGGCCGCGGCCATTCTCGGCACCTTGGGTGCACCGGCCCATGGCCAGGCGCAGCAGCAGGAACAGAATCTGCCCGAGGTGCGCGTCAACGCGCAGGCCGCCTCCGCCACCACCGAAGGCAGCGGCTCCTACACCAGCGGCAGCATGACCGCGGCCACACGCCTGAACCTGTCCGTGCGCGAGACGCCGCAATCGGTCAGCGTCGTCACACGCCAGCAAATGGACGACATGAATATCCGCTCGGTCGAGGACATCGCCAATATCACGCCGGGTCTGAGCCTGAACAAGGGCGCCACCGAGCGCGCCAGCTTTTATTCACGCGGTTTCTCGATCAGCAATTTCACGGAAGACGGTCTGACCATGTCGGCCGATGGCGACACCCTGGGTTTCGCCACCCTGGCCATGTACGACCGGGTCGAAATCCTGCGCGGCGCGGCCGGCATGATGAATGGCGTGGGCAACCCGTCGGGCACGATGAATTTCGTGCGCAAGCGCCCTACGGCGGAGAACGAAGTGTCGCTCACGGGCAGCATCGGCCGCTACCACGACTACCGCGGCGAAGTCGATGCGCGCGGCGCGCTGAACCAGGCGGGCAGCCTGCGCGGGCGCGCCGTGGCCGCCTACCAGGATACCGACACGTTCATCTCTAACTACCGCCACAAGCGCGCCCTGCTCTACGCCACCGCCGATGCCGACCTGTCGCGCGACACGACCCTGAGCGTAGGCTTCCACGTCAACGACGAGCGTAATCCCGGCTCCACGTGGTACGGCTTGCCGACGGCGCTCGATGGCAGTTTCCTGCCGCTCGACCGCTCGGCCAGCAACGCGCCCGACTGGACCTTCTGGAACAAGAAAAACACGCGCCTGTTCGCAGAACTCGAACACCGGTTGGGCAACGGCTGGAAGGTCAAACTGGCGGCGCAGGCACTGCAGGACGAGCTCGACTCCGTCGTCACGGGCATCGCCCGCATACCGAAAACAAATCTGTTCCGCCTCAGCGCGGCCAACGCCTTTGTCTACGACCGCCAGCAACGCATTGTCGATGCGCAGGCAGCCGGCCCTTTCAGCCTGCTGGGCCGCCGCCATGAAATCGTCTTCGGCACCAGCTACCGCACGCGCGATACCGAGGACAAGGGCTACAAGTCGGTGCCCGACTACAGCTACACCTTCAACCCCGTGAACTGGGATACGGGCGCGCCTGTGAAACCGGCAATAGGTACCTTCTACTATGGCCAGGACAGCAAGACGAAACAGACGGGCGTCTACACGACGGCCCGCTTCAGCCTGGCCGATCCGCTGGCCCTGCTGGTGGGAGGCCGCGTCGACTGGTACGACTACCGCGCCATCAATACGTTTACGGGTGCACGCTCCGGCTACAAGGTGAGCCGGGAAGTCACGCCATATGCGGGCCTCGTGTACGACATCGACACCCAGCATTCGCTGTACGGCAGTTGGACCAGCATCTTCAATCCGCAGAGCGCCGTCGACAGGAATGGCGTGCTGCTCGATCCCGTCACGGGCATCAACATGGAAGCGGGCGTGAAGGGCGAATACTTCGGCGGCGCGCTGAACGCCTCGGCGGCCGTGTTCCGCATCGTGCAAAAGAACCTGGCGACAGCGCTGCCGCTGACGCAGTGCGGCCCCGGCCTGCTGTCGTGCTCCGAGGCGGCCGGTGAAGTACGCAGCGATGGATTCGAGCTGAGCGTGTCCGGCGCGTTGACGCCGCGCTGGCAGATGAGCACGGGCTTTACCTACAACACGGCCGAGTACGCCAAGGCACAAGGCAGCAATGCCGCAGGCGCGCGTTATGCGGCCGAGCGCCCCAGCCGCCTGTTGCGCCTGTCCACCAGCTATCGCCTGTCCGATGCGTGGCGCATCGGCGGCGCACTGCGGGCGCAGAACCAGATCTACAAAACCAACAGCGCCATCCGCCAGGGCGGCTACGCGGTGGCCGACCTGAACGCGGGCTGGCAAGTGAACCGCCAGCTCGACGTGCGCCTGAGCGTGACCAACGTCTTCGACCGCAGCTACTACCAGGCCATCAGCAGCATCGACAGCGGCAATGCATTCGGCGATCCGCGCAGCGCCGTGCTGACGGCGAAGTACACGTTCTAAGCCAGCGCCAGCCGGCCCGGTTTCAGTTCCTCATGCGGCGCCAGTGCCGGCGCCGCATGCAGCTTGAAGATGCTGACGGCGTCGGCCAGGCTGGCCGCCTGCTGCTGCAGCGCGTCCGCGGCGGCGGCGGCCTGCTCCACCAGGGCCGCGTTCTGCTGCGTCACGCCATCCATCTGGCTGATGGCGATGCTGATCTGCTCGATGCCGTCGCGCTGCTCCACGCTGGCCACGGCGATCTCGCCGATGATGGCGTTGACGCGCTGCACGCTGCTTACCACGTCGTCCATCGTGCGCCCCGCCTGGCCAGCCAGCACACTGCCCTCTTCCACCGTGCGCACGGATGCGCCGATCAACTGCTTGATTTCCATGGCCGCCGCGCTTGACCTGTGCGCCAGGTTGCGCACTTCCGTCGCCACGACGGCAAAGCCGCGTCCCTGCTCGCCCGCGCGCGCCGCTTCCACGGCCGCATTCAGGGCCAGGATATTCGTCTGGAAGGCGATGCCGTCGATGACGGCGATGATGTCGACGATGCGCTTGGACGAGGCGTTGATATGGCTCATGGTCTGCACCACCTGCGCCACGGCCTCGCCACCGCGCTGCGCCACGTCGGCCGCGCCGCCAGCCAGCTGGCGCGCCTGATCCGCGTTGTCGTTATTCTGCCGCACGGTGGACGTCAGCTCGATCATCGAGGCAGCCGTTTCTTCCAGCGAGCTGGCTTGCTCTTCCGTACGCGACGACAGGTCCATATTGCCGCTGGCGATTTCAGCGGACGCCGTGGCGATGGCGTCCGTGCCGGCGCGCACCCGTCCCACGATGGCGGCCAGGTTGCCGCTCATCGCTTTCAAGGCGCGCAGCAGGTCGCCGATTTCATCGCGGCTGCCGTCGGCCACCACGGCGCGCAAGTCGCCGGCCGCCACTTGCTGGGCGATGCCGACGGCAGCGCCCAGCGGCACCGTGATGCTGCGGATCAGCCACCACACGGTGACAGTACCGACGACCAGGGTCAGCAGCACCGTGGCCAGCATGGCGATGCTGGCGCTGCGGTGCGCGGCCGCATCGCGCTCCTTCATCTGCGCCATCAGGGCGTGCGACTGCTTGCCGATGGCGACGACGATGGCGTCGATCTGGCGCGTCGGTTCGCGGTCCATGCCCTTGACCAGCGCATCGACCGTGTGGGCGCTGTCGGCGCGCGCGCCATCAAACTTTTGCAGCGCCGCCAGGTAGCTCACGCCCAGCGCGTCATGCGCCTGCAGCGCCTGCTCCACGGGCGCCGTGTCGAGCCCCAGCGCGGCCATCATCGTCTGCAGGCTTTTCAATTCCTTGCGCGTCTGCGCGCCGCTGGCAACAAACGCTTCGCGGTAGCGCTGGAAGGCGGCCGCATCGCCGCCGCGCAGCAGGATGTTTTTCCATTCCTGCACCTGGATCTTGAATTCCACTTGCGCGCTGCGCGCCGCGTCGACCGCTTCCGTCAGGGCGACGGAACGCTGCATGGCGTCCGCGCTGCGCACACTGGCCGCGTCGAGCGCGCTCCAGCCACGCGCGCCAACGAACACCAGCGCAAGAAAGAAAAAGGCGCCCAACAGACCCAGGCGGACGGAGATTTTCAGATTCGCAAGTTGCATGTGTTTCTCCCGGCAGCAAGAACAGGATGGCAACAAAGGCGCCACCAAAACTATCCAATTCTCACCAAATAGGGAAATCATGGAGCGCGCCCCGGGAAAAACCAAGCAGCGCTTTCGCTAGAGAAACACTTTCAACATAGAAACAACAAATTACAATGGAAAGTTGACTATCCAGCCACGCCTTCGCCTGGCGCGCCGGCGAACTCCGCGCGCAGCAGCGGGTACAGCCGCCGGTAGCGCGCCAGGCGCTCGTCCAGCACGGCGGACGCTTGCGGCGCGATTGTCTCCTGCGCGGCTGGGCGCGTGCACACCTGCGCGGGCGGCAAGCCCGTCACCGCCATCTGCGCCAGGCGCGCCGCGCCCATGGTGCCGCCAGCCGCGCCGTGGTCGTGACGCAGCACGTTCAAGCCCGAGGCATTCGCGCACAGCTGCGCCCAGAAACGGCTGCGCGAACCGCCGCCCACGAACGACGCTTCTTCCAGGTGCGTGCCGGCGCTGCGCAGGGCCGCATTGCCGTCGGCCATGGCAAAGGCCACGCCTTCCATCACGCTGTAGGCCAGTTCGGCGCGCCCGTGTTCCGTCGACAAACCAAAAAACACGCCGCGCGCGGAGGCGTCGTTATGCGGCGTGCGTTCGCCGCTCAAATACGGCAGGAAGATGGGCGCCGTGCGCGCCTCGACGCTTTCCGCCAGCTTGACCAATTCGCCGATGTCGCTCGACTGGGTCAGCCGCGCCACCCAGCTGAGGCTGGACGCGGCGCTGAGGATCACGCTCATCTGGTGCCAGCGCTCGGGCAGGCAATGGCAAAACGTGTGCACGCCCTGGCCCGGATTCGGCGCAAAACCATCGCTGCCGGCGAACAGCACGCCGGACGTCCCCAGCGACAGCAGGCCGGCGCCCGGCTCCACCACACCCAGGCCCACGGCGGCTGCTGCGTTATCTCCCGCGCCGCCGGCCAGCAGCACCGTGTGCGCGATGCCCCACTCCTGGCACAGCGACGGGCGCACCTGCGCAGCGGCGGCGCTGCCTTCGACCAGACGCGGCATGTGCTCGCGCGTCAAACCGGTCGCCGCCAGCATGCGCTCGGACCAGTCGCGTTTGGCCACGTCCAGCCACAGGGTGCCGGAAGCGTCGGACATGTCGGACACATACTCGCCCGTCAGGCGCAGCGCCACGTAATCCTTGGGCAGCAAGACCTTGGCCGTGGCGCGGAACAGCGACGGCTCGTACTTTTGCAGCCACAGCAGCTTGGGCGCCGTGAAGCCGGGCATGGCCTGGTTGCCCGTGATGGCGCGCGACTCGGGCACCAGTGCCTCCAGTTCCACGCATTCGGCAAAGGCGCGCGTGTCGTTCCACAGGATGGCCGCGCGCAGCACGTGCTGCTGCTTGTCGAGCAGGGTCGCGCCATGCATCTGGCCCGACAGCGCGATGCCGCGCAAGCCGGAAAACGCCACCGGCTGGGCGGCGCGGATGGCGGCGATGACGTCCAGGGTGGCGTGCCACCAGTCTTCGGGATTCTGTTCCGACCAGCCGGGATGGGGACTGGACACGCGCAAGGCCACGCCGGCGCTGGCAAGGATGGCCTGAGCGTCATCGGTGAGGATGGCCTTGATTTCGGAGGTGCCGATATCGATACCGAGATATGTCATTTGATTCCAGAAGAAAGTTAAGAATGGCCGTCGCCGGACGGCTCGGGCATGTTCATCAGCAGGCAGGAGCGGAACTTCGACGGCGACATCTGCTTGTGCGCCAAAAACTGGCGGTTGAAATTGGAAAGGTTGTTGAAGCCCGTGCGGTAGCAGATATCGGTGACCTTCATGTCCGTGTTCATCAGCAGCTCGCAAGCGAGCGCGATGCGCTCCTGGTTGACGTATTGAATGAACGACGTGCCCGTATGCTTGCGGAAGAAACGCGTGAATTTCAAGGTGTTCATTTCCGCCACGTCGGCCACGTCCTGCTCACAAAAATCGAGCGTGATGTTCTGCTTGATATACGCCAGCACCAGGTTGATGGTCGACGACATGTAGCGGCCCGCCTGCGCCAGGTAAGTGACGCTGGCCAGGGGCCGCCGCTCGCGGCACTCGCACAGCTCGCCGAACAGGCGCGTAAACAGTTCGACCCGGCGCAAGCCCTGCGCCGTCGTCAATTCCTTCATCAGCGGCACCAGGCGCAGGCCCAGCGCATCGGGAAATTGCAAACCCCTGCCTGCCTCGCCCAGCAGGGCTTTCAGGGGCGCCATTTCCGGGAACAGCAGCGCGCAGCGTTCGATGAAGTCGCCGGAAAACTGCAGCACCAGGTCGCGCTCGGGCAGGATCACGCCTTCCGGCAGTTCGCTGACCCAGTTGTGCGGCAGGTTCGGCCCCGTCAGGATCAGATTGCCCGCCCCGTAACTGCCGATATGGTCGCCGATGAAAAATTTTCCATTCGATGTGATGATGAAGTGAAGTTCGTACTCGGGATGAAAATGCCATTTCGCCACGGTGTGCGGAAAGCCGTGCGCCCACGCGCGAAACGATTCGTGGATCGGTTTGTGGATCAGTTCCAGGTCAGGCGTCACGGCAGTTCCCTTGCGCGGTCTCGTTGCCAGCTATTCTAACCACTTAGCTGAGCACTGAGCGCCAAAGCCAGACCGCTGTCGGCGTCGAACAGGTGCATGTGCTCTTCATCGAAGGCCAGCGCCAGGGTCTGGCCCACTTGCGCCGCGCTGTTGGCCGCGTTCGCCGGCAGCAGCGCGGACAGGCTCAAGGAGCCGCACTGAAAGCTGATCAGCGCTTCGGCGCCCAGCAGCTCGACCAGGTCGATGGTGCACGCCAGGCCATGGCTGCCGGCGTGTTCCTGCGGCAGCGCCGCGCGCAAGTGGTTCGGGCGCAGGCCGAAGACCACGCGCGCACCCGCCTGCAACGCCGCGAAGCGGGGCGATATCAATGGCCAGCGGTAGCCGGCGCACACGAGCACCGTCTGGCCGCCGTCTTTTTCGACGACGCCATCGATGAAGTTCATGGCCGGCGTGCCGATGAACCCGGCCGCGAACAGGGTACGCGGATGGTTGTACAGTTCCGCCGGCGTGCCGATCTGCTCGATATGCCCGCCCTTCATCAGCACCACCCGGTCGGCCAGGGTCATCGCTTCGAGCTGGTCGTGCGTGACGTACAGGGTGGTGGTGCGCAGGCGCCGGTGCAAGCGCTTGATGTCGGCGCGCAGCTGTGCGCGCAGCTTGGCGTCGAGGTTCGACAGCGGTTCATCGAACAGAAACACCTGCGGCGTCTTGATCATGGCGCGTGCAATGGCCGTGCGCTGCTGTTGGCCGCCCGACATGGCGCGCGGCTTGCGCTCGAGCAGGCTGTCCAGGCTGAGGATGGCCGCCACCTCGCGCACGCGGCGCTCGATCTCGTCGCTTGGTACCTTCAGGCGGCGCAGGCCGAAGGCGATATTGTCGTACACCGTCATGTGCGGATACAGCGCGTAGTTCTGGAACACCATCGCCACATTGCGCGCGCGGGGCGGCAAATCGTTGACGACGGCGCCGCCGATCAGCAGCTCGCCGCCGCTGATGTCTTCCAGCCCAGCGATCATGCGCAGCAGGGTCGACTTGCCGCAGCCCGATGGCCCCAGCAGGACGATGAATTCGCCGTCATCGATTTCCAGGTCGAACGGCTGCAGCACGGCCGTCTTCTCGTCATACGTCTTGTGCAGCTGCCTGCAGGCGATGTTTGCCATGATCAGTCTCCTGCCAGTTCAATTTGAATCTTGACGTCGCGCGGGTGGCCCTTGGCCGCTTCCTCGAACGCCTGCACGCCATCGGCAAAACCGAAGGTGCGCGAAATGAAGGGCTTGACGTCGATCTTGCCGGAAGCGAGCAAGGCGATGGCGCGCGGGAAGATGTTCGCGTAGCGGAACACCGATTCGATGCGCACTTCTTTGGCCTGGATGGCGACGATATCCAAAGGTACCTTATCCGGCGGCATGCCGACCAGCACCAGGCAGCCGTTCGGGCACAGCAAGTCGACGATCTTGTCGTAGGCGCGCATGCTGCCGCTGGCCTCGAAAACGATGTCGGCGCCCCAACCGTCCGTCAGTGCGCGCACCGTGTCCGCCAGGCTGGACTGGCGCACGTCGACCGTGGTCACGGCGGGGTTATCGGCGAACAGGGCCAGCTTTTCCGGCACCAGGTCGGCCAGGATCACGCGCGAGCAGCCGCCCGCCAGCGCCGCCAGCGCATTCATGGCGCCGATGGTGCCGGCGCCGATCACCACGGCCACGTCGCCCGGTTTGATGGCCGCCTTCTTCGCCGCCTGCAGGCCGATGGCCAGCGGTTCGACGATGGCGCCTTCACCGAAGCTGACGTTGTCGGGCAGCTTGAAGGTAAAGGCGGCCGGATGCACGACGTACGGCGTGAGGCAACCGTGGATGGGCGGCGTGGCCCAAAAGCGCACGGCAGGATCGAGGTTGTACAGGCCGCGCATGGTGGCCGGCGAATCGAACTGCGGCACACCCGGCTCCATGCAGACGCGGTCGCCCACCTTCAGGTGCGTCACCCCATCGCCCACTTCGGCCACCACGCCGGACGCCTCGTGGCCGAGCACCATCGGCGCTTCGACGGCGAAGGGGCCGATCTTGCCATGTTTGAAGTAATGCACATCGCTGCCGCAGATACCCACGGTATGAATCCTGATTTTCACGTCGCGCGGACCGACGGCCAGCGGCAGGTCGATGTCGCGCAGGGTGATTTTTTCCGCTTGTTCCAGTACGAGAGCTTGCATGATGAATTCCTTATTTATGTTTGAGCATGGAGTTGAGCAGCCGTCCCAGGATGCCGACGAACAGCAGCGGCGGCAGCGCCAGCAGCACGGTGGAAGCGTTCACCACGCCCCACGGCACTTCCTGGCCCATCGACGTGAAGGCCGACGCCACCACGGGTAATGTCATGCTCTTCGACGAGGTGAGCGCCAGCGCGATCATCAGTTCATTCCAGACCAGCACGAAGCTGAAGACGATGCCGCCCATCAGGGTTTTCGAGGCCACCGGCAGGGCCACGTGCCAGAACACCTGATAGGGGCCGTAGCCGTCGAGCGCGGCCGCTTCCTCGATCTCTTTCGGGATGCGGGCAAACGCGGGAATCGACAGCCAGATGATGGTAGACAGGGTCACCAGCAGATACGTCACCACCATCGACAGGCGCGAGTCGTACAGACCCAGGTCGATCCAGATCGAGATCAAGGGAATGGCGACGGCGACCGGCGGCAAAAAGCGCAGCGACAGCAGGAAGAACTGGATGTCCTTCTTGGCGGGAATCGGATAACGGGCGATCGCATACGCGGCCGGCACGCCCAGCACGGCGCCCAGCAACACGGCCACGCCGACGATGGCCACGCTGTTGCCCAGTCCCGTCAGCACTTCCGGACTGGCCAGCACCTGCTTGTAGTTGGCCAGGGTCGGGCTGAAGAAAAAGCGCGGCACGGGCGTGACGATATCCATCAGCTCCTTGAAGGAATTGAGCACGGCCCACAGGATCGGGAACAGCGCCACCAGAATAATCACGGTGGTGATGGCGGTGGTGGTGACGGCGCTGGCGCCGCCCGGGGTGCGCAGCACCCTAAGACACCTGACAAAACCGTTGCGAGCAGATGTGAGTTGTGGCTGAGAAGCGGAGCTGTGCGCATGCACAGTGAGCATCGGAGGCCGCAAATCGCGCTGCGCAGTAGGTTTGGTTAGGGTGTTCTTAGTCAGTTTTCCCATTTGGCGACTCGCTTCCAGAGCAGGGTGAATATTACTGTCGTGGCCAGCATCATCAGCACGGCCATGCTGGATGCGTACGACACCTTGCCCATCAGGCCGATGCCTTGCGCATACGCATACATGTCCAGGGTTTCGGTGGAGATGCCGGGGCCGCCCTTGGTCATCACGTAGATCAGGTCGAACGAGCGCAGCGACTCGACCATCTTGATGAACACGAGGCTCATGATGGGCACCTTCAGCATGGGCAGTGCGATGTAGGCATACACCTGGAGCGTGCTGGCGTAGTCGAGGCGCGCCGCTTCCAGCGGTTCGCCGGGCAGGGTTTCCAGCAGCTTCAGGATCACGGCGCCGAAGAACAGGCCCCACTGCCAGATGTCGACCAGCGCCACCGCATACAGGGCCGTGGCGGGGTCGGACAGCAGGGCCGTGCCGCCCAGTCCCACGCATTCGAGCATCCAGTTGAGGATGCCCATCAGCGGCGAATACATGAACTTCCAGATGAAGGCAGCCGACACGCGCGGCAGCAGCACGGGCACGATCAAGAGCAACGCGATGATGTCACGCGTGCGGCCCTTCACTTTTTCAAACAGGAACACGGCCAGCAGCACGCCGACGATCAGCGAGCCGGCCACGGTCACCACTTCCCAGATGGCCGACACTTGCACGGCATTGACGAAGCGGCGGTCGCCGAACAGGCGGAGAAAATTGGCAAAACCGACGTATTCGCTGTCGCTGTAGCGCAGCACGCGGTTTTGCAGGGCCAGGTTGATGGCGGCGATACTGGGCACCAGGCCCAGTACCAGCAGGACCAGCAGCGGCAGTGTAAGGAACACGGCCGGCAGCCAGGTGTGGCGTTTTTTACGGATGGAATGCGGCATGGTGATGGCTTTCAAACGAGAACGGACAAGCAAACAGGCTGCGTCACGACACCTGACAAAACCGTAGCGAGCGGAAGGTAGAGGTGGCCGAGAAGCGGAACTGTGCTTTATGCATAGTGAGCATCGCAGGCCGCCTATACCGACGCGCAGTAGGTTTGGTCAGATGTCTCTATTTGCGCTTGCTGGCCCGTTGCATCACTTCCGTCGCATACTCATTCGCCTCATCCAACGCGCTTTGCACGTCGCCGCGTGTGCCCGTAAAGACTTCTTCGAGCACGACGCCCAGGTTGTCGCCGATATCCGGCCACTCGGGACTAGGCCAGATGGTGACGCGCGAGACGGGCGTGGTGTCCGTCAGGCCCGCCTGGATCTGCGGCTTGACGTGCTTGCGGAAGTAGTCGCTGTTGATGGTGCTCGTGCGGTTGTAGTCGCTGAAGACGTTGTCCTTCAGGCGCGCCTGCTCCTGCTCCTTGCCCGTGGCGAAAGCGATGAACTTGCCGGCCGCCTGGCGCGTGCATTCATCCCTGGCGCCCGTGGCGGAGATGGCCAGGCCATGGCCGTAGGCGGCAGATGCCAGCGGCGCGGGCGGGCGCACGTAGCCCACCTTGTCGACCACCGAGGATTTCTTCGGGTCTTCCATCCAGTCGGCAAACGGCGTCGACTCGATCATGAAGGCCACCTTGCCCGACCTGAACGCCTCGAGCGCATTGCTCCAGTCGTAGGTGGCACCGCCCGGCGGCGAATACTTGAACAGGTCGCGGTACAGGGTCGTGGCCTTCACGGCCTGCGGCGAATTGAAGGTGGGTACGCCGTCCTTTTCCCACTTGCCGCCGGCGGCCAGCATGAACGGCGACCAGCGCCAGACATTCATGCCCGAGCCACGCTGCCCCCGCGCCGCCCAGCCGTACACATTCGGCGGGCTGTTCATTTTCTTGACGGCGGCGACCAGTTCGTCAAGCGTCTTCGGCACGGCGATGCCGGCCTTTTCCAGCAAGTCGCGGCGGTAGAACAGGAAGTCGCTGCCGCCGATCAGGGGCGCGAAATACGCCACGCCCTTGTACGAGGCGACGGCGCGGCGGCCCGGCAGGAAGTCCTCGTAATCGGCCTCCTTGGGCAGGTATTTGAGCAGCGGGACGACCCAGCCTGCCGTGGCAAATTCGGCCACGTTGGCTTCGTCGATGTAATAGATCTGGTAGGAGCCGGCCTTGGTGGAAGCGTCGAGCCTGGCTTTCGAGCGGCGGTCGTTTTCGCCGAAATAGCTGATTTGTACCTTGGTGCCGCTTTTCTTTTCATACTCGGCGAGGGTCTTTTCCATCACCGTCAAGCCCAGGCTTTTTTGCGCCAGCACCTTGAGCACGGGCACCGAGCAGCTTTGCGCCGAGGCGTCTGCAAACCCGGCGGACATGAGGGCGCCCCATGCAACAGCAGTCATGATTTTCATAACACGTCTCCATTTTTATAGTCCGGCGGTTTTCCACCGGTATGCCAACTATAAAAACAAAGACCGCGCACCACCACTACAAAAGCGGCCAGATTTTAAATACTATTTTTCACTTTTCCGGTACGTATTTGCCGCCTCAATCCAGGCGAAAATCCTTGCGGTAGATATTCGTCTCCCGGCCCTCGGGCGGCAGGCGCGAGAAACGTTCGAAGCGCAGCCCCAGCTTGTTGAGCAGATTGATCGATGCCTGGTTTTGCTGCGAGGTGATGCCGTACAGGGTGCGCAGGCGCAGCACCTGCTGCGCATGCTGCACAATGGCCGCCGTCGCCTCCCAGGCATAGCCCTGGCCCCAGTAGGCGGGACGCACGGCATAGCCGATATCGGGGCCGGGCAGGCTGTCGCGGCGCACCAGGCCGGCCATGCCCACGGGCGCGCCATCGCTGCGGCGCTCGACGATGTACAGCGAATAACCATGCGCGCGAAACTGCGCCATGGGTCCCGTTTCCAGCGCGGCGCGGGCCGCCTCCAGCGTGTGGATGTTGCGCTGGCCGATGTTGGCGATCCACGACGGGTCGTTCACCAGCTCCATGTAGAAGGCCGCATCGTCCAGGGTGGCGGTGCGCAGGCGCAGACGGGGCGTCTCGATCACGGTCATCGGCTCTGTCGCGGCGCCGCTCATGCCGGCCACTGCATCGGGTCGGTCAGCAGCTGGTACATCACGTAGGCATCGACATAGCCGAGCTGCGCGTGGCGGTAGGCCAGCGGCAGGGTGGCGACGACCGTGAAGCCCAGCTTTTTCCACAGGGTGACGGCGGCCAGGTTGGTGCTGACGACAAAGTTGAACTGCATCGCCAGGTAGCCCGCGCGGCGCGCTTCTTCCATGCAGTGCACACCCAGCATGCGGCCCACGCCCACGCCCTGCGCGGCCGGATCGACCATGAACGAGGCATTGGCCACGTGCGCGCCATGGCCCGGCTGGTTCGCCACCAGCTTGTACATGCCCAGCAGCCGCTCCGTGCCCATCACGGCGACAAAGCTTTGCACGCCGGGGCCGAACCAGTAGGCGTGGCATTCTTCGCGCGTCGTGTCGGCGGGGAAGGAATAGGTGTCGCCGGCGGCCACCAGGGTGTGGAAGATTTCCCACATGGCGTCGAAGTCGGCTTCGCTGGCCGGGCGGATATCAATTTCTTTCAAGGCGGTGCTCCGATAACAAGTGATGGCTGATTGTATCAGCGGCCCAGGCGGAAGTTCACACTGTCCGGACGCCCCGGCAGGTGCAGGCGCGATTGCGCGCGGGGCGCCTCGCTGACGACTTTCCCGCGGCGCAGCACCAGGCGCCGCGCCGCGCGCAGGCGCAGCGCTTCCACGGTGCTGCCGCAATCGAGGATCAGCAAGTCCGCATGGCAGCCGGGCGCGATGCCATAGCCATCGAGGCCCAGGATGGCCGCCGGCGTCTCGGTGACGGCGAGGAAGCAGTCGTGCATCGCTTGCTGGCCCGTCATCTGCGCCACGTGCAAGCCCATGTGCGCCACTTCCAGCATGTCGCCCGAACCGAGGCTGTACCACGGGTCCATCACGCAGTCGTGGCCAAAGGCGACGGGGATGCCGGCGGCCAGCATCTCGGGCACGCGCGTCATGCCGCGCCGCTTCGGATACGTATCGTGGCGCGCCTGCAGGGTGATGTTGATGAGGGGGTTGGCAATGGCCGCCACGCCCGCCTCGCGGATCAGCGGCAACAACTTGCTCACATAATAATTATCCATCGAATGCATGGACGTCAGGTGCGAGCCGGTCACCCTGCCCTGCATGCCGAGGCGCTGGCTGTGGAAGGCCAGGGTTTCGATGTGGCGCGACAGCGGGTCGTCCGACTCGTCGCAATGCATGTCGACCATCAGGCCACGCTCGCAGGCGAATTCGCACAGCAGGCGCACGGATTCCGCGCCGTCGGCCATGGTGCGTTCGAAATGCGGGATGCCGCCCACCACGTCGACGCCCATGGCAATCGCGCGCTTCAGATTGTCGAAGGCGCCGGGACTGCGCAGGATGCCATCCTGCGGGAAGGCCACCAGTTGCAAATCGAGATACGGCGCCACTTGCCGCTTGACGTCGAGCAGCGCTTCGACGGCCAGCAGGCGCGGGTCGCAAATATCGACGTGCGAGCGGATGGCCAGCAAGCCGCGCGCCACGGCCCAGTCGCAATACTGCAAGGCGCGCGCCACCAGCGCGTCCTGCGTCAGTTGCGGTTTCAATTCTCCCCACAGGGCGATGCCTTCGAGCAGGGTGCCGGAAGCGTTCACGCGCGGCAAGCCGTAGCTGAGCGTGGCGTCCATGTGGAAGTGCGCGTCGACGAACGGCGGCGTGACGAGGTCGCCGGCGGCGTCGATCTCCTGCGCGCCCGTCACGGGCAAGGCGGTGCCGACGGCGGCGATGCGGCCGCCCTCGATGGCGATATCGATGGCGCGGCGCCCGTCGGGCAGGCTGGCATTGCGGATGACTAGGTCCATGCGGACACTCCTTCGGTTGACTACGGTATCTGGCGCTTCCAGTGCATTGTCAGCTTATCGCTTCAAGGATGCTGCAGTGCAAGAATATAGTCACTGGCAAAAGCGTAGCCATAGATTCCCTGACAACGCTTTGCGCGCGCGCAAACTTCCGGCAAATGCTGCCGGGCGCCTAAATGCGGCAAGCCTGCGGCGCACGCCCTTGAGAAAATAGCTTTCAACTAACTCGAATCACCGCTAGAATATTCATATTGCGTTGCATCATAAACAGTCTATTCGCGCGCTACCTACTTTACAAAACGCGGCCAACTCTGGTTTTCGGGATTTTGCAGAGCGTTTTGCCAGCATTTTAATCCGTACAAAGGAGTAAATATGTTTCCGCTTCCTGAACAATTTTCCAGCGCCGCCAAGTCGCAACTGGAAAGCCAGCTGCAAATCTTCAGCACCCTGACCAGCAAAGTCTTTGAAAGCGCCGAGAAAATCATCGCGCTGAACCTGAACGCCGGCAAGGCCGCCATCTCGCAGACGGCGGAAACGGCGCAGCACCTGCTGGAAACGCAGGACCCGCGCGACTTCTTCAGCTACAGCAGCAGCCAGGCACAACCGAACATCGAGAGCGTGCTGGCCTACAGCCGCCAGCTGTTCGGCATCGCTTCGAGCACCCAGGCTGAATTGCTGGCTTCGGCCAAGGATCGCCTCGATGCGGCCGCCCCTGTTGCCGCACCCGCCCCAGCTCCTGTCGCTGCCGCACCGGCACCTGCCGCTCCCCTTGCTGCGCCAGCGCCAGCAGCGGCGCCAGCGCCCGTTGCCGCCAAGCCTGCCGAAGTGGCCAAGCCCGTCGCCAAGGCGGCGCCCGCGCCTGCCCCTGTCGCCGCACCGGCAGCCAAGCCAGCGGCAGCGCCTGCCAAGGTTGCCGAGAAGGTTGCCGACAAGCCAGCAGTGAAAGCCGTGGAAGTCAAGCCGGCGGCCAAACCGGCAGCCAAGCCGGAAGCGGCCAAGCCCGCACCTGCAGCTGCACCTGCACCTGCGCCAGCGAAAGCCGCCGCGCCAGCACCGGCCAAACCGGCCGCCAAACCAGTTCCTTCGAGCAAACCGGCCGCCAAGCCGGCCAGCGCCGCCGGCAAGACCGTAGCCAAGGCCGCCGTCAGGCACGCGCCAGCGCCAGCCGCCAAGCCGGCAGCCAAGGTTGCGCCCAAGGGCACGCCATCGAAACAGCTCGACATGCTGGGCGGCGGCAAAGGCAGCGGCAGCGGCCGCAAGTAAGCCTCGCGCACGCCACTGACGCAGCAAAACAACGGGCTACGGCCCGTTTTTTGCGTGCCCGTCCACAGCGCGCTTTTCCGCCTTGTTGTATCCTACGCGTACTTTCCGTCCGCGTGCCCGTCCTTCCGCCCCGCGACACCCCATTACTAAAAACAAAAGGTAACCATGAGTTTATCGAGGCTCATCGCCGGCTTCGTGCGTCAGCATTGGCCGGCGTATGCCGCCGCTGCCGTCATGCTGACAGGCGTGGCAACACTGACCGTCTGGATCCCGCGCCGCGTGGGCGCCATCATCGACGCACTGGCCGCGCACCGCATGACGGCGGCCGAACTGTGGCTTGAGCTGCTGACCCTGCTCGCCGTTGGCGTCGTCATCTATTTCCTGCGTGTGGGCTGGCGCATCACCCTGTTCAAGGCCGCCTACCAGCTGGGCGTGATGCTGCGCACGCGTTTCTACACGCGCATGTCGCAGCAGGGCGCGTCGTTTTACCAGAACCAGCGCACGGGCGACCTGATGGCGCTGGCGACAAACGACATCGACGCCATCGAAATGGCCGCCGGCGAAGCCATGCTGGCCGGCTTCGACGGCACCTTGACCTTGCTGATGGTGCTGGGCATCATGCTGCTGGGCGTGGACTGGCGTCTGGCCTGCATCGCCCTCCTGCCCTTCCCGTTGATGGGACTGGCCTTCTGGCGCATCTCGAGCCATATCCACACGGCGTCGACGGATTCCTTAAAGCGCTTTTCCGCGCTGAACGACCATGTGCAGGAATCCTTGTCGGGCGTGCGCACCTTGCGCGCGCTGGGCCTGGAAGAGCGCAGCAGCAAGCAGTTCTCCACCCTGGCCGGCCACGCGGCCAACGCCAGCCTGACGGCGCAGCGCTGGGAAGCGGCGTATGAACCGGCCGTCGGCCTGACCCTGACGGCCGCCACGGCGCTGACCCTGGGCCTGGGCGGCTACCTCGTATGGCAAGACCAGCTGACCATCGGTGCGCTGACGAGCTTTTCCATGTACCTGGGCCAGCTGATCTGGCCCATGTTCGCCGCCGGCTGGGTACTCTCCTTGATCGAACGGGGCCGCGCCGCCTGGCAGCGCTTGCAACCCATGTTAGACGCGCCGCTGGCCATCGACGACCATGGCACCATCGCCACCCTGACGCCCGGCCCCCTGCAATTGCAGGACGTCGGCTTCGCCTACGCGGGCCAGACGGCGCCGGCCCTGTCCGGCATTTCGCTGCGTTTGCAACCTGGCCAGACCCTGGGTCTGGTGGGCCCGACGGGCAGCGGCAAGTCGACCCTGCTGCGCGTACTGCTGCGCCAGGTGACGCCGCAATCAGGTCAAGCCACGTGGAATGGCGAGGCGCTCGACGCCTACACCCTGCACGCGCTGCGCGCGGCCATCAGCTGGGTGCCGCAGGAGTCGTTTTTGTTCTCCGCCACCATCGCCGACAATATCGCCCTGGCCCGCCCCGGCGCCACGCGCGAGGAAGTGGAACGGGCGGCGCAGCTGGCCGACATCCACGACGATATCCTGCAATTTCCCGAAGGCTATGCCACCCACGTGGGCGAAAAGGGCATCACCTTGTCCGGCGGCCAGCGCCAGCGCGTGGCGATTGCCCGGGCGCTGCTGGCCGACAACGGCTTGCTGCTGCTCGATGATGCGCTGTCCGCCGTCGACACGGGCACGGAAACGCGCATCCTGCAGCACCTGGAAGAACTGCGCGCGCGCCGCCCCGAGCGCAGCGCCATCATCGCCAGCCACCGCCTGAGCGCCGTCGTCAACGCCGACCTGATCCTGGTGCTGCGCGACGGCCACGTCACGGAAACGGGCAACCACGACGCGCTGATGCAGCGCGACGGCTGGTATGCCAGCCAGTGGCGCTATCAACAACTGGAAGCCAGCCTCGATGCCATCTAAGACCGACCAAGCCAACGCCACGCAATCCGTGCGCCGCCAGGCCGCGCAAGCCATCGGCCTGCTGCGCCGCGCCGCCGCGCCCGACCTGCGCCATTTATACTGGGCCACGTTCTGGCTGATCCTCGCCGCCGCCCTGGAAGTGACGGGACCGATCCTGGGCAAGGCCCTGATCGACCAGCATCTGCTGCCGCGCAACCTGGACTGGACGCGCATGTCATTACTGCTGGGTGGCTGCCTGCTGACGGGCTGGGTCGCTTCCGGCCTGCGCTATTTGCAGCTGGTGCGCCTGTCCGGCCTGGCCATGCGCTCGGTGCAGCGCCTGCGCGAAACCGTCTACCAGCACGTGCTGCGCCTGCCGATGAGTTTTTTCGACCGCGCCATCACGGGCCAGCTGGTCAGCAGAGTCACCAACGACACGGAGGCGGTGAAATCGCTGTACGTGCAGGTGCTGTTCGTCATCCTCGACAGCTCCATCGTCCTGGTCGGCACCATGGCCGCCATGGCCTTCCTCGACTGGCGCTTGATGCTGATCGTGCTGGCCCTGCTGCCGGCCGTGCTGGTCATCGTCTTCCTGTACCAGCGCTGGAGCGCGCCGGCCGTCACGCGCGCGCGCGCCCTGCGCAGCGAGATCAATGGCCAGATCGCCGAATCGATCGGCGGCATGAGCGTGCTGCAGGCGAATAACGCGGAAAAGCGCTTCGGCGCGCGCTTCACGGGCATCAACCAAAATCATTACACGGCGCGCATGCAGGAATTGCGCGCCAACGCCTGGCTGCTGCGCCCCGCGCTCGACATGCTCAATATCGTGCTGCTGGCCGTCGTCATCTTCAGCTTCGGCCGGCGCGAGATGGGCGCCGTGGAAGTGGGCGTGCTGTACGCGTTCATCAGCTACATCGCGCGCGTGATTGAGCCGCTGATCCAGATCACCATGCAATTCAGCCAGCTGCAGCAATCGGTGGTGGCGACGGCGCGTGTCTCGGCCCTGCTGGACGAAGCGCAGGCGCTCGAACATGCACAGGGAAGGGAAACACCGGCCCTGCGGCAGGCAAAAGCGGACAGCGCCCTGCCCGCCGTCGACATCCAGAACCTGACGTTCGCCTACGTGGAAAACCAGCCCGTGCTGCACGAGCTGTCGCTGTCGATACCGCAAGGAGCGTTCTTCGGCATCGTCGGCCACACGGGCAGCGGCAAGTCGACCTTGCTCTCCTTGCTGCTGCGCTTTTACCCCGTCACGCAGGGCAGCATCGCCATCAATGGCGTGGCCCTCGACAGCATCGACAACGAGCACTTCCGCGCCGACGTGGGCCTGGTGCCGCAAGACCCCTTCCTGCTGGCCGCCTCGGCGCGCGAAAACATCGACATGGGCCGCGGCTACACGCAGGCGCAGATCGAGACGGCCGCGCGCGCCGCGCATGCGCACGACTTCATCGCCGCGCTGGAACACGGCTACGATACGCCGCTGGGCGAAGGCGGCTCGCGCCTGTCGTCGGGGCAAAAGCAGCTGATCGCCATTGCCCGCGCGCTGGCCGGCCAGCCGCGCATCTTGCTGCTGGACGAAGCGACGTCGCGCATCGATAGCCAGACGGAGCAGATCGTGCAGCTGGCCCTCAACGAGTTGCGCGGCAAGGTCACCATCGTCGCCATCGCCCACCGCCTGTCGACCATCCGCGAGGCCGACCGTATCATCGTGCTGAACCATGGCCGCATCACGGAAGCGGGGCCGCACGACGCCCTGATGCAGATCGAAGGCGGCTTGTACCAGCGCCTGTACCTGCTGCAGCAGCTGGCGCAGTAAGGCTGCCTTGTCAATGCCTGCCGTGTGCACTTTCGCAAATTTCTGCGCACCGCATGATATTTCTTGATTGCAACAGAATATAATCTGTTACAGACAGGTGGTCATTGCGGGAGCGGGACGTTGGCAGGCAGACAGAGACGGGCATCATGGCGAAAGGCGCATTGGCTGCTGGTACTGGCCTGCATGCTGCCGCCCGCCGCCCATGCCCAGGTCAGCAAGCTGGAGCAGCATATTGCCGCCGTGCGCGAAGATGGCCGCTTCGTGCCCGCGCGCGCCCTGCAGCGCCTGCAGGAGGTGGAAACGCAGGCGCGCAGCGCGCCCCTGCCCGTGCGCGCGGAATTCCTGACACAGCTGAGTACCGTCCGCATGCGTCTGGGGCAGAACGATATCGCCATGCAGCTGGCCGAGGAGCTGATCGCCTACGCCCGCCTGAACAAGAGCGACGTGGCGCTGGCGAAAGGCATGCTCTGCAAAGCTTACGTCACGTTCGCCATGAACGAGCGCCGCGCCTCGCACTTGCTGGCCTTCGAGGCGGAACGCATCGCCAACCGCACCGACGACTTGCCCGTGCGCGTGCAGGCCACCATCAGCGCGGGCCAGTCGTGGGCCGAGGAAGGCAATTTCCCGTTTGCGCTGGCCAAGCTGCAGGCGGCCGTCGACCTGGCGCGCCAGAGCAATTCCCCTTCCAGCCTGGCCGCCGCCCTGAATGCCCTCACCCTGCTATACACGCAGATGCGCGAATACGACAAGGGCTTCGAGGTGCTCGACGAATTGCTGGCCGTGTCAGGCACGCTGGCATCGCCAGGCCGCATGGCGCAGGCAAAGAATACGGAATACGGGCTGGCGCTCGACGCGCAGCAGCCGCAGCGGGGCCAGCGCGCCCTGCTGGCGGCCCTGGCGCTGGAACGCCAGCTGGGCGCGCGCGGCATGGTGGCCGTGACCCTCGTCAATCTGTCGGACAGCTACCTGAAGGAAGGCGATTACGCGCGCGCCCTGCGCTATGCGAATGAAGCCATCACGGCGGCGCGCCTGGTCAACAATGAACAGGTGGAAGCGACGGCGCGCCTGAACATCGGCCAGGCGCTGATCGGCCAGGGACGCTTGCAGGAAGGCAAGCAAAGCGTGGCCACGGGCCTGGCCTACTACGAACGCACGGCCAACCAGCCGGACATGCAGGCCGTGCTGCTGGAATACGGCATGGCGCTGGAAAAGGCGGGCGACATGCGCGGCGCCGTGACGGCCTACCACCGTGAACGGGGCATCTCTAACCAGCTGTTCGAAAAGCAGCGGCAAAAGGCCGTGTATGAGCTGCAAGAAAAGTATGAGGCGGAAAAGAAACAGCGCCAGATCGAGCTGCTGAGCCGCGAGAATCAGCTCAAGAGCACGGAAATCGACAACCGCCGCCTGCAGCAGCGCGTGTGGTGGCTGCTGGCGCTGGTACTGGCCATGGCGTCCGTCATCGTCGGCTTGCTGTACCGCAAGGTGCGCCACGCGAACGTGCAGCTGAAGGTGAAAAACCAGGAACTCAAGCGCCAGAGTTCGCGCGACCCGCTGACGTCCCTGTACAACCGCCGCCATTTCCAGGAATTCATGCGCAGCCATGCGGGCAAGCCGCAGCCTTCCTATGGCGGTACCGATGTCGTCGGTGCGCTGTTCCTGCTCGACGTCGACCATTTCAAGCACATCAATGACCGTTACGGCCATGCGGCGGGCGACCTGGTGCTGACGACGATCGCCGAAACCTTGCACGAGGTGTTGCGCGAAACGGACATGATCGTGCGCTGGGGCGGCGAGGAATTCCTCGCCTTCCTGCCGGCCGTCGCGCGCGACGGGCTCGACGATATCGCGCGGCGCATCCTCAACGGCATGGCGGCGCAAAGCATCCACTACCAGGGACAGGCCATCCAGGTGCACGTATCCGTCGGTTTTGCGCCCTATCCGCTGGCGCCGCTGGGACGCCCGCTCACGTGGGAACGCAGCGTCAACCTGATCGACATGGCGCTGTACCTGGCCAAGGCGCACGGGCGCAACCGGGCGTATGGCTTGCGCGGTTTTCGGCAGGTGGAAAAAACGACACTGGAAGCGGTGGAGCAAGACCTGGAACGCGCTTGGCGCGACGGCTTTGTCGATTTGAGCGTGGTGCTGGGGGGGACGGACGGGATGGAAAAGTCGGTGACGCAAGCAAAACAGGCCAGCGATGGCGTCGCCGCAGCTGCCATCACCTGACGGCAACTGCGGGAACCGGGCCGGCGCTGGCCGGCCCTGGCGAGATTACTTGTGCGCGGCGTCCTGCATCTTTTCGCCGGCTTTTTCCACTTTCTTGCCGACGGCATCGGCCGCTTCGCTCATTTTCCTGTCGGCGTCAGCGGCAACCTGGTCCATCTTGGCGCCCGTATCGGCAGCGGCCTGGCTCACGGCAGCATCGGCTTTGGTAGCGGCGGCCTTGATGTCGGCTTCAGCTTTGGCAGCGGCCGCATCGATCTTCTGGCCAGCTTGTTCAGCAGGACCGGCAGCGACATCATCCTTCTTCTGGCAGGCAGCCAGTGCCACAACCATCATCCCGGCGGCGCACACGGTCATCCAATTTTTGCTTACTTTCATGATATTCCCTTTCATTGTTATCAAAAGACACAGATCAGTTTGCAATATACACCGGCCTAAAATTTTCTAGCGTTCGCTAACGCACATAAAAACACGCTTTTGTGGCGTAGTTGTAAGCAATGGTATCTTGATATTTTTCACGGCGCCTTTCCCCCGCCAAGCGGGCATGACAGGGACACTGCTTTGCGCTACTGGCCTTGGACCGGGGCCGCATCCAGCAGCGAACGTTCGAGCAATTGCGACAGCGCCGTACGCAGCGTCTGCGTGCGCGCGGCCAGTTCCGGCCGCTTGTAGCGCTCGGCGGCGATCAGGCTGTTTTCCAGGCAGACCCGGTCGCCCTTGGCCAGACAGGCGTCGGCAGCATCGAGCTGGACGCTCGCCTGCGCCACCTTCACCCTGGCGTCGAGTTCCAGGGTGTCGGGATCGTCGCCCCAGCGTTTCACGTAGATGGCCAGGCGCGTGGCGGCCAGCTCCGGCTTGCCCGCGTCCAGCGCCTGGTTGACGCTGCCCTGCAGCGCCAGCCACGCCTGCGCCCGCTGCTGTTGCTTGTCGCAAGCCGCCGCGGACTTGGTGATGCTCGCCTGCAAGCGCTTCATCTGCGCGGCGGGCGCCTTGGCGCTTTTCAGCACGGCCAGCGCGCTGCGCGCCCCGTCCAGGTCGCACTGCGCCGCCAGCGCAGTGGCGGCCTCGACCTGTTCCGCCACGCTGGCCGGCTTGTCGGCCGGCTTGTTGAAGAACCAGATACCGGTCAGCACCACTGCCGCCGCGATCCACGTGCGCAAGCGTACGGGCGGGCGCGGCGGCGGCACAGAACCCCTGGCGGCAGGCTTGGCGGGCGGCGCCTTGGCTGGCGCGGCAGGCGATGGCGGTGGCGGTGGCGGGGCAGGCTGGGGAGCGGAGACTGTCGGCACAGGCTGCGGCGCAGGAGTGGGCTGAGCCACGGGCACCGGCGGCGGCATGCGCGGCTGCGGCGGCGCCACGGTTTTCTCCAGAACAGGCGCTTGCGCCACCTGGCGCGCGCCGCAAAATGGGCAATGCGCCACGCGCAGCGGCAAGGTCCGGCCGCAAGCGGCGCTGATGCAAACATCATTCACTGTTTCAAGCACATTCCAACCTTTTCCTGGAGTCATTCCACTGCGTTCTGCCGCAATATTACCTTACGCAAGCACGGCAACGGCGCACCGGCGCCGTGTTCCATCGCCTTGATACCGATCAAAAAGCATCCGCCGCCGCGGCCTAAGCTGGAAGCACCGGTCAAGGACAAGGAGAACGCCATGTCAGCCCACCTGATCATCGAAGACGGCCAGCCCTGGTGGGACAGCGCCGATATCTGGGTCGTGCCGGGCAATGATCCGAATGGTCCGCCCGGCGCGCCCATCGCCGGCACTACCAACTACCTGTGGGGCCGCGTGCACAACACGGGCGACAGCGCCTCGAACGGCGTGCGCGTGGATTTTTACTGGGCCGACCCTTCCGGCCAGATCGCCGTCGGCGCCGCCACGCAGGTCGGCTCCGCGTTTGCCGACTTGCCACCGGGCGCCACGCAAGAAGTGCTGTGCCTGGTGCCCTGGGTCCCCGTCATCGTCAATGGCGGCCACGAATGCCTGCTGGCCGTGGCCCACGGCCCGGGCGACATCAATCCGCTGCCCGATCCCCTGCCCAACGGTTTTCCCTTTCAGCCCAAACAGCACGAGCAGATCGCCCAGCGCAACGTCACCGTGGTGCTGGCAGCCCGGCGCGCGCAATTGCTGTCCATCGCGGTGGCGGCCCTGCCCCGCGCAACAAAAAAAGTGGAACTGCACATTGAGCAGGGCGGCGAGCTGCCCGAGCGCCTGCTGGCCACCCTGGGACTGGAGCGATGGCAGCCAGCCAAAGAGGCGCGCCTGGTAGCGGGCCTGGCGCGCACGCCCCATTGCAATGGCGATGCACCCGGCGAGCAAACGTTGGCGCTGGAAGTGCCGCGCGGCCAGGCGCAAGCCGTGTACCTGAGCCTGCGCGCCGAAGCCTTGCCGCCACGCCAGTATGCGCTGCTGCGCGTGCTGGAGAACCAGGATGGCAAGCTCATGGGCGGCGTCACGTATGTCGTCACCGACCTGGAGAAAGAGCAAGCGCAAGAGCAGACGCAAGAGCAGCACAGCCCCGAGGAGCAAGCATCATGAGCGATACCCCCCTGCAGGTGCTGACGCGGCCGTTCGCGATCGAACCCGTCACCAATATCATGCTGCCCGATGGCATCTTCGACAATGCCATCTATGGCTTGCGCATCGCCGCCCACGTCACCAACACGTCGGGCAGCGTCCTGACGAATGTCACCGTGTACCTGGAAAGCGTGGGCGACCCCGGCATCGTGCCCGTGGCGCGCACCTTTTTCTTTGCCAGTATTCCCGCCGGCGCGGCCATGCTGGTGATGTGGGATGCCGACTTCCAGCATGCGGCGCCCGGCAAGCGCCTCGTCAGCTTTGTCGCCAAGGCGGACGGCTACACGCCGCACCGCTCGATCCAGCAGATTTTTGTGTCGCAAACGCGCTTCGACAGCGCCACCAATACCTACACGTGCACGGTCGAGGAAGGCACCCTGGAACTGTCCAAGCCGCAAGGCCACCTGCCGGGCAAGCGCTGGGGCAGCACGGGCAATGATGGAAAAGAGTGCCGCTGTCCGCCCGGCCTGGGACCGATCGTGCCGACCGGCATGACCCTCGTCTGGACGCCGAATCCCGCCTACGCCGGCACGCATGGCGAGCTGCCGTTTTCCGATCCGTGGTGGAAGGTTCTTGCCATTATCATCGCCATTATCGCCGCGCTGGTGGCCATCATTTCTGCCGCGCTCGGTTCAGGCAAGGCCAGCTTCAGCGTGGGCGGCAGTTTCGAGGAAACCGATCCCAGCGTCGATTGCTGCTCGCTCGAAGGGGCCGGCTCGGGCCAGCCCGAATTCACGGTGGCGGGTGTGGCCTCGGCCATCGCCTCGGGCGCCATCGCCGTCGCCTGCTCCGATATCGCGGACCCGTTCTGGCGTGGCCAGGAAGCAACACCACCGGCCGCCGGCGAACTGACCCTGGCCGAGCGCGTGGTGGCGAAATGGGTGCTGCCCGAAGCGCCGAACGCGGGCCTGCCCTACACGGCCGACATCAGCTGGGAATATCAGCGTTTCACCACGGGCGCCACCTACCAGCATGCCGTCACCGAAACGCAAGTCAACATCCACGTGGCAGGGCCCGTGGAAACGGATACGCCCGCCGTCGTGCAGGCGTATGAACCGCTGTGGATACGCGCCAGCTTCCAGCGCGACAATGGCAATGTCTTCCGCGGCACGGAGCTGTATGCCTTCGTGCTGTTCCAGGCGCCGCAAGGACTGTATTTCGTGGAATCGCTGACCGACGACGGCCTGGGCTTCGACCCGGGCGCCAACGATGGCGTGTATGCAGGCAGCCTGGACTTGAAGCGCGCTTACCGCACCCTGCTGCAATATGATCAAAAGGTCTACGGCACCTGGCGAGTCTTCGTTTTCGCCCAGGACGTCAACCTGACCAAGCCCGGCACGCCGCCGGAAATCGCCGCCCAGCACATCGGCGGCATGTTCGTCGCCAGCGCCATCGAAATCACCTTCGACGATACATTACCCTGCCCGCTCAAGGCGCAGGCAAATATCGTCGTGGTGTAGTAAGAAGCGAGGTCAGGCGTAGGTTGGATTAGCGGGGCAAAGCCCCGCGTAATCCGACAACATTGTTGGCTCCCGTATGCACACCTACACCTTGACGCTTTCAGCCTTGGCAATAAGCGTGCGCGGAATGATATCCGTCGCCGGGCAAGTATCCATCGCCTCCGAATACGCAAGCCAGCGCTGCAGGCTTTCCATGCGGCGTATCGTGATGCCCTTGCCATTGATATAGCCGATCTGCTCGAAATTGGCGGGACTGGTGGTCAGTTTCGATACGGTGGGCGCATTGTCGACCAGGCGGTCGTAGGCCTTGCGCGCCTTGTGTTCCCACTTGGCCAGCACGGGATCATCAAAGCGATTGCTTTCAAAATACACGGTGATGGTACGGTCGTGGTTGGCAAAGCCGACGATGGCCGCACCCTTGCGTATGGTCAACAGGACATCTTCCTTGACGCCCGTGACGGGAACGAAGACGGCGGCGCGCCCATCCGTATCCGGCCGCTCCATGGGAATATCTTGTCCGATTATGCTCATCACATCACACTCTTAATCATTGCCTGCTGGCTTGTTGTCCCTGCATCACTGAAAGCGGACTCCCTGCGCATGCGTGCGTTTGCCGCTGCGCCGGGCCGCTGCCAGGCTGTGTTTATCAAATAATACATTGCCGTAAAGCACTACACAAGATAATCAGCGGCATGGCGGCCGCCCGTCCTGCGCCGGATGGGGAATGGTGGCGTCCGGGGCAATCGCCTTATAATGCTGCGATTACTTCACGTCCCCCACCTTCGCACCATGACGCTTCCCGAGAATGACACCAGCCGGCTCGACGCCATCAGCGCCGCCGCCACCGAAGTGGCCGCGCAAAACGTGGCCGACTTGCTGGCCATGGCCATCTACCACCGCCCGGACGAACCGGCCCTGATCGTCTGCGACAAGCGCAGCTGGCTCAACGTCGTCCTGACGGAAGCGTATCGCCAGGCCTTGCCGGACGCGGCCTTCATCGATTTCGACGAGGTCACGCCCGACGCCGTGCTGGCCGCGTTTGCCGAACTGCCGGCCGGCAGCCTCGTCGTGCTGATCCAGTCGACCAGCTTCCGCCTGGAAGCGTTCCGCATCCGCATCGAACTGTTCAAGCGGGGCCTGAAAGTGATCGAGCACGTGCACCTGTCGCGCATGCCCGGCGTGCAAGGGCTGCATTACATCGCTTCGCTGGCCTACGACCCCGCCTACTATCGCGGCGTCGGCCATGCGCTGAAGACGCGCATCGACAAAGCCCGCCACGGCATGGTCGACAGCGGCGGCGAGCAGCTGGTCTTCGCTTCGCCGTTCGAATCGGCCAAGCTCAATATCGGCGACTACTGCGGCATGAACAATATCGGCGGCCAGTTCCCGCTGGGCGAAGTGTTTACGGAAGCGCAGGACCTGGAAGCGGTGAACGGCCGCGTGCGCATTTTCGTTTTTGGCGACACGCACTTCATGGTCAACCGCCCCGACACGCCGATCACCCTGATCATCGACAAGGGCAGAGTCACGGGCACGGAAAACGCCACGCCGGAATTTTTGGCCATGCTGGAGATCATTCGTGCGCACGAAGGCGAGGTGTGGGTGCGCGAGCTGGGCTTCGGCATGAACCGCGCCTTTTCGCGCGAGCAGCTGGTCAACGACATCGGCACGTATGAACGCATGTGCGGCATCCATCTGTCGCTGGGCGCCAAGCACGGCGTCTACACAAAGCCGCAATTCAAGCGCAAGGATGCGCGCTACCACGTCGATATCTTCGCCGTCACCGAGGCCGTCTACCTGGACGATGAGCGCGTGTACGCCGATGGCGCATGGACGGTGGAACCGGTCGCCTTCAATTAACCTTCAGCTGAAAAAACCTGCCGCTTCCAGCTCGCGGTCCCATGGCGGCACGGGCTGGTATTCGGCCACGAGGAAATCGATCAGCGCGCGCACCTTGGGCGAGGGTTGGCGGCTGGCCGGATACAGGGCGCTCAAGTGATTCAAGGGCAGTTCCCAGTCCATCAGCACGGGCACCAGGCTGCCATCGAGCAGGTTGCGCCAGGCGAGGAACGTGGTGCTGTAGACGATGCCGAGCCCCCGCTGCGCCGCCTGGTGCAGCACCAGGCCGTTATTCGCCGTAAACCCCGCCTGCACGCGCACGCTCACTTCCTCGCGCGACTCACCTTCTCCACGCTGGAAATGCCAGTTCGTGCCATCGGTCAGGTGACTGAAATGCAGGCACTGGTGCTGCAACAGCTCTTGCGGCGTGCGCGGCACGCCCCATTGCGCCAGGTAGGCGGGGCTGGCGCACAGCACGGCGCGGCACGGCGCCAAAGGCCGCATGGCCAGCGCGCTGCTGTCCGGGATGCCGCCCACGCGGATGGTCAAATCAAAACCGTGGCGTATCGGGTCGAGCAGGGCGTCGTCGACAAACAACTCGGCTTGCACCTGCGGGTGCAGCAGGCTGAAACGGGCAACGGCGTCGGCCAGCCACGCGCTGCCGAAACTCGACGGCGCCTGGATGCGCAGCGGCCCGGCCAGCTCCGCCCCCGCTCCCGCCTGCGCCACGTGCGCCACCATGCGCGCCGCTTCCTGCGCCTGGCTGACGGTGGCCATGCACGGCGCCAGGTAGGCGCGGCCCGCGTCCGTCAAGCTTACTTCGCGCGTGGAGCGGTGCAGCAGGCGTGCATGCAGGCGTTCTTCCAGCTGCATGATGGTCTTGCTGACCATGGCGCGCGTCAGGCCCAGGCGCTGGCCGGCCACCGTAAAGCTGCGCTGGCGCGCCACTTCGACAAAGATTTCCATCGCTTTTAGTTGATCCATGTCAAAGATTGTCTGCGCTTTGGCGACAATCTGTCAACCGCTGGGCGATTGTTTGCCGCCCTCGCCCATCCTACAATGGCGCTTTCCATAGACCTTCCGGAGCCGCCGCCATGCTAACGATCGAACAACAAGAACAGTATCAACGTGACGGCTACATCATCCTGCCCGATTTCAAGGGTGCGGACGACATCGCCGCCCTGCGCGCGCGCGCCGAGCAGATTGTCAACGAATTCGATCCCAGCGTCAGCCAGTCGATCTTCACCACGCGCGACCAGGCAAAAAACACCAACGATTATTTTCTCGCTTCCGACAACACCATCCGCTGCTTCTTCGAAGAAGAAGCGTTCGGTCCGGACGGTCAATTGAAGCAGGCGAAATCCCTGTCGATCAACAAGATCGGCCACGCCATGCATGACCTGGATCCCGTCTTCCGCAGCTTTTCGGCAGATCCGAAACTGGCAGCAGTGGCGCGTGACCTGGGTCTGGCGGATGCGCAGGTGTGGCAATCGATGTACATCTTCAAGCAGCCCGGCATCGGCGGCGAAGTGCGCTGGCACCAGGACGCCACGTATTTCGAGACCACGCCCATCAGCGTGACCACCTTCTGGTTCGCGCTGGAAGACGCGACCCTGGACAACGGCTGCCTGTGGGCCGAACCGGGCGGCCACCGCGGCCCCCTGCGCGAACGCTTCATCCGCAACGGCGACGCCGTGCGCGTGGAAAAACTCGACGCCACGCCATGGCCCGACGACAGCACGGCCGTGCCCTTGGAAGTCAAGGCGGGCGCCCTCGTCTGCTTCCACGGCTTGCTGCCCCATTACAGCGCGCCGAACCGCTCGCCCGTCTCGCGCCACGCCTACACCTTGCACGCCACCGACGGCCAGACGCAATACGCGGCCCACAACTGGATACAGCGCGACGACTCCTTCCCCGTGCGGGGCTTCGTCTGATGCGCATCGAGGTTTTCGCCGCCCACTGGGGCAATAACGCGCTGCCGCCCGACGTCTTCATCGACAAAGTGTTGGCGGCCGGTTTCGACGGCATCGAGATGTCGCTGCCACTGGACGCGGCCCTGCGCGAGGAATGGACGGATCGCATCGCCAAGGCAGGGCTGCAACTGATCGCCGCGCAGTGGGAAACCGTGTTCCACAGCGACTTCGAGCTGCACCATGCCGCCCTGGCGGAACTGCTGGCCAACGCCTGCCTGGCGCGCCCCGTGCTGGTCAACACGCACACGGGCAAGGATTACTACAGCCAGGCGCAGAACGCGCAGCTGATCGACCTGGCCGCCGCCATCTCGGCAAAGCACGGCGTGCCGATCGTGCATGAAATCCACCGCAGCCGTTTTTCCGGCCACCCGATGCTGCTGCTGCCGTATCTGCAGCAGTATCCCGAGCTGCCGTTGACGGCCGACCTGTCGCACTGGTGCTGCGCCTGCGAGTCCTTGCTGGAAGACCAGCCGCAGACCTTGGCGCAAGTGCTGCCGCTGGTGCGTCACGTGCATGCGCGCGTGGGCCATGCGCAAGGTCCGCAGGTAGCCGACTTCCGCGCGCCGGAAGCGAAACCGGCGCTCGATGTCCACCTGGCCTGGTGGGACGCCATCGTCGCCCTGCGCCGCGCGGCTGGCGCCGAGCGCATGACGTTCACGCCGGAATTCGGTCCCGCGCCCTACACGCAAACCCTGCCTTACACGCAGCAGCCCGTGAGCGACGCGTGGGAACAGAATGTCGCGATGCTGCAGTTGCTGCGCGCACGCTATCCGGCGGAGTAAGGAAACTACGGAAGCTGCGCAAAATTGGCCTGCACGAAATCGATGAAGGTGCGCAGCGGCGCAGGCAGATGGCGCCGGCCCGCATAGTATAAAAACGGGCCGGGAAAGGGCATCGCCCAGTCTTCCAGCACGGGCTGCAGCTGGCCCGCATCGATATATGGCTGCAGCCACTCTTCAAACAGATACACGAGGCCATGGCCGGCGATGGCCATGCTGACCGCAAAATCAGCCGCCGTCGGCGTGACGATCACGGGGCCGTCCGGCTCCACGCTCACTTTTTGCCCATCCCGCTCGAACTCCCATGGTGGCACCGCGCCACTGAGGAATTTTCCCAGCAGGCAGGCGTGCTGCAGCAGGTCGCGCGGATGCACGGGCACGCCGCGCTGCGCCAGGTAGGACGGCGCGCCCGCCACCGCGAAGCGCTGCGTGCGCGGGCCGATCGGGATGGCGATCATGTCCTGCTCCAGCCGCTCGCCATAACGGATGCCCGCGTCGCAGCCACTGGCGACGACATCGACAAAATTATTATCGACCACCAGCTCGACCCTGATCTGGGGATAGGCGCGCAGGAACTGGTCGACCATGGGCTGCAGGAAGAAGCGCGCCGCGTTGACCGGCACGTTCAGACGCAAGGTGCCGCGCGGGCTGTCGCGCAAGTCGTTCAGCACGTCGAGCGCGCTGCTCACTTCCTCAAGCGCCGGGCGCAAGCGCGTCAGCAGCAGCGCACCAGCCGCCGTCGGCGTGACGCTGCGCGTCGTGCGTTCCAGCAGGCGGATGCCCAGTTGCTGCTCCAGCCGCCGCAGCGCCTCGCTCATGGCGGACGCGGACTGGCCGCTGGCGCGCGCGGCCTGGCGAAAACCCCGGTGCCGGGCCACCAGGGCAAAGGCGGCCAGGTCGGCCATGGAAGGGCTGTCTGCATGCATGAGGAATGCTTTCATTGTGCGTAAATGAGTACAGCCTGTGCCGGATTGACCCGATTATCATACAGCGCAATCAGCCTTACGATGGTGGCTCCTTACTCGACCACCACACAGGAGCTGCCATGCACACGTATTCCCCCGCCCGCGACCAATTCACGCCCGCCCATTGCGACATCGGATTCAACCGCCTCGGCTACGGCGCCATGCAACTGGCCGGCCCGCACGTCTGGGGGCCGCCGAAAGACCGCGCCGCCGCCGTCGCCGTGCTGCGCGAAGCCATCGAACTGGGCGTCAACCATATCGACACCTCGGACTTTTACGGCCCGCACGTCACCAACCAGATCATCCGCGAGGCGCTGCATCCCTACCGCGACGGTTTGACCATCGTCACCAAGATCGGCTTCGTGCGCGGCGCCGACCAGTCCTGGCTGCCGGCCGCGTCGCCACAGCAATTGCGCAACGCCGTGCACGACAACCTGCGCAACCTGGGCCTGGACGTGCTCGACGTGGTCAACCTGCGCGCGCCGGGCATGGCCGGCCCGGACGGCTCGTCGCTTGCCGAACCGCTGGACACATTGGTGCAGCTGCAGCGCGAAGGCCTGGTGCGCCATATCGGCCTGTCCAATGTCGATGCGGGCCAGGTGGCCGAGGCACAGCGCATCAGCCCCATCGTCTGCGTGCAGAACCACTACAACCTGGCGCACCGCGCGGACGATGCGCTGATCGACACCCTGGCCGCGCAAGGCATCGCCTATGTGCCGTTCTTTCCCCTCGGTGGCTTCTCGCCGTTGCAGTCCGACACCCTGAACCAGGTGGCGGCCGCCATGCAAGCGACGCCGATGCAGGTGGCGCTGGCCTGGCTGCTGCAGCGCGCGCCGAATGTGCTGGTCATTCCCGGCACCTCGTCGGTGGCGCATCTGCGCGAGAACGTCGCGGCGGGCGCGCTCAGGCTCGATGCACAGGCGCTGGAAGCATTGAGGTCGCTTGCAACTAAGTAGCGCACTATATATACTGTGCCCATGGATACCACTACCGCTCCCAATCCCTTGCACCAGGTGCCGCGCCTGGACGGCCAGCTGTGCTTTGCGCTGTACTCGACCTCGCTTGCCATGAACAAGCTGTACCGCAAGCTGCTGCGCAAGCTCGGCCTCACCTATTCGCAATACCTGGTAATGATGGTGCTGTGGGAACGCGACGGCTTGACGGTGTCGGAAGTGGGCGAGCGCCTGTTCCTCGACTCGGCCACCCTGACGCCCTTGCTCAAGCGCATGGAGCAATCGGGTTTGCTCACGCGCACGCGCGCCGCCAGCGACGAGCGCCTGGTCATCATTTCCCTCACGCAGCAGGGCGACCAGCTGCGCCACGAAGCGGCCCTGCTGCCCGAAGCGATCCTGACGGCCAGCCACTGCAGCGTGGAGCAGGTTGTGGACATGAAACAACAGCTGAACCAGTTGCGCGACAGCCTGATGAAAAGTGAGTAAAAGCCCCGCTTTCCCGAGCAAAATCAGGTAAAGCATTGCCTCGACGGCGCCAGGCAAAAGCTGGCGCAAAATCCACCTTTCTTTATTACAAATCGATACATGGATGGCCTCACCCTGCGTATAGAATAGTTGCCACTATTTCCTTACAACAACATCAGGGTGAATATGCGCATACCTTTCGGCTCCGTAGCCTCGCTGGCTCTCTGCTTTACCGTGTCGGCCTTCGCTGCCGAGCCATTCGACGACAAATTCCGCCAGCTCGAAGAAGTGTTGCCCACCCCGAATACCTACCGCACCGCCTCCGGCGCGCCTGGCCACGCCTACTGGCAGCAGCGCGCCGACTACACGATCCGCGCCACCCTCGATGAAGCCAAGCGCGAAATCGCCGGCAGCGGCACCATCACCTACCATAACCAGTCGCCCGACACCCTCGGCTACCTGTGGGTACAGCTGGACCAGAATATCTACAAGCCCGATTCCGACGCGCGCCGCATGGCCACGGCACCGTCGCGCCAGGCGTGGGCCAGGACGGCGGGCGAAGACACCATGAAATTCGAAGGCTTGCGCGGCATCCTGGCGCGCGGCGACTTCCAGGGTGGCTTCAATATCCGCGCCTTGAAAGGCGCCGATGGCCAGCCGTTGAAATATGTTGTGAACCGCACCATGATGCGCATCGACTTGCCGCAGCCATTGAAACCGGGCCAGGATTTCGTCTTCCAGATCGACTGGGATTACCGCATCAACGAACAGAAGGTGCTGGGCGGGCGCGCCGGCTATGAAGTCTTCGACGACAAGAACGCCCTGTTCGAAGTGGCGCAGTGGTTCCCGCGCATGGCGGCCTATTACGACGCGGCCGGCTGGCAGCACAAGCAGTTTCTCGGCTCCGGCGAATTCACGCTGGAGTTCGGCGACTACGATGTGCAGCTGACGGTGCCCGCCGACCATATCGTCGCCTCCACGGGCCAGCTGCAAAACCCGCAGGACGTGCTGTCGTCCGCACAGCGCGAGCGCCTGGAAAAAGCGCGCAGCAGCGACAAGCCCGTCGTCATCGTCACGCAGAAGGAAGCGGAAGCGGCAGAGAAAACAGTGAGCCGCGCGCAAAAGACGTGGCATTTCAAGGCGGCCAACGTGCGCGACTTCGCCTGGGCCTCGAGCCGCAAGTTCATCTGGGATGCGCAGGGCTACAAGAAGGGCGGCAGCGATGTGATGGCCATGTCCTACTATCCGAAAGAGGGCAATCCGCTGTGGGAAAAATACAGCACGCAAGCCATCGTGCACACGATAGAACAGTACAACAAGTACAGCATAGCCTACCCGTACCCGACGGCCATTTCCGTCAACGGTCCCGTGGGCGGCATGGAGTATCCGATGATCTCGTTCAACGGCCCCCGTCCCGTCAAAGATAAAAAGACGGGCGAGCTGACCTACTCGAAGCGCACCAAGTATGGCCTGATCGGCGTGATCATCCACGAGGTGGGCCACAACTACTACCCGATGATCATCAACTCGGACGAGCGCCAGTGGACGTGGATGGACGAAGGCCTCAACACCTTCGTGCAATACCTGGCGCAGCAGGCGTGGGAAGAAAACTACCCGGCCTCGCGCGGCGAGCCACGCGAGATCGTCGACTACATGCGTTCGCGCGACCAGGTACCGATCATGACCAATTCCGAGTCCTTGCTGCAGTTCGGTAACAATGCCTACGCCAAGCCGGCGGCGGGCCTGAACATCCTGCGCGAGACCATCCTCGGGCGCGAACTGTTCGACTACGCGTTCAAGGAATATGCGCAGCGCTGGAAGTTCAAGCGCCCCACGCCGGCCGACTTTTTCCGCACCATGGAAGACGCCTCCGGCACGGACCTCGACTGGTTCTGGCGCGGCTGGTTCTATACGACCGACCCGGTCGACATCAGCATCGACGGCATCAGCGAATACGGCGTGAGCTCGAAAGATCCGGCCACGGAAAAAGCGTGGAAAAAAGCGCAAAAGGAGGCCCAGCCGGAATCCGTCACGAGCCGCGCCAACAAGGGCATGCCGCGCCGGGTCGATGCACATCCGGAACTGAAGGATTTCTACAACCAGCACGACGATTTCACGGTGACCAACAAGGACCGCAACACCTACGCCGAAGCGCTGGCCAACCTGGAGCCGTGGGAAAAGGACTTGCTGAAACAGGGCAAGCATTTGTACCTGGTCGACCTGTCGAACGTGGGCGGCATGGTCATGCCCCTGATCCTCGAAATCGAACTGAAAAGCGGCAAGAAGTACGTCGAGCGCGTGCCGGCCGAAGTGTGGCGCTATTCGCCGAAGAAAATCACCAAGGTCGTCATCACGGATGAGCCGATGGTGGGGCTGGTGCAGGACCCGTACTGGGAAACGGCCGACATCGACACCAGCAACAACAGCTGGCCGCGCAAGATCACGCCATCGCGCCTGGAGCTGTTCAAGAGCGAGAAGTCGCCCAAGGATAACCTGATGCGCGATTTTAATACGCCGCTGAAAGGCAAGAATGGCGGCTCGGCCAAGGGCGACGAGGCATGAAGCGCTGGCGCGCGCTGGCTTGCGCCTTGCTGGCCTGCGCCAGCATGGCCGCTGGCGCCCACAACTTCCACATGGGCATCGCCGACATCAGCTACAACGCGGCCAGCGGCAGCACGGAAGTGGTGCACACCTACACGGGCCACGACGTCGAGGCGCTGCTGACGAACCTGTACCAGCGCCAGTTCGACCTGGGCCAGGAAGACAGCGAAGCGGCGCTGCGCCGCTATGTCGAAAAACAGTTTTACCTGGTGGCGCCGGATGGCAAGCGATTGCGCCTGACCTGGGTCGGCATGAAGGTCAATGCCGACAATGTGGTGATCTTCCAGGAGCTCGAACGCACACGCCTGGCCCCCGCCACGCGCATCCACAACCAGCTGCTGATCGACTTCCTGCCCAGCCAGCGCAATACCCTCAACGTGCAGGACAGCGGCAGCATCCAGACGCTGATTTTCGACCGCCAGAACACGGAACTGCCGATCCGTTAAGCCCCATTACACCATGACGCCACGCACTCTTTCCCTCCTCCTCGCCGCCCTGTTTTCCGCCACCGCCGCCCATGCCGACGACATCTTCCAGCGCGTGCTGGTCGACGGTTCGCGTCTGAACCAGCTAGGCGTGGCCGATTCGGCCAACGCGGGCAGCGTCACGCAACAGCAGCTCGACGCACGCACCAGCTACCGGCCCGGCGAATTGCTCGAAGCCGTGCCGGGGCTGATCGCCAGCCAGCATAGCGGCGAGGGCAAGGCCAACCAGTTCTACCTGCGCGGCTTCAACCTCGATCACGGCACGGACTTGCGCACCACCGTCGACGAGATGCCCGTCAACCAGCGCAGCCATGGCCACGGCCAGGGCTGGACGGACCTGAACTTTTTGATCCCCGAACTGGCCATGCGCCTCGATTACAGGAAGGGGCCGTATTCGGCCGCGCAAGGCGATTTTTCCTCGGCCGGCGCGGCGTCCGTCGTCTATGCGAACCGCCTGACGCAGGGCGTCGCCAGCGCGGGCATCGGACAAAACGGCTTTCGCCGCGCCCTGCTGGCCGATTCCAACGATGCGGGCGACGGCAGCCTGCTGTATGCGCTCGAAGCGCAGCATAACGATGGCCCCTTCACGCAGCCGGACCGCTACCGCAAGCTCAATGGCGTGCTGCGCTACAGCGAAGGCTATGCCAACAACGGCTTCAATGTCACGGCGATGGCGTATGACGCCAACTGGAATGCCACCGACCAGATTGCGCTGCGCGCCGTGCAGGACGGCACCCTGGGCCGCTTCGACGCCATCGATGCCAGCGACGGCGGCAAGGCGCAGCGCTACAGCCTGTCGGGCGCCTGGCGCCAGACTACGGACGACATGTCGTCCAGGGTCAGCGCGTATGTGATCGCCAACCGCCTGGCCCTGTTCTCGAATTTTACGTATGCGATGGACGATCCCGATAACGGCGACCAGTTCGCCCAGCCCGACCGGCGCGTGACGTCCGGCGTCAACGCCAGCCACACCTGGCATCGCCACACGGACAGGGGCAGCAGCGACACCACCATCGGCCTGCAGCTACAGAACGACAATATCCACAATGGCCTGTACAACACGCGGCAGCGGCAAATCCTGTCGACCACGCGGCAAGACCATATCGTCGAATCGAGCCTCGGCGTGTATGCCGAAAACAGCACGCGCTGGTCGCGCTGGCTGCGCACCGTGGCCGGCCTGCGCGCGGACGCCTACCGCTTCGACGTGCGCAGCGACCGGGCCGCCAATTCGGGCAAGGCCAGCGACCATTTGTTCAGCCCCAGCCTGAGCGTGATCGCCGGACCGTGGCGCGATACGGAAGCGTATCTCAACATCGGCAATGGCTTTCACAGCAACGACGCGCGCGGCACGACGATCACGGTCGATCCGAAATCGGGCGAAGCGGCCGACAAGGTCACGCCCCTGGTGCGTTCGCGCGGACTGGAACTGGGCTTGCGCAGCGCCGCCATCGCCGGCCTGCAAACGTCGCTGTCGCTGTACCGCCTGGACTTCGATTCCGAACTGCTGTTCATCGGCGACGCCGGCGCCACCGAGGCGGGCCGCCCCAGCCGCCGCTACGGCATCGAGTTTTCCAGCTACTACAAGGCGGCCAGCTGGATGTCGCTGGACCTGGACCTCGCGTATGCGCGCGCGCGTTCGCGCGGCAGCGATCCGGCGGGCGACTTCATCCCCGGCGCCATCGAAGGCGTGGCCCAGCTGGCCATGACGGTGACGCCATCGGGGCCGTGGTCGGGTTCCTTGCGCCTGCGCTACTTCGGCCCGCGCCCGCTGGTGGAAGACAACAGCGTGCGCTCGTCGGCCAGCGTGGGCTTGAACGGGCGTATCGCCTACCGGATCGACAAAACCTTGCGCGTGGAACTGGAAGGCTACAACCTGGCCAACCGGCGCGACTCGGCCATCGACTATTACTATGCCTCGCGCCTGCCCGGCGAGGCGCAGCCCGTCGACGATATCCACTTCCATCCGGTGGAATCGCGCTCGCTGCGCCTGACCCTGGTAAAGAATTTTTAACGCAACAAGAATAATTCCTGTCGCACCGCACAGGAAACGCCGCGAAGTCGTAGAATGCCAGGCTGGATAAACTGAGACAGGCCGCGTTGCGGCCGCACCGCCATGAGCACTTCCGCACCGATCTTTACCGACCCGTCCCACGTCAAGGAAGCCTTGCGCGATGACGGCTATGCCGTCCTGCGTCCGCAGGACGTGGCCGCGCTGGCCGGCTGTCCGCTGGCCGCGCTGCGCGCGCTGGAACCAAGCTGGGATACCCTGGCGCTGGACAATTACCTGAAGGATGGCGGCCGCTATCGCCGCCGGCGCCACTCGTGCTTCGTGCAGGACGGCGAGCGTCTGACGCAGACGGCGCACCGTCCGCACTGGCAACCGGTGGAATACAACGCCCTGCACGGCGGCATGCACCGCCTGTTCGAACCGGTCGAAGCGGCTATCGTCGCGCAAGCGGCCTGGCAGCAGCTGATCCGCGCGCTGGGCGACGCCTGCTCGCAGGTCAAGGGCAGCCAGCCCTGGTTCATCGAGGCGCACCAGTTCCGCATCGATACGACCGATGGCATCGGCCGGCCCACGCCGGAAGGCGCGCACCGCGACGGCGTCGATTTCGTCGCCGTGCTGCTGATCGGACGCGAACAGGTCAAGGGCGGCGAGACGCGCATCTTCGAAGCGGACGGCCCCAACGGCAAGCGCTTTACCCTGACCGAACCGTGGTCGCTGCTGCTGCTCGATGACGCTGCCGTGATCCATGAATCGACGCCGATCCAGCCCGTCGGCGACCACGGACACCGCGATACGCTCGTGCTGACCTATCGCGCAGGCCAGTTCCAGGGCGAAAACTGACAAGCGGCCACAGCATTCCCTGTGGCCAAAATAGTTACTTGGAAGTTACTTTTGCAGACCTAAATCCGATATAGTCATACGATGTCGATATTGCGCGCTCACGGCGCCCAGCATCACCACACTGAAATCCTAGGAGAGGTCTGTGGACTCCAACAACCAAATCAAGCCTGACGAAATCGAGATCCTGATCGTCGAGGATAGCCCGACCCAGGCGGAGCGCTTGCGCCGCCTGATCCAGTCACTGCACTACAACGCGCGCGTGGCGGCGAATGGCCAGCTGGCCCTGGCCGCCATCCGCGAGCGCAAGCCGCACCTGGTGCTGTCCGATATCGTCATGCCTGAAATGAATGGCTACGACCTGTGCCGCGCCATCAAGTCCGATCCGACCCTGCGCGACATCCCCGTGATCCTCGTCACCTCGCTCAACGATCCGAAGGACATCATCCGCGGCATCGAGTGCGGCGCCGACAATTTCATCCGCAAGCCCTACGCGGAAGACTACCTGCTCAACCGCATCAGCCACATGCTGATGAACCAGAAGCTGCGCAAGAACCAGAATGTGGAAATCGGCATCGCCCTGTACCTGGGCGACCAGAAGCATTTCATCAATGCGGAACGCCAGCAAATCCTCGACCTGCTGATCTCGACCTATGAACAGGCGGTGCAGGTCAACGGTGAACTGCAGGCGCGCGAACGCCAGGTGATCGAGCTGAACATGCGCCTGGCGCACCATGCGGCCGAACTGGAGACCATCAACCGCGAAATCGCCCTGAAAAATCTGGAGCTGGCCGAAGCGAGCCGCATGAAGTCGGCCTTCATCGCCAACATGTCGCATGAACTGCGCACGCCGCTCAACGCCATCATCGGGTTTACGGGCGCGCTGCTGATGAAACTGCCCGGCCCCCTGACGTCCGACCAAGACAAGCAGCTCAATACCATCCGCGCCAGCGCGCGCCATTTGCTCTCGCTGATCAACGACATCCTGGACGTGGCCAAAATCGAAGCGGGCAAGCTGACCCTGTCGATCGAACCCGTGCACTGCCAGGAGCTGATGGCCGACGTGGCAGACACCCTGCGCCCCCTGGCCCAGCAAAAAGGCCTGGCGCTGGAACTCGAACTGGGCGAGCCGGGCCAATCTCCCGCCATCATCGACACGGACCGCCGCGCGCTGACGCAAATCCTCATCAACCTGCTCAACAACGCCATCAAGTTCACGGAACAGGGCACGGTGCGCATCAGCCTGTCCCAGCGCGACGAGGACGGCGTGCAGGTGACGGAAATGAGCATCGCCGACAGCGGCGCCGGCATCAAGGAAGAAGACCAGGCAAAGCTGTTCCAGGCTTTCTCGCAGCTCGATTCCACCTCCACGCGCCACGTGGAAGGCGCGGGATTGGGCCTGTACCTGTGCCAGAACCTGGCCAACGCCATCGGCGGCGCCCTGTTCTTCAACAGCGACTACGGCTCCGGCAGCACGTTTACACTGGCCCTGCGCAGCAAGGACTGAGCTTCTGTGCGCCGCAGCATGGAATACCGGCTTTTTGCCATCGAAAAGGCACCGATACAGTAGTTCTACGGTATTGCACTGCACCATTTTCAGCGCTATAGTAGAACTGTCTCCTCCAATTCGTTCTCCGAACATTGGATTCAGCCCGCGAATACAACCGCGGGCTTTTTTTTGCCTGCGTTTTTCATTATCTTCATCCTTTCTTAACTAAATCAAGCGGCTTAGTTATATCAATCGTTTGAGATATATGATTAAATCTCCGGCATGATTGAAAAAACCGCCATCCCCACTTCCCACGCCGACGACGGGCGCAAGCCCCGTTCCGACGGCGAGCAGTCGCGCGAGCGGCTGCTGCATAGCGCCATCCGCCTGTTCGCCGAACAGGGCTACGCCAAGACCTCCACGCGTGAACTGGCGCAGGCGGCCGGCACCAACGCAGCGGCCATCAGCTATTATTTTGGCGACAAGGCGGGCCTGTACCGCGCCGCCTTTGCGCAGCAGTCAGCCGACCCGCAAGACAATATCGCCCTGTTCGACCAGCCGCATTTCACCCTGCGCCAAAGCCTGGAAGGCTTCTATGCGCAACTGCTCGCCCCCATGCAGCAGGGCGACATCGCGCGCGACTGCATGCGTCTGTGGTGCCGCGAAATGCTCGAACCGACGGGCCTGTGGGCGCGCGAGATCGACCAGAACATCCGTCCCGAACATGAAGCGCTCACGCGCGTGCTGGCGCGCCACCTGGGCGCCCCCGACAACAGCGACGACATGCACCGGCTGGCGTTTTCCATCGCCTCGCTGGCCCTGCAGCACATGGTCGGCACCGAGGTGCTGCAAACCTTGCGCCCGCAATTGCTGGAATCGCCGCAGGCCATCGACACCTGGCTGGCGCGCCTGACCGACTACGCGCTGGCCATGGCCGACGTGGAGCGCCGGCACCTGGCCATGCCTCCCTCACTCTCTACACCTCAACGACAAGCAGAAGGACCAGCATGACGACTATTCGATGCACCGTTCAACGCGTCCTCGCCGCCAGCGTCGTGCTGGCGCTGGGCGGCTGCGCCCTGCAGGGGCCACCCGCAGCGGTGGCCGCCAGCGCGCCCGCGCAGTGGCAGGCGCCGCTGCCGCACAACGGCAAGCTGACGGACCTGGCCAGCTGGTGGCAGGGCCAGGGCGACAGCCTGCTGGTGGAATTGATCAGCGATGCGCAACAGGTCAGCCCGACCATCGCCGCCGCTGGCACGCGCATCGTGCAGGCGCGCGCGGACCGCATCGCCAGCGGCGCCGCGCTGGCGCCCACCTTGGACGCGACGGGCAGCGTGGTGCGCACCAGCCAGCAATCGGCGCAACCGGGCGGCACCACCTCGCAGGCAGCCTTGCAGGCATCGTGGGAAATCGACGTCTTCGGCGCCAACCGCGCCACGCGCGACGCGGCGCAGGAGCGCTACGACAGCGCCCGCGCGCTCTGGCATGAAGCGCGCGTCTCGGTGGCCGCCGAAGTGGCGAACCAGTACTACGCCTTGCGCACCTGCCAGCAATTGCAGGCCGTGTCCGAACAGGACGCCGTCTCGCGCCGCGACTCGGCGCGCCTGACGGAACTGAGCGCCGGCGCCGGCTTCCAGCCGCCCGCCAACGCCGCCCTGGCCCGCGCCAGCGCGGCCGAAGGCGCCAGCCGAGCCATCGAACAACGGGCCGCCTGCGACGTGAATGTCAAGGCGCTGGTGGCCTTGTCGGCCATGCCGGAAGCATCGCTGCGCGAGAAGCTGGCGGCCAGCCCCGCCATCCTGCCTTCGCCCGTGGCGATTGCGGAACTGCCGGCGCAAACCCTGGGCCAGCGGCCCGACATCTACAGCGCCGAACGCGAAGTGGCGGCCGCCAGCTTCGAAGTGCGCGGCGCGCAGGCGCAGCGCTACCCGCGCCTGAGCCTTGCCGGCTCCATCGGCAAGGGCAATATCCGCGCCGGCGGCACCAGCATCACGGCCAGCACCTGGAGCATCGGCCCGCTGGCCGTCAGCCTGCCCATCTTCGACGGCGGCACCCGCCGGGCGCAGATCGACGCGGCCACGGCGCGCTACGACGAAGCCGTGGTGAAATACCGCGCCGGCGTGCGCCAGGCCGTGCGCGAAGTGGAAGAGGCACTGGTCAACCTGGCCAGCACGGACGAGCGCAGCAGCCATGCGAAAACGGCCCTGGAAGGCTACCGCGTGTCATTCGTCGCCACCGAGGACCGCTACAAGAATGGCCTGGCCAGCCTGATCGAACTGGAAGACGCGCGCCGCACGCGCCTGGCCGCCGAAAACACGGTGGTCAATCTCGAGCGCGAACGCAGCGCCGCCTGGGTGGCGCTGTACCGCGCCGCCGGCGGCGGCTGGAGCAGCAGCGCCATCGCCAACAACGCCCCCTGACGGATACACAACATGAAAAAACTGACCTTGAAACCGATGGCGCTCGCCCTTGCCGCCCTTTGCGTGATGCTGGGCGCCGGCGTGGCCCTGTACTCCCCTTCCTCCACCGCGGCCGACGACGCCAAGGATAAAAACGCGGCGCAAAAGCCGGCGCTCACCGTCACCACGGCCAAGCCGCAAACGGCCAGCCTGCCCATCAAGCTGCAGGCCAACGGCAACGTGGCCGCCTGGCAGGAAGCCGTCATCGGCAGCGAATCGAACGGCTTGCGTCTGACGGACGTGCGCGTGAATGTGGGCGACGTCGTGCGCGCGGGCCAGGTGCTGGCCGTGTTCTCGAACGACACGGTGAACGCCGACGTGGCGCAGGCAAAAGCCGCCGTGCTGGAAACGGAAGCGAATGCCGCGGAAGCGGCCGCCAACGCGCAGCGCGCCCGCTCGCTGCAAAGCACGGGCGCCATCAGCGCGCAGCAGATCAGCCAGTACCTGACGGCCGAACAGACGGCCAATGCGCGCATCGCGTCGGCCAAGGCGCAGCTGGCGTCGCAGCAGCTGCGCCTGAAATACACGCAGGTGGTGGCGCCCGACAGCGGCATCATCTCTTCGCGCTCGGCCACCGTGGGTTCGGTGGTGGGTGCCGGCACGGAGCTGTTCCGCATGATCCGCCAGGGCCGCCTCGAATGGCGCGCCGAAGTGACGGCCACCGAGCTGCTGAATCTGAAACCGGGCACCCTGGCGCAAGTGAAGGCGGCCAATGGCAGCGTCTTGACGGGCAAGGTGCGCATGATCGCCCCCACCGTCGATCCGCAGACGCGTTCCGCCCTCGTGTACGTCGACCTGCCGGCCAGCACGGGCACGAATGCGCCGTTCAAGGCCGGCATGTACGCCAGCGGCGAATTCGAACTCGGCACCTCGGGCGCGCTGACGGTGCCGCAGCAGGCGATTGCCGTGCGCGACGGCTTCAGTTATGTCTTCCGCCTGAATGCCGACCAGCGGGTCAGCCAGATCAAGGTGCAGGCAGGACGGCGCCTGAGCGACCGCATTGAAATCCTGGGCGGCATCACGGCCGACACGACGATTGTCGTCAGCGGCGCAGGCTTCCTCAATGACGGCGATCTGGTACGGAATGTACAGGCACCGGCAGCAGCCAAGCCGGCCGCAGTGAAAAAATAAGGAGAGGCCATGAATTTTTCCTCCCTCTCGATCAAGAATCCGATCCCGGCCATCATGCTGTTCGTGCTGCTGACCCTGGCCGGTCTGCTGGCCTACAAGGCCAATCCGGTGCAGGATTTCCCCGACATCGAACTGCCCATCGTCACCGTCAGCGCGGTGCTGCCCGGCGCCGCGCCGGCCCAGCTGGAAACGGAAGTGGCGCGCAAGATCGAAGACTCCGTCGCCACCTTGCAAGGCGTGAAAAACATCTACACCAAGGTGCTCGATGGCGTCGTCACGGTGACCGTCGAATTCATCCTGGAAAAGCAGATCGCCGAAGCCGTCAACGATGTGCGCGACGCCGTCGCCCGCGTGAAAGCGGACATGCCGGCCGAGCTGCGCGACCCCACCGTCACCAAGGCTTCCACGGCCGGACGGGTCGTGCTGACTTTCATCGCCACGGCGAAGTCCGGTGTCGATAATCCGCTCGATGCGCCCGACCTGTCCTGGTTCGTCGACAACACGGTGGCCAAGCGCCTCTTGACCGTGCCCGGCGTGGGCGCCGTCACCCGTGTCGGCGGCGTCTACCGCGAGATCCAGGTGGAACTCGACGAGGCGCGCATGGCCGCATTGAAGGTGTCGGCCCTCGACGTGTCGCGCCAGCTGCGCCTGGTGCAGCGTGAAGCGCCTGGCGGCAGGGGCGACATCAGCGGCGCCGAACAGTCGGTGCGCACCATCGCCACCGTCAAGACGGCCGATGAACTGTCGCGCGTGGAAGTGCCGCTGCCGGACGGGCGCCATGTGCGCCTGGACCAGGTCGCCACCGTGCGCGACACCATCGCTGAACCGCGCGCGCTGGCCGAGCAGGATGGCAAGACGGTCGTCGCCTTTGAAGTATTCCGCACCAAGGGCGCCAGCGAAGTGGCCGTCGCCAAGGGCGCGCGCGACGCCATCGCCGACCTGCAGAAAGAAAACCCGAACGTAGTGCTGCAGCAGTCGATCGACAATGCCTTCCCCGTCGAGGAAAACTTCGACGGCTCGATGGAGCTGCTATATGAAGGTGCGCTGCTGGCCGTGCTGGTGGTGTGGTGGTTCCTGCGCGACTGGCGCGCCACCCTGGTGGCCGCCGCCGCCCTGCCCCTGTCCGTGATGCCCGCTTTCCTCGGCATCTACTGGTTCGGCTACACGCTCAATACCGTCACCCTGCTGTCGCTGGCCCTCGTCGTCGGCGTGCTGGTCGACGACGCCATCGTGGAAATCGAAAACATCGAGCGCCATCTGCGCATGGGCAAGTCGCCGATGGAAGCAGCCATGGAAGCGGCCGACGAAATCGGCATGGCGGTCATCGCCACCACGTTCGCGCTGGTGGCCGTGTTCCTGCCGACGGCCTTCATGAGCGGCATTCCCGGCCTGTTCTTCAAGCAGTTCGGCTGGACGGCCGTGCTGGCCGTGCTGGCGTCCCTGGTGGTGGCGCGGTTGCTCACGCCAATGATGGCCGCCTACATCTTGAAACCGCTGCCGCACAAGGAAGAGCAGGATGGCTGGCTGATGACGCGCTATCTGACGGTCATGCGCTGGTGCCTGAACCATCGCGGCATCACGGCCATCGCCGCTGCGCTGTTCTTCGTTGGCGCCATCGCGCTCGTGCCGCTGCTGCCGACCGGCTTCGTGCCGGCCGCCGACCGCGCACAGACGCAGATCAACCTGGAACTGCCGCCCGGCTCCACCCTGGGCGAAACGCAGGCCGTGGCAGCCCTGGCGCGCGATGCGGCCATGCGCACGCCGGGTGTCCAGGGCGTCTTCAGTTCAATTGGCGGCGGTTCCAGCGGCGACGCCTTCGCCCCCGGCGCGGCAGCCGAGGCGCGCCGCGCCGTGCTGACCCTGACCACCGTGCACCGCACGGAGCGCAAGGAATCGATGGCGGACCTGGAAACCCAGCTGCGCAACAAGCTCGATACCATCCCCGGCGCCCGCTTCACGGTGGGCCCGCCCGACACGGGGGTCAAGATGCAGCTGGTGCTGCGTTCGGAAGACCCGGTGGCTTTGATGGCGGCGGCGCAAAAGGTCGAGCGCGAGCTGCGCGGCCTGAAAGGCATCGGCAACGTCAATTCCAGCGCCTCGCTGGTGCGCCCGGAAATCATCGTGCGGCCTGATTTCGCCAAGGCGGCCGACCTGGGCGTGACGGCGGCAGCCATCGGCGAAACCGTGCGCGTGGCCACGGCCGGCGACTACGACACGGACCTGACGAAAATGAACCTGCCCGAGCGGCAAGTGCCGATCCGCGTCAAGCTGCCCAACAGCGTGCGCGCCGACCTGGCCGCCATCGAGCGCCTGACCGTGCCCGGCAAGAATGGTCCCGTGCGCCTGGCGAACGTGGCCACGGTGACGATGGAAAGCGGCCCGGCGCAGATCGACCGATTGAACCGCAGCCGCAACGTCACCTTGGACGTGGAACTCGGTTCGCGCACCCTCGGTGAATTGAACGTGGAAGCGCGCGCGCTGCCGTCGATGAAGAATCTGCCGCCGTCCGTGAAGATCGCCGAACTGGGCGACGCGCAGGAGATGGCCTCGCTGTTCGCCAGCTTCGGCCTGGCCATGCTGATCGGCGTGCTGTGCATCTACTGCGTGCTGGTGCTGCTGTTCAAGGACTTCATGCAGCCGGTGACCATCCTGGCGGCGCTGCCGCTGTCGATCGGCGGCGCCTTCGTGGCGCTCTTGATCACGGGCAGCGCCCTGTCGATGCCGTCGATGATCGGCCTGATCATGCTGATGGGGATCGTCACCAAGAACTCGATCCTGCTGGTCGACTATGCGATCCTGGCACGCCAGGCGGGCATGAACCGCTTCGACGCGCTGGTCGACGCTTGCCACAAGCGCAGCCGTCCCATCCTGATGACGACGATCGCCATGGGCGCCGGCATGATGCCGCTGGCGCTGGGCTGGGGCGCCGACCCCAGCTTCCGTTCGCCGATGGCCATCACCGTCATCGGCGGCCTGATCACGTCGACCCTATTGAGCCTGCTGGTGGTGCCGGCCGTGTTCACCTACATCGACGACCTGGAGCACCTGCTCAAGCGCGGCATGGCGAAACTGCGCCGCCAGAAGGCGCCGCCGCGGCGCGATGACAAGGTGGCGCTGGAAAAATAAGCGCCGCCATTGTTTGCAAAATCGCCCCCTGCGGGCAAGGAAGCGAGGGATCGGCCGCCAGGCCGCGCTCCCTCGCTGCCATCTATCTGGCATACTGCGCCCATTCTCCATGAACGCAATCTGCCCTGCCTATGAATTACCGTACCCCGCTCGTCCTGCTGATGGCATCCGCGCTGCTCGGCGCCTGCTCGGACAAGACCGCCCCCGCCAGCGCCGACCTGGCAGCTGACGTGGTCACCGAAGTCCCCGCTGCCGCTGCCGCAGCAGACACCGCATCGGCCGAACACGTGCCGCCACCGGCCGCCACCGCCCCCAGGACGGAAGCGATGAACACGCCGCAGGCGCGCGAGCGCGAGGTGGGCATGATGCGCGCCGTCTTCGGCAAGGACTACCGCAGCGACAGCGACGATGCGCTGGCCGACCTGTCCGATCCCGATAACCACGTCGACAAACTCAGTTACGTGGTCAGCGCCGTCAGCCACAAGCTGCTGCCCGATGGCCGCGCCATCCTGGTGGCGAATGCGGAAACGGCCAACACGGAAGGAACGGCCGAATCGGCGCATGCCTCGCCCGGACTGTTGAACGTGTTTTTCCTGGCGCCCAAGGGCCAGCCGGAAGACGGCCAGTGGCAAGTTGTGAAACGCCTGGAAAACATCGCCGGCCTCGGATCGTCGGGGCAGCTCGGCGAAGTCCACTGGGTCATGCTGGGCGCGGACAAGCCGGGACTGGCGATCCGCCATGGCTATACGGGCCAGGGTTACACCATCACGCAACTGGCCCTGTTTGAAATCGGCGACGGCAAGGTCACCGCACTCGATGGCGGCATCGACCTGTACTCGGACAATATGGGCGCCTGCGGGCCTGAGATGGACGAGTGCTGGATGGTCAAGGGGAACTGGCGCTTCGCGCAGGCGCGCAATGGCGGCGCCTACGACGACTTGCTGATCGATTTCAAGGGCGCCTCCGAAAAGATCAAACCCGGCGTCACGGTCAAGCCGGACGAAGACCCGCCGCGCATCGCCACGCCCCTGAACGGCCACGCGCGCTATGGCTTCGATGGCAAGGGATACAAACTGGTCGAGGGAAAGAACCCGGTGCCTGGCGTCTAATCGGGTCAGACCCGCCGGGTCTGACCCCACGCAAGCCAGCTACCTGCGCGCCTTCTCCAGGCGCACCAGCAGCGGCGCATACATGGCACGCGTATGGCTGCTCCAGCGAGCCATGGCGCTGTCGATATCGAGCAGCAGGCGGTCCGACAATACCTTGTCGCCCTGCTGCAGCGCCCAGATCGCGCACTCGGCTCGGCACTCGAAGCTGTTGTAGCGCGTCAGCGCGTCATCGAATTCCGCCTTCGCTTCCACCTGGCGCCCGCTTTGCGCCAGCGCGCGCGCCGTCAGCAGCGACACCATCTCGGGACGAAATTGGATATCCGTGCGGTGGATGAATTCCAGGTGCGTCAGCGCTTCGGCGCCCCGTTCGCATTCCAGGTAGGCGCGCGCCGCGCCGAGGCGAATTTCCAGATCCGATGCAAACGCTCCCTGCAGGCAGGCTTCGTACGTCGATGCCGCTTCCTGCGCATCGCCCGCTTCCAGCTGCGCGCTGGCCAGGCGCATCTGGTTTTGCGCCGTCGGCGTGTACTCGAAGGCCGCTTTCGCCTCGCGCAATTCGCGGTTCGGATCGAGCACCTGCACAGCCACCGACGCGACCTTGCGCGCGCCTTGCGGCAGGCGCGAATTGGGCAGGTAGATGGCGAAGAAATACACCACGCTGCCCAGCAGCGGGAACATGAATAAAATGAGCAGCCAGTACAGCTGCTGCCCGTTGCGCACCACGTGGATCGCAAAAAATACCGCGATCAGGATGTGGATGCCTATGCCAAAAATCGTCATGCTGCGACCTCGTTCGTGATGGGAGCAGCCGACACCATGCCGCCGCTTTCCCTGCTCAGAATATTACACTGGCCGCGCCGTGCAGACGCGCCTATTGCGTCTTGGCCGACCAGCCGCCGCCCATGGCGCGGTACAGGTCGACGGAAGCGACGAGAATGCGCGTCTTCAGCTGCAGAAGGCCCACATCGGCGCTGTACAGGGTGCGCTGGGCGTCGAGTTCTTCCAGGTACGAGGCATAGCCATTGCGGTAGCGGTTGTGCGCGATGCGCAGGGTGTCCGCCGCCGTCGCGCGGCGCGCATCGTTTTCCACGGCTTGCTGCCGCAGCCGGTAGATGGCGCCCAGGCTGTTCTCCGTTTCGGCGAAAGCATTGCGCACCACGTTTTCATACGCGTACACGAGCTGGTCGCGCTGCGCGCCAGCCGCATCCGTCTGCGCCTGCACCCGGCCGCCATCGAACAGCGGGCCGGCCGCCAAGGCCGTCAGGCGCCACAAGGCCGTCGGCGCATGCAGGAAATCGGTCAAGGTCGTGGCTTGCCCGCCGCCGACGGCCGTCAGCTTGAACGAGGGCAGCAGCTGGTCGCGCGTGGCGGCCAGGCTGGCGCTGGCGGCCGCCAGGTTGTGTTCCGCGCGCGCGATATCGGGCCGCCGGCGCAGCAATTCGGATGGCAGGCCGGCCGGCACGCCGGGCGCCGCCAGCTCGGCCAGCGGCAAGCCGCGCGCGATGGGGCCGGGATTGCCGCCGACGAGGATGGCCAGCGCGTTTTCCTGTTCGAATATCTGCCGTTGCAGCTGCGGCACCTGTTCGGCCGCCGCATGGTATTCCGATTGCGCCTGCAGCCATTCCAGGCGCGAGCTGTAGCCCACCTCGAACTGCTTGCGCGCCAGCTCGCGCGACTGTTCGCGCAGCTGCAAGGTCGATTGCGTCAGCGCCAGCTGCGCGTCGAGTCCCCGCAGATTCAGGTAGCTCGTCGCCACGCTGGCGGCGATCGACAGGGCCGCCGCATCGAGGCTGGCCTGTTCGGCGCGGTAGCTCTCGCCGGCCGCATCGCTCAGACTGGCCAGCCGGCCCCACACGTCGATTTCATAACTGGCCTGCAGTTCCGCCTGAAAGACGTTCGTCACATACGGCTTGCCGCTGGACGCCAGGGTGCGCGTGCGCGTGGGCGAACCGTCGAAGGCCAGGTTGGGCGCGCGGTTCGCGTCGGCCTGCGCCAGGCGCGCGCGGTACTCCTGCACGCGGGCGCGCGCCACGCGCAAGTCGCCATTGCGCGCCAGCGCCTCGCCCACCAGGTCGCTCAAGACCGGATCACCGAAGGCCTGCCACCACAGCTGCTCGACATGGGCCTCGGTCGCCGCCGGTGCGCCGATGGCTTGCGCACGCCAGCCGGATGGCAGCTGCAGTGCCGATGCGGGCTGCGGCGGCGCGTTGGCGGCGCAGCCGGCCAGCGCCAGCGCGCCAGCCATCAGCAGGAAACGGCGCTTCATGGCTTGGCCTTCTTCGTTGCAGGCGGCGGCGCGGGATTCTCCGCCGAGTCGTTCAGCATGGCCGACGTGTCGACGCTGACCACCACCGACATGCCCGGCACGAGACGGCGCGCATTTGCCTGCCCCGCATCGATGCGGATGCGCACGGGAATGCGCTGGGCGATTTTGAGGTAGTTGCCCGTCGCGTTATCGGCCGGCAGCACGGAAAACTCGGAGCCGGTGGCTGGCGAGATGCGCTCGACCTGCCCCGTCAGCACGGCGCCGTCGAGCGCGTCGACGTGGAAGGTGGCGCTCTGCCCTTCCTGCACGCCATTCATCTGCGTTTCCTTGAAATTGGCGATCACCCACATCTGGCGCGGCACCAGCGCCATCAGCTGCGCGCCCGAATTCACGTAGGCGCCCTGGCGCACCGTCACCTGACCCAGCTGGCCATCGGACGGCGCCACGATGCGCGTGTTATCGAGGTCGATTTTCGCCGCCTTGACGGCCGCCTGCGCATTCGCCACGGCCGCTTCCAGCGCCTGCTTGTTGACCACCACGCTATGCACGCTTTGCTGGGCGATGTCGAGATTGGCGCGCGCCTGCGCCAGCGCTGCCGCCATCTGCGCCTGCGTGGCGCGCGACTGGTCGTGTTCGCGCTGCGACAATGAACCGTCGGCCACCAGCTGCTCCACCCGATTGAGGTCGGCGCTGGCCTTGCGCGCCTGCGCTTCCGCATTCGCCATCACGGCCTCGCTGACGGAAATGCCCGCCTGCGCGCTGGCCTTTTGCTGCGCCCAGTTCGACAGCGCCGCCTGCTGCGCGGCCAGCTGGGCCTGCGCCTGCTCGTAGCGCTGCTGGTAGATGCGGTCATCGATGCGCACCAGCAGCTGGCCTTCCTTGACGTCCATGAAATCCTGCACCGTCACCTCCACCACATAACCGGACAACTGCGTGCCGATGATGGTCACCTGCCCGCGCACGGTGGCGTTTTCCGTCGTCACGATGGGACTGGTGAACGGCGGCAGCCGCCACGCGTACAGCACGATCAGCACGCCCACCAGGGCCACGGCGGCAAAGGCCAGCGCGGACAACCACTGGTGGCGCCGGTCCGGCTGCGCCGTGGAAGGGGCGGCGGGTGCGGGTGCGGTGGGCTGTACTGGCGGCGTGGTGTTATTTTCTGTCATTGCTCGGTTCCGAATTGGTAATGGGGACGATGGCCATGGCCGTCTGCGCATCGCGCACGGGGCCGACCAGGCGGCGCGCGCCGGTGGTGATGCGGGTCCAGGACTGGCTGACCAGCATCCAGATCAGGGTGGCGATGGCGACGCCTGCGATCATCAAAAAAACGTCGTTGTAAGCCAGCACGTTGGCTTCGCGCGTGGCGATGGCGCCCAGGCGTGCCACGCCCTGGGCGCTGCGCAAGGCGGGATCCGTCAGCACGCCGCCGTAGCTTGCGGCGCCCGACTGCACGCGCGCGGCCACCTGCGGGTCAAGCATGGTGAGATGCTCGACCAGGTAGCTGGAATGGTATTTTTCGCGCGCCGTCTGGATGGTGCCGACGATGGCCGCACCGAGCAAGCCGCCCAGGTTCTGCGTCATGGTAAACATCACGGAAAAACTCACCAGGTTGCGCGGTTCGGCGATCACGGCGCCCATGCCAGCCACCATGGTAGGGCCGAGGAAATACGTGCCGCCAAAGGCCAGCAGAAACTGGCTGACATACATGTTCACGGGGCGCGTCTGGCTGGTGGCGTGCGCGTCGATCAGGGCGCCGGCTGCGATCAGCAGCAGCGCGAACATCAGCGAGCGGTTCAGGGTGGCCGGATTGATCGTCAGCGCGCTGACCACCAGGCCAGCCACGCTGCCCAGCAGGACCACGATGAACAGGTTCTGCATCTGGTCCGTGTTCAGGCCCAGCGCCTGCAAAAACCCCACGGCGCCCGTCGATTCGGACAGCACGATGCGAAACAGCAGCACGGATAAAAACAGCTTGGCGATCTTGCCCGTGGTGAGCCAGCGCGTGTTGAGCAGCGGGCGCGCGCGGTTATGTTCGATGGCCAGCGACGCGGCGATCAGCACGATGGAGCACGCCAGGCACACGCCCACCCACTCCGATTCCATCCACCACGCCGTGCGCCCCTGCGCCAGCACGGCGCACAGCAGGGCCACGCCGGGCGCGAACAGGATGAAAGTGAGGAAATCGAGCGGCTCGAACGTCTGCACGCGGTCACCGGGCGGCAGTTTCAGGGCCAGCACGCAGCCCAGCGCCAGCAGGGCCAGTCCCAGTTCGAACAGGTACAGGCCATGCCACTCGCCGATCTGCAGCAGTTCGGAGGTGAAGATGCGCGCCAGCGGCAAGGCCAGCTGGGCAAAACCCAGGCCCAGCACCACGCCTTTCAGGCGGTGGCGCGCGGGAAACGCCTGCAGGGTGTAGTACAGCCCCAGCACCCCGAGCGCGCCGCCCACCATGCCATGCGCGGCGCGCACGGCGATCGCCGACGGCAAGGTATTCGCATACAGGTGGGCGAAGGTGACGAGCGCATACAGCACCAGGAACGCTTCCGTGAACAGGCGCAGGCCGAACTGCTGGCGGAACTTCACCAGCAGCAGATTCATGGAGACGATGGTCATCACGTAGGCGGCCGGCAGCCACTGCATCTGATAGGCATAGGCGGCCAGCGATCCTTGCAGGTTCAGCAAATTGGCCGTCACCAGGCCGTTGCCCAGCCCCCCCGTCAGCGCGACGATCAGGCCGACGATGAAATACGCGACACGCTTGGGCGTCGAATGTTCGGGCATCGATGGCGACCCGGGCAAGGTCGGGCGTTCGCCCGGCCCCCAGGTGCGAGGTGTGTACTTGTCCATGCAGTAATCGCGATCCGGTTTGCTGAAGCCGTTCCTTGCTGCCGTTCTGCTTCCTTCAAGCAAATAGTTGCAAATGAACAGTTCTAGTCAGCAGCATATCACCGCAGGACGTTTTTATTGTTTACATTGTTGCATGGCGTTGCGCCTGCGGCGCAAACGGGGTAGGCAACAGGGCCGGCGGCGCCGGCCCTGTGCTGATGCCGCCAATTACACCCGGGGCGGATCCGTCTCGCGCGCAAACGCCCGGTGCGCGGCCAGCGCTTTCTTGAACGCAGCCACGGCTTTCGCCAGGTCGCCGGACGGCGCGACGATGATGGCGGGATCCGGCTTGCCATCAGGCAGGGTCAGCGGCACACCCGCCTTGTCCAGCAAGTCCTTGCCCGCGCCGATGGCCAGCATCGGCTTGCAGTGGCGGTATTGCAGGCGCAGGAAGTCGAGCGCATTGGCGTCGCTGGCCAGCTGCTGCACGGCGCCCTGGCCGTCCGGCACCACGACGGCGTCGAACAGCACGGACGGTCCCGCTTCAAGCGCAATTTCCACGTCGAGCGGCGCGCCGCCGCTGGTGTCGACTTTCCCCAGGTGGCTGCCCACCAGGCGCGGTACGGCGCCATCGGCCAGCAGCGCGGCATAGATGTTGCGCACCTGCGCGCCATCGCTGCCCGGTCCCACCAGGATGGCCACGCGCAGGGTGTGAATGCCCGTCTTGCCGGGGCGGAAAAACAGCGACAGCGCGGGCGATGGCGGATACGCCGGCAGCGGCTGCAGCGAGGCGCGCGGCATGGCGGGCGGCAGGGCCAGGCCCAGGCCATCGGCCAGGCGCTGCGCCAGGGTCTCGTCGACGTTGCGCAGCATGGCGACGATGCGCTGGCGGATGGCCACCGTTTGCACCTTGCTCAGTTCAAAGCGGAACGCATGCACGATATGGTCTTGTTCGACGGGCGTCTGACTGATCCAGAACAGGCGCGCCTGGGCGTAGTGTTCGGCGAATTTCTCGGGCTTGCCGCGCACCTTGTCGCCCTCGGCGGAAGCGGGAAAACTGTTGAAGCCCTTCGCGCCCGCCTGGAACGGACAGCCGCCCGCCAGCGAATTGGGCTCGTACGCGACCCGGCCCCGGTTGATGGCCTGGCGGTGCATGCCGTCGCGCTGGTTGTTGTGCACGGGCGCCAGCGGCGCATTGATGGGAATTTCGTGGAAATTCGGGCCGCCCAGGCGCGTCAGCTGGGTATCGACATAGGAATGGATGCGTCCCTGCAGCAGCGGGTCGTTACTGAAATCGATGCCGGGCACGATGTGCGCCGTGCAAAAGGCTACCTGCTCCGTCTCGGCGAAAAAATTGTCGGGATTGCGGTTCAAGACCATTTTCCCGACGGGGATGAGCGGGACGACTTCTTCGGGAATCAGCTTGGTCGGGTCGAGCACGTCGAAGGGAAACGCTTCCGCCTGCGCTTCCGTGAAGACCTGGAACGACAGCTCGTATTCCGGGTATTCTCCGCACTCGATGGATTCCCACAGGTCGCGCCGGTGGAAGTCGGAATCGGCGCCGCTGATCTTGACGGCTTCATCCCACACGAGCGAATGCGTGCCGGCCATCGGCGACCAGTGGAATTTGCAGAACACGGACTGGCCCTTGGCATTGACGAGGCGGAAGGTGTGCACGCCGAAGCCCTGCATCATCCGATAACTGCGCGGGATGGCGCGGTCCGACATGACCCACATCAGCATGTGCGTGATTTCCGGCGACAGCGAGGCGAAGTCCCAGAAGGTGTCGTGCGCGCTGGCCGCCTGCGGCATGCCATGGTGCGGCTCGGGCTTGACGGCATGCACCACGTCGGGGAACTTCATCGCATCCTGGATGAAGAAGACGGGGATGTTATTGCCGACCAAATCCCAGTTGCCCTCGTCCGTATAAAATTTCACGGCAAAGCCGCGCACGTCGCGCGCCGTATCGGTCGAACCGCGTTCACCGGCCACCGTGGAAAAGCGCACGAAGACGGGCGTGCGCTTGCCCGCCCTGGCGAACGGCGCGGCGCGTGTCAGCTTGCTTTGCTCCTTGTAGCATTCGAAGTAGCCGTGGGCGGCCGAACCGCGCGCATGCACGACGCGCTCGGGGATGCGCTCATGGTCGAAATGCGTGAGCTTTTCACGCAAAATAAAATCTTCCATCAAGGTGGGGCCGCGCAAGCCCGCCTTCAGCGAGTTCTGGTTGTCGCCCACGGGCACGCCCTGGTTCGTCGTCAGCACGCAGCCGCTGTCGTCGCTACGGGCGCCATCCAGCGAGCTATTCAGCGCATTTTCTCCCAGCGCCGGCTGGCCAGCGCCCGTCTTCGGAGAAGGTAGCGTTTCGCCCGTGGTGCTGGCCGTGGCCAGCGGTTCGCCCGTTGCCACATGCACGCCTTCGGGCGGCGTGCGCGCCGCCTCGCCATACTGCCCGTCTTCCTTGGGATTGACGGCCATGGCGGCGGACAGCTGCTGGCCGGCGGCCGTCTTTCGCAGCAGGGCGCGGGTCACGTCGTTGTCCGCGCCCAAGCTGTGCGGCGCATTGCTGTCGGATGGGCCGGACATGCTGCTCATGACGGAGCCAGCACCGTCCGTGGACGGCGTTTTCTTGTTGGTAGCCATTACGTCTCCTGTGAGTAGTTTGCCCCGGGAGAACGCTACAACTCCCTCATTCAGCGCACGAACAGGGCAATCAAAATAATGATGGGAATAGGTATGCCGATCAACCACAACAAAATGGAGCGCATCATCACTCTCCTTTACTGCCTGCTACTACCTTGTACCTTGTGCGCGTGGGCGCCGGCCCGCCCCGCCATGACGGCGAAGGGAACGGCGCCCACGACAAAACCTTCCAGGCAGGCGCAAAGCTTATTTACGCTTATTTGCGCGAGCCCAGCAGTTTCGACAGGCCATAACCGGCGGCCGCCGCGATCAGCAGGGACACGGCCGGGCGCTCGCGCACATAATCGCGGCCCGTTTCGCCGGCGCGCTGGCAGGCGGCGCCCAATTGCTTGCCGCGCGCCATCAGGCGTTCGGAAGCCTTGTTGACGCTGTCGCTGACCTGGCCGATGCGGTCGCCCACCTGGTCCACGCCGTCATGGGCGCGCGTGGCAACCTTGTCGGCCAGGGGCTGGGCCTGGCTTGCCACCTTGTCGATGGTGCGGTGCAAATCCTGGCGGGTATCCTGGACGGTGCCGTTCATATCGGAGCTGGTTTTTTCAATCGCGTTCATGATGGTTTCCTTTAACAGTGAATAATTTCAACCATGCTCGATGCCGTGACCGAATCATGATTCTCCTCGCTTCGGGGAAAAAGAAGCGGCTAAACGCTGCCGGACTGAGCCATATCAAACAGTGGATCAGCAGCAAGCTGTTGGCACTACCTTAACTGCCCACGCCACGCGCCACCGTGCGCTGCCACACCTTGAGGCGCAGACTTAAATTCCTGTTGGAAATAACAATCCCCACCGGCCTGGTGGGGCGGGCGGGGAAGCCAAATATGTATGGATTTTTAAGCGGATTTTCCGCATAATTGCGAGAGGCAATATCCATACATATAAACAAATGTCCAAATCAAAAGCCATACAAGAAGAAAGCCGGGCCCATGCGTGGATCACGCCGTTCGTGCAGCACGGCGGTCCGCGCTACCTGCAGATTGCCGACATGCTCGAGCGCGCGTTGTCCGATGGCAGCCTGCGCCCGGGCGACCGCTTGCCGCCGCAGCGCAGTCTGGCCGCGCTGTTCCAGATCGACCTGACGACGGTGACGCGCGCCTACGACGAAGCCAAGCGCCGCAATCTGCTGGAAGGGCATGGCGCGCGCGGCACCTATGTGGCGGCGCCGAAAGTGGAATTGACGCAGATGCTGGACCTGAGCATGAATATCCCGCCGCCGCCGGTGGGCGTGGATTTTGACGACTTGCTGAAACAGGGCGTGGCGCAGGTGCTGATGCGCACGGACAGCGATCTGTTGATGAGCTATCACCTGGGCGGCGGCGGCAAGGCCGATCGCGCGGCAGGCGCCGTCTGGCTGGCGCCCATGTTCGGCGACGTCGATGCGGAACACGTGGTGGCCTGCCCTGGCGCGCAGGCGGCGCTGGCGGCGCTGATCCTGACCCTGAGCCGGCCCGGCGACGCCATCCTCACGGAAGGCGCCGTGTACCCGGGCTTGCGCTCGGCGGCGGGGCAGTTGAACCGCAAGGTCATCGTCGTGGAAAAGGATGCGGACGGCATGCTGCCCGAGGCGCTGGAAAAAGCCAGCCGCAAGCACCATGCGCGCCTCGTCTACCTGAATCCCACCCTGCAAAATCCGACGGCGCACACCATGCCGGCCGCGCGCCGCCTGGCCATCACGGAAGTGGCCATCCGCTGCGGCATGCACATCATCGAGGACGATCCGTACTGGCTGCTGGCGTCCGACGCGCCGCCCCCGCTGGCCCATTACGCGCCTGGCCACGTGTCGTATATCGCCACCCTGTCGAAATGCCTGGCGCCCGGCTTGCGCATGGCCTATGCACTGGTGCCCGACGCGCAGCTGCGCGAGCGCTTGCTGCAGGCGCTGCGGTCCTTCAGCCTGATGGCCACGCCGCTGACGACGGCGCTGGCGACGCAATGGATACACGACGGTTCCGCGCACGCGCTGCTGGCCGGCGTGCGCAGCGAAGCGGATGCGCGCCAGGACATCATCCGCACCATCCTCACCGGCGCCAGCCACCCGCGCAGCGACGGCATCCATGTCTGGTTTTCACTGCCCAGCTACTGGACCTCGCGCGAACTGGCCGCCACGGCCCGCGCCCAGGGCGTGGCCGTCACGGCCTCGGACGCCTTCTACGACAGCCGCCCGCCGAACGCCATCCGCATCTCGCTGGGCAGCCTCCGCGATCGCGCGCGCCTGGCCAGCGCATTGAAGAAATTATCGCTGCTGCTGGCGCACAAGCCGGCCGTACACGGGGAATTCGTCATTTAACGGCGCAAACGCGCATCGACCGAATACCTGCCCGCGCCGCTGATGGCAATCGTGCCGAAGACGATGATCAGCAGCCAGCCGAACTGGCCGTCGGCGATGCTCCAGTCAGGGTGCACGAGCAGCATCGATACGCCCAGCAGGAACAGCAAAGGCAGGCAGGCCAGGCGCGTCAGCAAGCCGGCGGCGACCAGCAGCGGGCAGACGATTTCCGCGAACAGGGCGCAATACAGGGTGACGGCGCGGCCCAGGTGCAGCGGGTCGTCGATGTGCGCCAGTTCCTCGGAAAAATGCAGCAGCTTGGGCAAGCCGTGCACGTGCAGCACCAGCAGCGCGCCCGCCACGCGCGCAAACAGCAAGCCGGCATCGGGTAAAAAGGGGCCGGCCAGCGCCGCCATCGAGTTTTTCTTCATGATTACTCCAGTGGGAAAGCCAGTCGGCGCGGCGCGCCGCTGCCAGCCATCATAGGCAGGCGGACACTTGGGCGCGACTGGTCTTTTGGCAGAGGCGCCGGCGCGCGCGAAGGCCTAGACTGGCCGATGCCATCACTGGCCCAGGCCGTAACCGGCCGCCCTCCCCCATCCCCGAAGGAAATGCATCATGTCGAAGAAAATCGAAGCCGAAGAAGTCACTTCCCGCCGCAAGCTGCTCGTCAGCGTCGCCGGTGTCGCCGCCGGTGCGGGCCTGCTGGCCGCCGGTGGCGCCAGCGCCGCCGCCAAGCCTGCCGCTGCCGCCAGCGCACCGGGCAAGCTCAGCGTCAATAGCGTTACCGTCAAGGACGGCACCGTCATCCACTTCAAGGACTGGGGCACGGGCACGCCCGTCGTCTTCAGCCACGGCTGGCCATTGCAGGGCGACGCCTGGGAAGACCAGATGATGTTCCTGGCCAGCCACGGCTACCGCGTGATCGCGCACGACCGCCGCGGCCACGGCCTGTCCAGCCAGCCATGGCAGGGCAATGACATGGATACCTACGCCGACGACCTGGCCACCCTGCTCGACGCGCTCGACATCAAGGGCGCGACCCTGGTCGGCCATTCGACGGGCGGCGGCGAAGTGGCGCGCTATATTGGCCGCCATGGCGAAAAACGCGTGGCCAAGGCCGTGCTGGTGGGCGCCGTGCCGCCGCAGATGGTCAAGTCGGAGACGAATCCGGGCGGCTTGCCGATGTCGGTGTTTGACGGCATCCGCGCCGGCGTGCTGGCCGACCGCTCGCAATTTTTCAAGGACCTGACGGTGCCGTTCTTTGGCGCCAACCGTCCAGGCAACAAGGTATCGCAAGGCATGCGCGACACCTTCTGGCTGCAGGGCATGCAATGCGGCATCAAGAACGCCTACGATTGCATCAAGCAGTTTTCCGAGACGGACTTCACGGCCGACCTGAAGAAAATCTCCGTGCCGACCCTGGTGGTGCACGGCGGCGACGACCAGATCGTGCCGATCGACGCGTCCGGCAAGGCTGCGGCAAAGCTCATCAAGAATGCCAAACTGGTCATCTATGAAGGCGCGCCGCACGGCTTGCCGGCCACCCACAAGGACCGCCTGAACGAAGACTTGCTGGCCTTTATCAAGTCCTGATCCGTTCTGCGCTCCCCGCACTGCCGGCCCGCCCGGCGGTGTTTATCGCCTCCGCCGCATAAAAAACCCGCCCGCCTCCCCCATTCGTATAACTGCCTTGCCTGACGGCGCGTGCATACTTGTTGCAGTGCGGCATCCGCCGCGACAGCGACAGGAGCACGGCGATGGCCAGCATGCATTATTTCCCTCAGACGCAAGACGCCAGCCTGGCGCAGGCGCAGCGCATGGGCAGCATGGACGAATTTGCCGCATCGGTCGCGCACGAGGTGCGCCAGCCGCTGGCGGCCATCGCGCTCAATACCGACGCCGCCTTGCGCTGGCTCGACCACGATCCGCCCCGCATCGACGAGGCGCGCGCGGCGCTGGCCCTGGTCGCCAGCGCCGGCAGCCATGCCAGCGCCGTGTTGCGCAGCGTGCACGGCCTGGCCTGCAATTCGCCGGGCAGCCACGATCATTTTGTGGCCGACGACGCCGTGCAAGACCTGCTGCCGTTGCTGCGCGCGCCACTGCAACGCCACGCCATCCACCTGGAAACGCAGCTGGCACCGGGCCGCCCGCTGCTGCACGCCGACCCGGTGCAATTCCGGCAAGTCATCCTGAATCTGCTGATGAACGCCATCGAAGCCTTGCAGGGCACGAGCGGCCGGCCGCGCACGGTGCTGCTGTCTTCGCAACTGGATGGGGGCGTGCAGCATTTCAGCATCGCCGACAATGGCGCCGGCATCGCGCCGCAGGCGGCCGGCCGCCTGTACGATACCCTGTATTCCAGCAAGCCGGACGGCATGGGCATGGGACTGGCCATCTGCCGCCGCATCGTCGACGCGCATGGCGGCCGCCTGTGGCATGCGCCCGGAGCGTCCCACGGCAGCGTCTTCCACTTCACCCTGCCAGCGTTATGAGGACAACCATGGACATGACCACGCCCCTGGCCGATCCGCCGATTACCCTCTTGATCGCCGACGACCACCCGCTGATCCTGGCCGGCCTGGCCTCGCTGATCGCATCCCTCCCAGGTTTCCTCCTGCTGGGCCAGGCCGGCACGGGCCGCGCCGCCGTGGAGCTGTACCGGGAGCTGCGGCCCGACGTGGTGCTGATGGATTTGAACATGCCGGAGATGCATGGCGTCGAGGCGATCGAGCGCATCTGCGCGGACGACGCGCAAGCGAAGATCGTCATCCTCACCACCTACCAGGGCGAGGACAGCGTGCACCGGGCCTTGCGCGCCGGCGCGCGCGGCTACCTGCTGAAGGATTCCGGCTTCCTGCAACTGACACAGTGCATCCGCCAGGTAGCCGCCGGCAGACATTACCTGCCGCCGGAACTGGCGGCGCAGCAAGCCGGCCGCATCGAGGCGAACCGCCTGTCGAAACGCGAGCACGACATCCTGCTGCACCTGTCCGCGGGCAAGAGCAACAAGATGATCGCGCGCAGCGCCGGCATCGAGGTGGGTACCGTGAAATTTCACGTGAATAATATTTTGACCAAGCTCAACGTATCAAGCCGCACCGAGGCGGCCACGGTGGCCGCCCGGCGCGGCTTGCTGGGCGCGTTCTAGCTGCCGGAACCGGGGGGA
>NZ_JABXFH010000039.1:0-58577 GCF_013372745.1 Janthinobacterium sp. BJB401 | reverse complement strand
ATCGACGCTCAACGTTTCTGTGCCGCCACCCTGGCGCACGCCGCGCACGGGCGCGGCCGAATCGTAGTCGCGTCCGATGGCCAGGCGGCAATACGCATCCGTCATCAGCCGCGCATGCGTGACGTCGATGCTGACCCAGCCCGCGAAATCCGTGTCCTCGGCCCACGCGTCGACCCAGGCGTGGCTGGCCGCGTGGCCCGTCGTGCCCGGATCGATGTAGCCGGACACATAGCGGGCCGGGATGCCCCAGGCGTGGCAGCAGGCGAGGAACAGATGGGCATGGTCCTGGCACACGCCGCGTCCCAGGGCCAGGGCGTCGCCAGCCGTGGTGGTGACCATGGTGGCGCCGCTTTCATACGCCACCTTGCCGACGATGTGCTCGGCCAGGCGCAGCAGATGGCCCGTGGCCGCCGTCACGCGCGGGTCCGGCAGGCTGGCGGCCGCCAGGTCGAGGATGGCGGAATCGGCCTGCGTCAGGGCCGTCGGCATGGTAAACAACAGGGGCGACAAGGTGTCGATCAGGTTCAGCCGTCCTTTGTGCGGGTAGATGGTTTCCACCACGCCCTGCGCCACCAGGCTCAGCGACTGATGGCTGCCGTTAATCGTCAGCATGTGCGACAGATTGCCGTAGGCATCCGTGTAGGCGTGGCACCGGCCGGGCGTCGTGATTTGCCAGGACAATGCCCGCTGCTGCGGCTCGATACGCGGCGTCAGGTGCAGTTGCTGGATGGTGTAGGCCAGCGGTGCGCTGTAGGCGTACTCGGTTTCGTGGCGGATGGTGAGCTGCATCAGGCCGCCAAGGGAACGAGGAAGTCGCGGCTGACCCGGTTGCCCAGGTCATTGATGTTTTCCAGAAACTCCGTCAGGGTCAGATGCAAGCCCGCCTTCATGATGTCGTCGATATGGCCGAATTTCAGTTCCGCGTGCAACTTGCCGGCGAAACGTTCCGTATCGGCCGAGACATCGTTGCGGATATGCTTGAGATTTTCCACCACGTCATCCATGCAGGCAAGCAAGGACCTGGGCATGTCGCCGCGCAGCATCAGCAACTCCGCCACCCGCGCCGGGGTGATCACGTCGCGGTAGACCTTGCGGTAGATCTCGAAGCCGGACACGGAGCGCAGCAGGGCCGCCCAGTAGTAAAAATCGCGCTGGGTGATGTCTTTCGACGTATCGCGCGCGCCGTGGAACTTCACGTCGAGGATGCGCGCCGTGTTGTCGGCCCGTTCCAGGAAAGTGCCCAGGCGAATGAAGTGGATGGCCTCGTCCTTGAGCATGGTGCCCAAAGTGACGCCGCGCGACAAATGCGAGCGGTACTTGACCCATTCGAAGAACTGGCTGGGATCCGTTTCCAGCAGATTGCTTTTCAAGCGCTTCTGCATGTCGAGCCAGGTGGCGTTCTGGATTTCCCACACTTCCGTCGTCAAAGTCCCCCGCACGGCGCGGGCGTTTTCGCGCGCGCCCGTCAGGCAGGCGAGGATGGATGAGGGGTTGTTCGGGTCGCGCACCATGAAGTCGAGCACGTCGCGCGTGTGGAAGCGGCCATATTTGTGGTCGTAGGCGCTTTGCAGCTCGGAAATGCCCAGGGTGGCGCGCCAGCCTTGCTCCGCGTCCTGCTCGGACTGGGGCAGCATCGACGTCTGCATGTTAACGTCGAGCATGCGCGCCGTGTTTTCCGCCCGCTCCGTGTAGCGGGCCATCCAGAATAAATGATCGGCTGTGCGGCTCAGCATGTTTTCTCTCCTGCAAAAGCTGCTTTTTCTTCTGATAATGTGGCTTCCAGTACCCAGGTATCCTTGGTGCCGCCCCCTTGCGAGGAGTTGACCACCAGCGAGCCTTCACCGAGCGCCACGCGCGTCAGGCCGCCGGGCACCATGGAAATCGTCTTGCCGGACAGCACGAACGGCCGCAAATCGATGTGGCGCGGCGCGATGCCGGCCTCGACATACGTGGGGCAGGCGGACAGGGCGAGTGTTGGCTGGGCGATGTAGCCGCCCGGATTGGCCAGCAGGCGCTGGCGGAAGTCCTCGATCTGCGCCATGCTGGACGCCGGCCCCACCAGCATGCCGTAGCCGCCCGCGCCATGCACTTCCTTGACGACAAGTTGCGCCAGGTTCGCCAGCACGTAGGACAAATCGGCCGGTTTGCGGCACTGGTACGTGGGCACGTTGTTGAGTATCGGTTCCTGCGACAGATAGAACTTGATCATGTCGGGAACAAAAGGATAGATCGACTTGTCGTCGGCCACGCCCGTGCCGATGGCGTTGGCCAGGGTCACCCGGCCGGCGCGGTACACGGACAGCAGGCCCGGCACGCCCAGCGAGGAATCGGAACGGAAGGCCAGCGGATCGAGGAAGTCGTCGTCCACGCGGCGGTAGATCACGTCCACGCGTTTTGGACCGCGCGTGGTGCGCATGTACACCGAGTTATCGTTGACGAACAAATCCTTGCCTTCGACCAGTTCCACGCCCATTTGCTGGGCCAGGAACGCATGTTCGAAGTAGGCGGAGTTGTACATGCCGGGTGTCATGACGACGACCGTCGGGTCATCGACGCCCATCGGGGCGACGGAGCGCAAGTTGTCGAGCAGCATGTCCGGGTAATGGTCGACAGGGGCGATGCGGTTGCGGGCGAACAGTTCCGGGAATAGCCGCATCATCATCTTGCGGTCTTCCAGCATATAGGACACGCCGGACGGCACGCGCAGGTTGTCTTCCAGCACATAGAATTCGCCCTGGCCCGCGCGCACGATGTCGACGCCGGCGATGTGGGCGTAAATGTCGGAGGCGACGGAAATGCCCTGCATTTCCGGGCGGTACTGGGCATTCTTGTAGATTTGCTCGGCAGGAATGATGCCCGCCTTGATGATGTTTTGCTCATGATAAATATCATGGATAAACATGTTCAAGGCTTGCACGCGCTGCACCAGGCCCGTCTGCATCTGCGCCCATTCCGTGGCGGGAATGATGCGCGGGATGGTGTCGAACGGAATCAGGCGTTCCGTGCCGGCATCGTCGCCATACACGGCGAACGTGATGCCGACCCGGCGGAACGTCAGGTCGGCTTCCGCCCGCTTGCGGGCGATGGTCTCGGGGGATTGCTGCTCCAGCCAGTTGCTGAATTCACGATAGTGTTCACGTACCTTGCTGTCCGTACCCACTTCATTTGCAGTCATTTCATTGAAAAAATTTGCCATGTTGTGATTTCCCTTGAGCCGTGTCTGACTATAGCTCAGCAGGAAACGTGCCAATGCCGCACACCCGAAAGTATGTAGAAAATGACCATTTTTGTGGCGTAAAACCGTCATCCGCACCGCTTTGGTGCGCTACGGTGTCGATTCTGCAGGGCTATGGGGCGCGGGGCGGGTGAAATCAGGCGTCCGGCGTGACGAAGGGACGGCAATCGACGGGCAGGTCGATGGTAAACGTGGTGCCCGTTTCCGGCGCACTGTCGACCAGCGCGCTGCCGCCATGGCTTTCCGCCACGTTTTGCACGAAGGGCAGGCCGATGCCCCAGCCGGGAGCGCTGCCCTGGTGTTCGCGGCGCAGGTATTCGAAGATGCGCTCGGTCTGCTCGGGCGCGATAGTGCTGCCCGTGTTGTGCACCGTGAGTATCATGCGTTCGCGCAGGGTGTTGACGTGGATATGGATGGGGCCGTCGTCGCCGTACTTGAGGGCATTGCCCACCAGGTTTTCCAGGGCCCGGCGCAGCGAATTTTCGCACCACCAGCCGGTGACGGACGCGCCCGTCACTTGGCACTTGCCCGGATGGCCCGTATTCACGCTGTCGGCCACCTGCTGCGCCAGCGGCAGGATATCGAAGCGATGCAAGACCAGCGGCAGTTTCTGCCCCCGGTGGTAGCTGAGCGTATCGAGCAATTCCTGGATCATGTCGTCGAGGCGCTTGCCGTGTTCGATGATTTTCGATGCCAGGGCCGGCACGTCGACCTGCTGCGCGCGCCGCTGCAGCAGCTGGGCGCTGTTGAGCATGACGGAGAGGGGATTGCGCATGTCGTGCGACAGGCCGGCCGCGATGCGCCGCTGGAAGCTTTCATGCATGGCCGTAAATTCCAGGATGGCTTCGCGGATGCCCGTGTCGATCGAGGCATTGATCACCTTCCAGTCGCGGCGCCGCAGCGGCACGCCCGCGTCGAGGGCGGCCTCGGCGAAACAGTCGCGGAAGATCTGGTATTCCTGGATCACCTGTTCCGGGCCATAACTGGTCATGCGCGCCCGTTCGTTGCCATGCACGGCCGGGGCGTTGGTGTTGCTGGTGGCATCGTCGCGCGGATAGCCTGGCGTCAGCGCCTCGGCCAGGTTATCGAAGAAAGTGGGCAAGGTATTGATCAGGATGGGCGTCAGCAAGGCGTCGGCGCCGCGTACCTTGGCGCGCACCTCGTGTTCCCACTGTGTCAGCACGGCATCGCGCATGCTGAAGAGCCGCCGCGTTCGCGCGGGCATGTCCAGCGTGTGCATTTTCTGGTCAGAGGCATAGGTCATCGTAGCTCTCCCTGGACAGCTCGGCATCCGCGCCGTGCATCGGCGGGAGCTAAAGTATCCTCCAAATCGGCGTGCAGGTGGTGTTCAATTCGGCGCGTCGACGCCTGCAATGACGGCGCTCAAATGGCTGAGGGTCGTATCCCATTGTTCCAGCGAAAAGTTCTGCGGATCGTCATGACCGTTCGCAAAACCTGTGTCGATCACGGCGTGGAAGGCGGGGATCAGCCACGTGCCCTTGCGCACGCTGGCGGCGATGTACAGCAAGGCCAGGCGCTCGTATTGCGCGGGCGTAAAACCGGGATCGGGCGCCAGGCCGTCGTTGCCCTTGCCGCCGCCGGGCACGGAGTGGCGCGGCTGCACCAGTTCCACGTGCAGGAACAGGCCCGCCAGCGACGGCTTGTCCTTTTCCAGCTTGCTGGCGTAGCTGGCCGTGCCGAAGTCGCGCACCAGCAGGGAGCCGCCCAGGCGGTTCACGTACACATGGCCTTTCGGACCGCCGCCCAGCGCCGGATTGCGTAGATTGAAATCGTTGAAATCCCAGCTGGCGTCGTTGATGTGATCGGGAATGGGTTCCAACAAAAAATTCGGGTAGCTGGTGTCGTGGATGACGAAATAGCGGGCCATCGGTGCGGCCAGCCGGCCCACGGCGCGCGACAATGGCGCGTCGACGGGGCCGCCCACATCCGCCTCGGCGATCCCCTGTTCCGCCAGCCAGGCCCGCAACCGGGCCGGGGCGATGCCCGTGCGCTGGCCGATGCGGGCGGCAAGAAACGCCGGCAGCGGCGCGCTGTCGCCCAGGCGCGCATACAGTTTGACGGGACGCAGCAAACACGTGGCTTGCGCCCGCGCATCACCCTTGAAGCCGCTTTTCCAGGCGGCGTACGGACAGGCGGCCTGCTTCTGGGCGGCAGCGGGCAGAGACAGGCAGAGCAGGAGCAGCAGGGCAGGGAGTCGTTTCATGCGGCATTGTCGCCCAAGCGCGGCTTGCGGCACAGGCGCGCACGCGAAAAAAAAGCTGCCCGAGCGCAGCTTTCGCGGTGCGACAGAGCGCGCGGCCTTTAAAACGCCACGCTGGCCGAGACGACCACGGTGCGCGGCGCGGCCAGCACCAGCGAGCCGATATTGAAGGACGACACGGCCGACGACCAGTAATTGCGGTCCGTCACGTTGTCCACGCGGGCGCGCAAGGTCACGTCACGGCCTGCCACTTGCGTCAGGTAGCGCGCGCCGATATCGAGGCGGGTCCACGATGGCAGTTGCTTGGTGTTGGCCTGGTCCGCGTATTGCGTCGAGGTGTAGATGGTGCGGGCGTTCAGGGTCAGGCCTGGCGCGCCGGGCACGTCCCATTCGCCGCCCACGCTCATCTGCGTTTCCGGTGCGCCAATGGGTTTCTTGCCATTATTCTCGGCCATGCCGGTATTGCTGAGCTTTGCATCGAGCCAGGTCAAGCCGCCCAGCAGGCGCACGCCCTGCATCGGCGTGCCGAAAACCGACAATTCCAGGCCACGGTTGCGCTGCTCGCCATCGAGTTCGGCCCGCTTGCCGACCACGGCCAGCAAAGGCTTGGCCGTGCTGAACAGTGCGGCGCTCATGCCCAGCTTGCCGCCGTCATATTTGACGCCGATTTCCTTTTGCTTCGATTTGTACGGCGCAAACACGTCGCCCATGTTGTCGACATTGAGCTGCTGGCCGTTTTCCACATACGTTCCAGTGGCCGTCGGACCTTTGACCAGCGCCTCGATGTAGTTGGCGTACAGCGACACGTTCCGGTTCGCCTTGAAGACGATGCCAGCCACGGGCGTCGTGGCGCTCTCGTCATAGGCCTTTCCTTGCAGCACCGAAGTGTTGTAGTCGTAGCCGGCATCCTTGATCTGCTGGCGGCGCAAGCCCACGGTCAGCAGCAGCTTGTCGTCCAGGAAGGCCATGGTGTCAGCCAGGGCATAGCTGTTGAGGATGGTTTTCTGGGTGATGCGCGGGTCGCTCATGATGCCGCCCGGGTAGGGCGTTGGCGGCGGGGCCACGCTGACCGGCGCATAAATATTGGTGGCAAACTTGTCGCCGATGGCATAGGCGTTCTTCGCCTCATTCCAGTGCCCGGACCAGCTGGCCACCAGGGTGTGCTTGACGGCGCCCGTCACGAGCTTGCCGCGAATACCCAGTTCGCCCGTGCGGATCTCCTGTTTGCGGGCGTTGTCAAAGCGCGACACTGTGGCGTCGCCATTGCTCGAGGTCAACGACGGCTCGGCAAGGCTATTGGCTTCCTTGGTCGAACGTGAACCAAATGCGGCCCAGGCCACGACATCCTTGGCCAGGTCCACCTCGGCGCGCGCCGTGCCGAACACATCGTGTTCCTTCGAATAGCTCCATGGCTGGGCAAAGTTCTTCGACGCATCGGGCGCGGATGGCAGCACGGCCACGCTGCCTATGCCGACGGAGGGGCGCGGCGCCGTCAGATCGAAATTCTGGTAGCCGGCATCGGCCGACAGGCGATAGCTGCTGCCGCGGTAGTCGAGGCCCACCGAAAACATGCCCACGTCGTGGTCTTCGCGCTTGATGCCGGTCTCGCCCTGGCGCTTGGCGGCGTTGACGCGCACGCCGAATTCCTTGTTTTCGCCAAAGCGGCGCGCCACGTCGATGGCCGCATAGGCGTGTCCGCCCGATTCCACGCCCACGGTCAATTCCGTCAGCGGCGTGTTGCCGGCGCGCTTGGGCATCAGGTTGATGGCGCCGCCGATGCCGCTGCCGCCAGGTGCCGCGCCGTTGAGGAAGGCGCTGGCGCCACGGAACACTTCCACGCGCTCAAGCAATTCCGGCGATACATATTGGCGCGGCAGCACGCCGTACAGGCCGTTGTAGGCCACATCATCGGAATCGAGGGCGAAACCGCGGATCACATACACTTCCTGGAAATTGCCATAGCCGCGCGACATGCGCACGGCCGGATCGCTCTGCAGCAGGTCGCCCACGCTGCGCGCTTGCTGGTCGGCGATGAATTGCTGCGTGTAACTGGTGCTGCCGAATGGCGTGTCCATCATGTCCACATTGCCCAGCAAACCCAGACGCCCGCCGCGCGCCACCTGGCCGCCCGCATACGCCTTCGACAAGCCTTCCGCCGACGCATCGGCCGACGCGTTGACGACCACGGTCGGCATGCTTTGCGCGTCGCCGGCCGGTGTGGTGGACGTGGTTTGGGCGTGGGCGGCGGCGCTGGCCAGCAGGAAGGCGGCCAGGGCGAACGGGGTAGGGACGAGGTGGAAGGTGCGCATGGTGTTATCTGGATATTAATGAGAATGATTATCATTATATTCCAGCGTGGCGCAGCGCGTGAGAAAGTGTGACAAAGCGATCAAAAAAGTCGCCATTCGTACAACACCGGGCACGCCAGGGTGCCGGAATCTGGCGGAAAAAGGCGCGCCAAACGATACCTTGTGGATTTATTAATGCGCATATCCAAGTTTCGCTAAAATGGACCACCGCGCCCCGCGCCCACAGGAAACCGCATGCCATTGCACCACCATCTACAGTCCGCTTCCATGCGTATGCGGGAGGGCTTGAGCCTGAAAGGCGCGGCCGTCGCGCTGATCCTGTGCATGCACGTGCTGGGCCTGTATTTTCTGCTGCTGCCGGCGCGGCAACTCAAGCAATACACGGAAGTGGCGTTCATGACCTTGCTGCCGTCCCGGCCAATGGCGCAGACGCCGCCGATGGCCTTGCCCATGCCCATGCCGGCTCCCTTGCCGCGCGCGCGGGCAACGGCACCGCCCGTCGCGCCGTCCGCCATCCTCGAACCACCCCCCGTCATAGTGGAGGCCATCACCGTGCCGGGCGAAGAGTTTCCCGCTGCGCCTGCCACGTCGCCTTCCACGGCGGACTTGCGCACGCGCGCCCGGCTGGCCGCGGGCGCCGCCGACAAGGCCTTGCGCGGCGAGCTCAAACAAGACCAGCCGTGGCTGGCCTCCGCCGACCTGAAGAGCGAAAGCACCTTCCAGAAGCTGGTCGCCTCCGCCTGGCGCGGCGGCCCCGTCATCCGCGTGGAGGAATTCCTCACGGCCGATGGCCGGCCCGCCACGCGCGTCGTCAGCGCCGGCGGCGCCACCTGCTATGGCATGGCCGACAATCCCGGCTCCGGCGCCGATCCGGCCAGGACGGGCGGCAAGGTGAAACGTGTGCCTTGCCCCGGTTGAGCCGACCTGACTATCTTCGTCGCGCCGCCCTACGCATGATGCAAGCGTGATCCATGCCGGGCAAAGACCGCACGGCGTGCAGGGTTTTAGGGGTGGTAATAGGGTATGCCACCCCCGGCAGGGTCTCAAATATGCTAAGTTGCGTCTGCAATTCATGTGACACGACCCAGGACGCCCATGCTCCCCGAACTCCTCATCCTCGCTCCCAGCCCTTCGGCAGCCGTCAACGCGCAGCTGGACCAGCAATATACCTGCCACCACGCCTGGCAAGTGCCGGCGCAAGAACGCCACGCCTGGCTGGCCCAGCGGACGCCGTCCATCCGCGGCGTCGTGACGACGGGCGCGCTGGGCTTGAACGCGACCGACATGGCCTTGCTGCCGAATCTGGAAATCATCGCCGTCAATGGCGTGGGTCTCGACGGCGTGGCGCTCGATGTGGCGCGCGAGCGCGGCATCGCCGTCACCACCACGCCGAACGTGCTGACGGATGACGTGGCCGACGTGGCGTTGGCCCTGCTGCTGGCCAGCGCGCGGCACATTGTGACGCTCGACCGTTTCGTGCGCGACGGCGGCTGGGAACGCCGTGAAGCCATCGCCCCCGCGTCCAGCCTGCGCGGCAAGACGGCCGGCATCTTCGGTTTCGGCCAGATCGGCCAGGCCATCGCGCTGCGCCTGGCCGCTTTCGGCGTCCATGTGCGCTACTTCCAGCCGCGCGCCATTCCCGGCACCGACGTGCCGCGCGCCGATTCCTTGCTGGCCCTGGCGCAGGAAAGCGATTATCTGATTGTCTGCGCGCCGGGCACGCCCGCCACGCGCAAGATCGTCGACCGCACCATACTCGAAGCGCTCGGTCCGCAAGGCACCCTGATCAACATCGCCCGCGGCGCCCTCATCGACGAAGTGGCCCTGATCGCCGCCTTGCAGGATGGCCACCTGGGCGCGGCAGGTCTCGACGTGTTTGCGGACGAACCGCGCGTACCAAACGCCTTGCGCGCCTTGCCCAACGTCGTGCTGACGCCGCACGTGGGCAGCCTGACCGTGGAAACTCGCCATGCGATGGGGCAACTGGTGGTCGATAACCTGGCCGCGCACTTCGCCGGCTTGCCCTTGTTGACACCCGTAAAGCCATAAAGTCCACGATGAACCGTTTTAATCAAGCTTGAATGAAAGAGTAGCTATGGAATTGACAAAATCGCTGTTGCGCACGCGCGGCGTGCAAGACAGCGGCAAGGTGGGCATGATCGAGCTGTTCTTCGATCTTGTGTTCGTGTTTGCCGTCACGCAACTGTCGCACGGCTTGCTGGCGCACCTGAGCGCCATGGGCTGGCTGCAGACGGGTTTGCTGCTGATGGCCGTCTGGTGGGTATGGATTTTCACGTCGTGGATCACCAACTGGCTCGACCCCGAACGCATTCCCGTGCGCATCAGCCTGTTCGCGCTGATGCTGGGCGGCCTGATCATGTCGGCCTCGATCCCCGAAGCGTTCGGCACGCGGGGCCTGGCTTTTGCCGGCGCCTACGTCGCCATGCAGGTGGGGCGGCCCCTGTTTGCCTGGTGGGCCGTGCGCCATGAAACGCTGTCGCGCCGCCGCAATTTCCAGCGCATCGCCCTGTGGGCCGTGTTGTCCGGCATCTTCTGGATCGCCGGCGGCCTCGCGTCGCCCGAGCAGCGCATCTTCTGGTGGATGCTGGCACTGGCGATCGACCTGGCCGGCCCCTGGATGCAATTCGGCCTGCCTGGCCTGGGCCGCTCGACGACGGCCGACTGGGACGTCGACGGCAGCCACATGGCCGAGCGCTGCGGCCTGTTCGTCATCATCGCCCTCGGCGAATCGTTGCTCGTGACGGGCGCCACCTTCGCGGGCCTGGAATGGACGGCCGCCAACTGGCTGGGCTTTTTGTCGGCCCTGGTCGGCAGCATCGCCATGTGGTGGATATACTTTGATACGGGCGCCGAGGCGGGCCACCACCGCATCGCCCACTCGAAGGATCCGGGCCGCATCGCCCGCAAGGCCTACACGTATATCCACGTGTTGATCGTCGGCGGCGTGATCGTCAGCGCCGTGGCCGATGAACTGGCCCTCGTGCATCCTGATGAGGCGAGTTTTGCCGGCATCAGCGCCTTGCTGGGCGGCCCGATCCTGTATCTGCTGGGCAATGCGCTGTTCAAATGGGTCAGCAGCGACCGTTCCACGCCGCCGCTGTCGCATCTGCTGGGCATTTTGATCATCCTGGCGCTGATCCCGATGGCGTATGGACGGCTGTATGCGCCCCTGCCCCTGGCCTGCATCACCAGCTGCGTGCTGGTCCTGGTGGCCGTGTGGGAACATATGGCGCTGCGCCGTCCGCCACCGGAGATTGATCCCTGATGCTTGCTTAGCCGGGCGGCGTGATGCCGTCCGGATCGCTGCGCGTATCGAGCTGCAGCTGCAAGAACGCCAGATCCAGCCAGGCGCCGAACTTGGTGCCCACCTGGCGCATCAATCCCACTTCCTCGAAGCCCAGCTGCTTGTGCAGGGCGATCGAGCCGGCATTGCCCGCCTCGATGCCCGCCACCATCACGTGCTTGCCCAGGCCGCGCGCCCGCGCGATCAATTCCGTCATCAAGGCCTTGCCGACGCCGGCGCCGCGACTATCGGCGCGCACGTACACGGAATGCTCGACCGTATGACGGAAGCCTTCGAACGGGCGCCAGTCGCCGAACGAGGCGTAGCCAGCGACAGTTCCTTCCGCATCGATGGCGACGAGCACCGGATAGCCGGCCCGCTGACGGTCGGCCAGCCAGGCGGCGCGGTTGGCGGCATCGACCGTCCGTTCATTCCAGATGGCCAGGGTGTTGCTGACGGCATCGTTGTAGATGGCCAGGATGGCTTCGATGTCGCCCGCATGGGCATCGCGTATCTGCATGTTGATTTCCTCGCAAGGCGTCTACTATAATGGACAAAGCATAGATTGCCGCTCGCACCTTGTCCAATAAAATCCGAATGGAAGCAGATATATGTCCACTAAACCAGACGAATTGAATCAGCGCATCGGCGCCAGGGTGCGCCTCGAGCGGGAAAACCTGGGCTGGTCGCTGACGGACCTGGCGGCCCGCTCGGGCGTGTCGCGCGCCATGGTGCACAAGGTGGAGCGGGGCGACTGCAGCCCTACGGCCACCTTGCTGGCGCGGCTGTCGGGCGCCTTCGACCTGAGCATGTCCGAGCTGATCGCCCGCGCCGAGATGCGGGCCGGGCGCTTGCTGCGCAAGCTTGAGCAGCCCGTGTGGGTCGACCCGCAGAGCGGCTATGTGCGGCGCCACGTGTCGCCCGCGTCCGACATGCCGCTCGACCTCGTGCATATTACCTTGCCGCCCGGCGCCGTGGTGGCCATGCCGGCCGCCGCCTATGTGTCGCGGCGACAACTCATCTGGTCGCTCAGCGGCAGCCTCGTGTTTATCGAAGGGGAGACCCGCCACGTGCTGGACGAAGGCGACTGCCTGGAACTGGGGCCGCCCGCCGACTGCGTGTTTCGCAATGAAACGGCCAGCGCCTGCACCTACGCCGTGGCGGTCTTGAAGAACAGCTGAAGTTAAACCAGCGCGTCCGCGCGCAGCTGGGCGATGAAGGCGCGCGCGGCGGGCGCCTGTTCGTGGCGGCGGAAGGCGACTGCGATTTCCGAGCTGATCTGCGGCCCTGCCAGTTCGCGAAAGCACACGCCAGGCAATTGCACGCTGGCCATCACGGAATGGGGCACGATGGCGCAGCCCACGCCCAGCGACACTTCCGTCAGCACGGCCACCAGACTGCCCGGGCGCGACACCACCTGCGCTGCAAAGCCGCCGCGCCGGCTCACTTCCAGCGTACCCAATTCCTGTTCCGGCACGATGAACGCCTGCTGCGCCAGCGCGGCCGGTGCCGCCACATCAAGCAAGGCCAACGGGCTGTCCGCCTGCACGGCCAGCACGAAGCGGTCGCGCAGCAAGACCACGCTGTCGATGCCTTCCGGCAAGTGCAGCGGCGGGCGCACGAAGGCCAGGTCAACCCGGCCCTGGTCCAGCAAGCCGGGCAGGGTATCCATCGCGGTTTCGCGCGCGCTGATGTGGATGCCGGGGTGGCTGGCGCGAAAGCGGGCAAACTGGTCTTGCAGCACGCCGGAATACGCGGCCGAGGCCACGTAGCCGATTTCCAGCCGTCCCAGTTCGCCCCGTCCGGCCCGCCGCGCCACTTCCTGCGCCTGCGCCAGTTGCCCCAGCGCGCGCGCAGCCTCGATGACGAACAGTTCCCCGGCGGCAGTCAGGGACACGGCGCGCTTGCTGCGCTGGAACAAGCGCGTGCCCAGCAGCAGCTCCGTTTCCTGCACCTGCTTGGTCAGCGCGGGCGGAGAGATGCCCAGCTCCGCGGCCGCGCGCGCGAAGTGCAGGCTGTGCGCCACGGCCAGCACGCAGCGGAAGTGCCGCAGTTCCATGTCTTTGACTATATTCACCATCAGTGAATTATAAGGCGTCTGTCTTATAACAGGAAATAATACAAGCCTGCTTACAATCGAGGCATGAAGAATACCAACTGGACCTTATACACGTGCTCGGGCGTGTGCGCGCTGATCATGCTCGACACCAACGTCGTCGCCGTCTCCTTGCCGTCGATCGCCCGCTCGCTGAACGCCAGCTTCGTCGACGTGGAATGGGTGGTCAGCGCCTACATGCTGGCGTTCGCCTCATTTTTGCTGCCCGCCGGCAGCATCGCCGACCGCCTGGGACGGCGCAGGGTCATGCTGTATGGCCTCTCCGTGTTCGCGCTGGCGTCCCTGTTGTGCGGCCTGGCGTGGACGCCGTTCGTGCTCAACGTGGCGCGCGCCGTCAAGGGACTCGGCGCGGCGCTGCTGCTGACATCCGCGCTGGCCGTCATCGGCCACACGTTTCACGCGGAAAAGGAGCGGGCGCGCGCCTGGTCCGTGTGGGGCGCAGCCATGGGCGTGGCCATGACGGTGGCGCCCCTGCTGGGCGGCCTGATCACGAGCGCCATCAACTGGCGCTGGATTTTCTATCTGAACCTGCCCGTCGTCGCCATGTTGATGTGGCTGGTAAGCAAGCACGTGGACGAGTCGAAGGATGCCTCCAACGCCAGTTTTGATCCATTCGGGGCGCTGCTGTTTTCCGCCGGCCTGTTCGCCATCATCTGGGGCTTGATCGACGCCAGCGTGGCGGGCTGGTCCAGCCGCGCCACCATGCTGCGCTTTGCCGCGGGCGCGGCACTGCTGGCCGTGTTCATCGTCGTGGAACGGCGCCAGCGCGCGCCCATGGTCGATTTGTCGCTGTTCGGCCGGCGCGTGTTCGTCGGCGCCGTGCTGGGCATGTTCGGCTACGCGATCGCCGCGCAAGTGATGATGACCTTTTTGCCCCTGTATTTGCAGAACGCCTTCGGCTTTTCCGCCGTGCTGGCCGGCTGCGCCATGCTGCCGTTTGCCGTCGCCATGGTGGCGCTGTCACGTCTGGCGCCGCGCGCCATGCGGGTTCTGGATGATCGCGGCATTCTGGTGACGGGCTTGCTGATCGTCGCCGTGGGCAACGTGGCCACGGCCCTGGCCGCCTCCAGTTTGCAATATGGCTGGGTGGCGGCCGGCATGGTGGTCACGGGCGCGGGGGCCGGATTGCTCAATGGCACGACCCAGAAGGCCATCCTTGCCTGCATCCCGCGCGAACGCACGGGCATGGGTTCCGGCATCAGCACGACGACGCGCTTTGTCGGCATCGTGCTGGCCGTGGGCGCGCTGGGCGCCGTGCTGGCCATGCGCACGGCCGCTTCGTTCAACGAGCTGGCGTGGCTGCACGGCTTGAAAGCGTCGCCTGAAATGATAGGCCGCATCGTTGCAGGCAACGCGGCCGAGGCCTTCGGCCAGTTGCCGCCTGCGATGCAGGCCGTGGCGCAGGAAGCGGCGCGCCACGCCTTCATCGACGGCTTTGCCAGCGTGCTCTACCTGGCGGGCGGACTGGCGGCCGTGGTGGCGGCGCTGGTCTTCGTGCTGGCGCGGCCGCAGGAAAAAGTGTAACTGTTCAGTAAGTTCCGCGTGCGCGGCCTCTGCTTGTAATATGATGCCATCGAGCAATACATGGCAATCATATAACTACCGCAGGTAATCACATGCGCAGAAAACGGATCATCATTACCAGTGTGCTGGTGGCAGTCATCGGCGTGGCCGCTCCCTTGAGCCTGGCCTTCTATCTGTCGTCCGTGCGCGCCGAGCAGGGCGAGCAGGAGCGCCTGCGCCTGCTGGCCGGCTACGCGCTCGAGCGCGCCCACCGTTCGATCGCCTCGGCCAGCATGGCGCTGCGCAGCGCCGATGCGCTGGACTTGGCGCCGTGTTCGGAAGCCCATGTCCAGCAATTGCGCCGCATCACCATCACCACGCGCAGCATCGACGATATCGGTTATGTGGAAAACGGCTTGCTCAAATGCACGTCGAATGGCATCGAGGACGAGCGCATCGCCATCACGCCCGCCGACTTCACGCTGGACAATGGCATGGGCCTCGATTTCAACCTGCGCCCCGTCGTCAGCGGCGGCAAGCGCATGGTGGGGCTGTCTTACCGCGCCCATAAGGTGCTGATCGATCCCGTGCGTTTTTCCGACGTCATCGTCGACAACGACATCCAGATGGCCGTGGCCATCGGCAAGGGCGGCGTGCTCGACACTTTGCACCATCCGGACCCGGCACTGGTCAATACGCTGCTCGCCGGCACGGGGGCGAAGGGCGAGCTGGCGCACGAGGACAGCATCCATGCGATGCTGTACCGCGATGGCTTGACGGCCGTCATGATCGAGCCGCGCAGCAAGCTCAGCGAGAGGTTGCGCCGCGAACAGCTGCTGCTCTTGCCGCTGGGCCTGTTGATGGCCGCCTTCATCGTCGGCATCGTCGTGTGGCTGTCGCGCCGCCGGCTGTCGCTGCGCGGCGAATTGGAAACGGCGGTCGAGCGGCGTGAATTCTTTGTCCACTATCAGCCCATCATCGCGCTCGACACGGGCGTGTGCGTGGGCGCCGAGGCGCTGATACGCTGGCGCCGCCCCGACGGCAGCATGATACGCCCCGACCTGTTCATCCCCGTGGCCGAGGAGGCCGAACTGATACTGCCGATCACCGATCAGGTCATCGATTGCGTCATTGCCGACATGCGCGCCGCGCTGCTGGCCGACCGCGAGCTGCACATCGCCATCAACCTGTGCGCCAGCGACATCGAAACGGGCCGGGTGCTCGACGTGCTGGAACGCGCGCTGGACGGCACGGGCATCGAGGCGCAGCAGATCTGGCTGGAAGCGACGGAGCGGGGCTTCATCAACGTGGAAGCGGCCCGCGCCACCATCGAAAAGGCCAGGGCGCGCGGCCATGCCGTGGCCATCGACGACTTCGGCACCGGCTATTCCAGCCTGTCGAGCCTGCAAAACCTGCCGCTCGACGCCCTGAAAATCGACAAGTCGTTCGTCGACACCATCGGCACGGACGCGGCCACCAGCAGCGTCACGCCGCACATCATCGCCATGGCCCGCACCTTGAACATGCTGATCGTGGCCGAAGGCATCGAAACGCAGCAGCAAGCGGACTATCTGCTGGAGCGCAAGGTCGAATTCGGCCAGGGATGGCTGTTCGCGAAAGCGCTGCCGGCCGCGGAATTTCTCACCTTTTACCGGGCGCGCCGCGCGCCATCGTCCACATGAAACAGCCACGCTTTCCCTATCCCTTGCAGCCGCTGCGCGTCCCGGGCGGCTGGCACATCACCGTCAACACCCTGTTCGAGGTAGAAACTGGCCCCGATACGATGGAATGGTTCAGCAGCGCATTGCTGCTGTGGGGCAGCTGCCGCGACTCCGGTTACTGCTTCAACTCGCATTTTGAACCGGAGGACGATCCACAGGGCGAATTCGTGCTGGAGATGGGCAAGGTGGCATATGACCGCCACGGCAAGATCGTCCAGGGCAGCGACGCCTTCCTGGGCGAATTTCGCACGCGCAGCAAGGCGGAATTTGTCGCCCGGGTCGAGCAATTCATGCAAGACCCGGCAGCGTGATTTTTACGGCTTGCGCGGCAGAATGACGTCCTGCCCGCCTTGCTTGAGCACGGCACTGGCGATCTTGCCCGCGGCATCGCGCGTAAACGCCAGGTCCGCATCGATGGCGCGGAAAAAGAATTGGTCTTTCGCGCTGGCAAACAAGGGCGCCGATCCCATGCCCGTGCCGGCCGCTTCCAGGCCATTCTTGCCCAAGCTCACCGTCAACGTGAAATCCTTGTCCAATGGATACTCGCCCACGTACTCGGCCAGCGCGGCGCGCGGCAGCGCGATGGCCGCTTGCGGCTTCTTCAGCGGCGGCAGCGGTGTGCCGGGCAGCAGGGTGGACAGGCCCAGGGCGTCGACGTCGCGCGCCGTGTTCGTCAGCACCGTCACGCCCCGCTTGCCGTCCGTTGTGAACGCCGCATAACTGGCGTAGCCGCCCGTCTGGCCGCTGTGCCAGGCGTAGCTGTGGCCCTGTTTCTGCTCCAGCAGCCAGGACAGGCCGATTTTCGTGTCGCCGTCGGCCGCCAGCGGGCGCTGCGGCAGGATGGCCAGCGCATACGGGCGCAGCGGCTTGAACATATACGCTTGCAGGTAGGCGATCATGTCGCGCGCGCTCGAATACACGCCGCCGGCCGGCGCCACCACGTTCAAATCCCAGGCCGGTGTCGGCTCGCCCGACAGTAAATGGCCGGGCGCCAGGCGCGCCAGCATGCCGTGCGTGGGCTGGTTCGAGGTGGAACGCATGCCGAGCGGCACGGCGATGCGCTTTTGCAGCAGCGCTTCATAGCTGCTGCTCGCCTGTGCGGCCAGGGCCGTGCCCAGCACGGCGTAGCCGATGTTCGAGTAGTCAAATGCCGTGCCAGGCGCATGCGGCAGGTGGTAGGCGGCGAGAAATTGCCGCTGTTTCGCTTCCGTGTAGTCCGCATACGGGTTGGCCGTATCCTTGGGCGCGAAGTTGTCGGGCAGGCGCGGCAGCGAAGAATAATGCGTGGCCAGGTCGAGCAGGCTGATCGTCTTGCCATCGAAGGCGGGCAAGGTATAGCCGGGCAATAAAGTGGCCACCGGCTCGTCGAGTTTGACCTTGTTTTCGGCGACGGCGTCGGCCAGCAGCAAGGCCGTCATGGTCTTGGTGACGGAACCGATCTGGTAGACGGTGTCGGCGCCCGGTTTGATGTGCTTGCCGGCGTGTACGCTGCCGAAGCCGTAGACGGCGCTGTCCTTGCCGTCGATCACGGCGATGACGATGCTCGCGTGCATGCCCGTGCGCGTCAGTTCTTCCGCGCGCTGGCGCACGGCGTCGTCCAGCACGGGGGCGGCCAGTGCAGCGGTGCCAGCGAGGCAAAGGGGGAGGAGGGCGAAAGTGGGTGTCATGGGGAAACCTTGTCCAGGGTGGATCGAATGCACGCCGGCCCTTGCAGAAGGTGGCTGGCATGCCCGGTGCAGGATACGGCCCCAACATGAAGGCTTCCTGAGGTTTATGGCATTTTTGTCAGTATGCCAAGGCTTGCGCTTGCGCATTTTTCAGCCATGGGCGCGTCCAGCAAACCCGCCAGCTGCGCGCGCATGTCGGCGGACATACATTGCAGCAATTCGCCGCGCCGGCGCGCATCGGCGCGTTTCTTCGACGGCACGGCGGCCAGCTCCGGCGCCCGGTAAGCCGCGCAGGGCAAGTGATAATTACCGTCGCGCATGCGCAAGGCGTGCAATTCCTGCCACACATGGTCGTAATCGGCGGCGATATGGCGGCGGCGCCGCGCATTCAGGGCGCTGCGGTTGTCGTTGCTGATCAAGAACAGGTTATTGCAGGCAAAAAAATCGCCGAAATCGCGCAAGGCCGTCACCATCAGGTTTTTCGGGCGGCAACCGTGCAGCGCCCGCGTGGCTTCCTTGACGGCCAGCTTGCCCGCTTCCGAGCGCAAGCCTTGCAGAGCGCCCAGCTGCAGCGAGACGCCATCGGCGCGCGGCAGGAATAAAAAACTGGCCAGGTAGAATGGCTGGCCGTCGCGCGTCAGGCGCAGGCACAGTTCGCCTTCGCGGTAGCTGTCGTGGATGGCCGTCAGCTGCAAGCGGTACAGCGCCCCATCCTTGCCGTCAAACGCGGCCAGCACCACCGCTTGGCGCGCGGCCCGCTCGACCAGGGTGCGCGCGCCCGCTTGCCACAGGAAACGGTAATGCCCTTCCAGCAAGGCCAGGCGGTCCGTGCAACCGAGTTGGCGCGAGGCGTACGGGCGGTAGATCTTGAAGCGCAAACAAGGATGCAGCTGCGCCAGCGAATTCAGGCCCGGCATGCTGCCCAGGAAGGCTTGCCAGCGCGTGCGCTGGCGTGGAAAGAAGAGGGCGCCCAGCGCCGCTTTCAGGCGGTGTCCGCTGGCACGGCGGGGTAGGGCGGCGCCGTGGCGCAGGGATAAAGCGATGTCAGTCATGGTTCAGCCGGAAAATGGCAGGCGCTGCACAATGAGAGCCTTGCCAATCTGAATGCTACGTGGGCCGGGTGAATTTCATATTAAGACGCTGTTCCATCCATATTTAGAGGATGACAACTAAACATTTGCCTTTTAGTAATACTGGCGCTTATTCTCCCTGCTCGCCAACCCGATGACTGATGCCTTTCATGAACCACCGCCAATTGCTTGTCATTCCCATGCTGCTTGCCGCACTGGCCGCCCACGCGCAAGACCGCACGGCCGATCCCCTGGGGCCCTTGGCCCAATGCATCAATCGCAGCGAGTTTCAGTTCAGGCAGCAGGACCGCCTGCCCGCCCACGTGACGACGCGCAGCGTCAAGCTGGCAACGGGTGAGGGGCAGGTATCGGTGGCCGACGGCTATCGGCTGATGCTGTTCCACAAGAGCAGCTTGCCCTTCGTGAACCTGAAGATCGAACGCAGCGCTGAAGGCAGGTTTGCCGCCGACCGTGACACGATCCTGGCGCAAATGCAGCAGATGTCCGCCAACAGCAAGCCGCCACAGCTGGTGCCGCTGGAAACGGACACGCGCCAGGGCGTGGAAGTGCTAGGATTGAATAACCCGTATATCACGCAATCGTCGGGCGTGATCAGCGTATACACCTTGCTGCATGCCGCCAGCGGGACGGTCGCCACCGCCTACCTGCTCAATCAGCCGGCAGACAAGCGGGAATTCGCGACGGATGCGCAGTACCAGGCTTTGCGCGACCAGTTCCTTGCCGCGCTGGTTCCCTGCATGGCCAACCCAGCGCAGTAAGGCGCGCGCGCGGTGAAGGAGATGCCAGCCATGAACGAACCGTGCACGCCGCCCGAAGATGTGGCGGAGAATGCCGCCTCCGCCGCCAGCCAGCTCGATGCGAAAATCGCCTCGCTGGCGCACTGGCGCGGCAAAACCCTGGCCAGCGTGCGCGCGCTGATACGCGCCGCTGTGGCCCTGAACACGTCGACGACACCAAAACGGACCACTACTTGAGACATTATCTGTATATCTGGCACGATCCGGCCGAGCGCATGCTGGTCGCTTCCGGCATTGAATTCAAGGATTGTATTGCTGCCCTCGGCAAGGCGGATGGCATCGTGCTGCGCAGGGGCAGTGCCGGCACGCTCAAAAAGCCTGCCGCCTGGCAGACCTTGACGCGGCAGCAACTGCCAGCCCTGGCGCACGAAGATATCCATGCCTGGGGCAGCCATGCCTGGGCCGATTGGCAGGGTGCGCCGTCCGCTTCCGATGATGCGCACGTGGCCGCGATGCTCGGCCACCATGGCGCGCTCGCGCCGCTGCCCGCCTTGCGCAGCCGCTTCCTCGCCTTTGCCCACGACGACGGCTGGTATCTGAAACTGTTTTATGGAGAATGGGATGACGCTGCGGCCTTGCTCGCTGGCGCCATCGCGCCAAGCCTGGGCACGCTCGACATGGAGGCGCTGCAACAGGGAGCCGACGGCTACTGGCTGCAAGACGGCGTGCTCCAGGTGGAGCTGAAAACCCATGATATCGACAGCGTGCTGAACCGCCGCCTGTAAGGAATGGATAACGCGCCAGCCATGTGCCTGATTCGACCTTTCGCCAGCGGGGACACGCAGTCCTGCACCGCCATCCTGGCCCTGGCCGGGCGCGACGCCTTCGGCCCGGTCGCCGGCAGCGTCGTTTTCACGGCGGCGACGCAGGGCGAAGCCATCCTCGTTGCCGAGTCCGATGGCAGCGTCACCGGCTTTGCCGCCGTGTACACGGGCGACGCCCCGGAGTACTTCCTGCACCATTTGTACGTGCACCCGGCGCACAGCGGCCTGGGCATCGGCGCGCACCTGCTGGCGGCCGTTGTCGCCCGCTTCGGCCCTCACCTGAGCCTCAAGACGCAGCTGGCCAATACGGGTGCGCGGCGCTTTTATGCGCGCGCGGGCTGGATCGAAGACGCGGCGGACAGCGGCGTGGACGCCATGGGCGCGTGGGTACGGGTGCGCTACCAGGCCGGGGCACCTGTGCGATGAAGGATCCAGGTGCGATGGACCCGGCCCTGGCGAGAATGATGGGCTGGTTCCTGATCCTGCTCGCCATTTCGGCAGGCTATTTTTCCTTCTGGCGCGCGTACGACAAGCTCACGTCGCCCGCATGGCCCGTGGCCAACGCCGAAATCGTACGCAGCAGCATGTATCAGCGTACGGGCAAGTCGCAGGACTGGTGCGTCAAACTAAGCTACCGCTACAGCGTGGATGGCAAGGTTTACCGCAGTTCGCGCATCGGTGTTTCGCGCATCGGCAACACCGGCTGCCACCGCAACCAGTCCGTCACGGCCTGGCGCCTGGCCAGCATGGCGCCAGGCGCGCACATCCGCGTGCATTTCCGGCCGAGCGCCCCGAACGAGACCGCCGTGTTTCTCGCCGGCCTCGATTTCCTCGATTATTTTGGCGTTGCCGTGGCGCTCGTCCTGTTCGTGGTGGGCGTGTCGGAAGCCCGCAAGCGAGCGCCCCCAGCCTGATCCGCTCCGCCAAACGTGGTATCCATGGCTCGACATCCATGCCCCGGTCGTCATATGGGAAAACGATGACCGCACATTGCCGAAGTCCGTTGCGAGCGCGCACCAGCGCGCGCATTGCAGGCGGCTTTTCGGCAGTTCAAATGGAACGCTGAGATAACATACTCGTCCCCGCCGGCCGTCATCGGGCAGGTGATTAGTGGGGCAAGCCCTGGAAACTGGCGCTGCCCGTTCTGGGACCAGCATATACATCCCAGGCCATGTAACCGGTTCAAGCATCGCGCTGCTCCTTGTCGTGCAGCGCCAAGCGCGCCGCCATGCCGGCATTGTCGCGCAACAAGCCGTCGCGCTCCTGCGCCCATGCTTCCATTTTCTGCTGCGATAGTTGCCCATTTTCCGCCAGCATGTCGAGCTGCCGGTCTTGCGCGGCCAGCGCCACCTTGGCGTCGTTCAGCGCCAGCAGGGCCGTATCGAGCTTGGCCAGCAGGGCGTCGGCCGACGCGGCCGCCTGCAGGTATTGAAATTCGAACTGGTCGCGCTCGGGACGCACGGTGGCCAGCGCTGCGCGGTCGGCGGCCGCTTCGTCAGCCAGGCGCGCGTGCTCCGCCTGCAACTGCGCCAGCCGCATGTCTTGCTGCACAAGGTTGGCTTGCTGGCCCTGCAAACGCTGCTGCAGCTGGGCGTTTTCCTGCTCCAGCCTGCTTTCCCGCTGCTGTGCCTGGGCCCGTTCCTCGCTGCGCTGGGTGGCAGCCGCTTCCTGATAATGGTCGAACTGCGAACGCACCTGCGCCAGCTGGCGGTTCAGGGCGGCGATGTCCTCGCCCCGGTCGGCCAGACGCTGCGTCAGGCCCGCGTTATCGCTGTGCAAGGTGGCCAGGGTGACGGCGCGAAAATGGTGTTCTTCCTTCAGTTGCGCCAGTGCGTGCTGCGTGGCGCGCAATTCCTGGGTGAGGGCGGCGCGCGCCTCCGTCAGTTTCAATCGTTCCATTTCCGTCTTTTTCAATTTTTCCAGCGCCGCGTCGAGTTCGGCGCGATTCTGCTGCATGCCCGTTTCCAGCTGCTGCGCCACGTCGCGCTGCTGTTTTTCATAGACGCCGCGCATCGCTTCCATCAGCTCCGCCGGCAAGCCCGCTTCCGTTTTGACGGCGCCCGCGCCCTGGAACTCTTCCTTCCAGCGCTTGAGCAGGGGAGCGATGGTGCTCTTGCTGCCCGTGCTGCCCAGCGCTTCGCGCACGCTGTCGACCGTGGGATTGCGCCCATCGGCAGTGACGATTTGGGCTGCTTTCATAACATCAGAGTACAGAATGCCGGTACGGGCCATAAAACCACCTATGAGCGAAATTTAGTAACGTATTACATGATACGTAATATCGCATAAGATTACGATATAAATTTTTGCGTTCCTTGAAAAATATAAGTCACGATAAGATTGCTTATCGCGTGTTATGGGGGTGTTTGGCATGCTATTCTGTGTGTCTCCCAGTACAAAACCGCGATTTCGCCGCCGCCATGCCTGATTTGCCCCTCTCGAAACGCCGTGCCGCCGTGTCAAAAAGCATCGCCACCGCCACCGCGCCCTTACACGGCGCCCTGATCGATGCGGAGCTGACCGCGCGTCACCAGGCATTTCTCGCCGCCGCCACGTCCGATAACACGCGCCGCACCTACCGTTCCGCCATCCGCCACTTCCAGGCCTGGGGCGGGGCGCTGCCCGCCGACGAGTCCACCGTCATCCGTTACCTGATGGCGTATGCGGACAGCCTGAACGCCCGCACCCTGGCCCTGCGCCTGACGGCCCTGTCGCAATGGCATGTGTACCAGGGCTTTGCCGACCCCGCGTCCACGCCCACCGTGCGCAAAACCCTGGCCGGCATCGCCCGCCTGCACGGCAAGCCAAAGAAAAAGGCCAAGGCCTTGCCATTGGAAGATCTGGAAACGATCGTGTCCAGACTGGCCGCGCTGGGCAAGGTCAAGGCCTTGCGCGACAGCGCCTTGCTGCAGCTGGGCTTTTTTGGCGGTTTCCGGCGCAGCGAACTGGTGGGGTTGATGCTGGAAGACGTGAGCTGGGAGCCGCAGGGCATGGTCATCACCTTGCCCCGCTCGAAAACGGATCAACTGGGGGAGGGCATCGTCAAGGCGATTCCGTTCGGTGACGGCGTCTGCTGTCCTGCCACGGCCTTGCGCGCCTGGCTGGCCGCCGCGCACATCCGCACGGGCCCGCTATTGCGCACGGTGAACCAGTGGGGGCACGTGGGCGCGAAGGGATTGCACGCGAGCAGCATCAACACGATACTGGAGGGCTGCGCCAGGCTGGCGGAGCTCGATTACGTGCCGGAACTATCGAGCCACAGCCTGCGCCGCGGCATGGCCACCAGCGCCCACCGGGCCGGCGCCGATTTCCAGGCCATCAAGCGCCAGGGCGGCTGGCGCCACGACGGCACCGTGCATGGCTATATAGAAGAGGCAGGACGCTTCGAGGAAAATGCGGCCGGGAGTTTGTTGAAGGCGAAGAAGAAGGCGGCGGGCTGAGGCGCCCGACGACACCGTGCAGCGGAGCGCCAGTTGACCGATTGTTATCCCACATTCAACTGATGACATACCCGAGCAAATACAGTGCAAACGTAAAGACTGCCAGCAGCAAGAGTCTGCTCAGTTTTTTAGATGTGGTCACGCCGGGCTTTGCGCTAAGCCATCCCGTCACCATAAAAATGAACGATGGGCCAAGAAGATAGGCGACAAGCGCGGCAGTGACCCACCAGGATACCGAACACGGCCCTATTTCGTAGCAAGCGCTGGAGTCGTGGCGCAACAGCTTGACATGAAACCAGAACGGCAGGTGACTGCCAGCGACCGTTGCAGCCCAGCTTGTTAGCAGTCCAGCAATAAGAAACCCTACTGATAAGCCGATACGTTTCACTTGACCTCCCAAAACAGGATGACGCTCGCGTTGCTCAAGTCCGAGTAGCCAATCGAGGTGCCGGGAATATGAGCACTTGATACGCCAATTCTTCTGCCCACCACCGCGATGAAACCTTCAGCGCCAGAGACCGTCATTCGCTTGCCATTCCAAAAATCAATATAGCCTCCGCTTGCGCTGTCGGGTGCTTCCCCATCGCGAGTCCAGTCAGCATGAAACATGATGATAGCGGTGCGCGCCTTGACCTTGGATTCCCACTCCTTGCCGGTGACGTCCTCGGGCTTATTTGGCAAGCCGCAAAAGGCTGTAGTTTATTGAAGGCGAAGAAGAGGGCGGCGGGTTGAGGGTGTCCGCCAGCGCGTCCGGTTGAATGGGTGACTGGGTTTATTCAGGCAATTCCGGGATGAGCAAAAGATCGAAATATTGCTCGCGCAGCTTGGCGAGCCGCGCCATCTGCGGCGGAACAGGACGCATCTGCAAAGCCTCCCGCATGTATTCCAGGCGAGACTCTGCATCATCACGGTGTTCCTCATCGGGTTTTATAAAGTAGTCGATTGCCTGCTCCTCTTGATATACCAGCTGCTCGAGCGAGTACCAACCGACGTAGTAGCCCAAATTAAAGAATTCCTCAAAGGACTCGGCGATCACTACGTTGTTTTCGTCTGCGGATGGCAGAGTCATTATGATAGGCAAAGTTCCGTTAGTGGATACAAAATCTTTGAGATAACTGTAATGGACACCGTCCCCGCCTGTGCTTGCAAAGGGAACGACGTTGGTAGGGGTGCACCAGTATTGCTCTTCTATTTGAATCATTTCCAGGATAAGGCCACAAGGCTCGAAGACCATATCGGCGGAAGTTTTAAACTTAATTGCGGCAGCATCAGCGACTTGATGCAGTTTTTCAAGCTGAACGGGTAGTTTCATATTTTTAGGCCCAACCTGTTAGACATTGCAAAACGACGAGTTAGCATGGGCGCCTGCGATGTAGCATCTCATGCTGTCGACTCAAGGATCCAGCATGGTTGAGTGTATGGCATCATTGCCTCTTTGGCAAGTAGGAGATATGCATGCAGCTTTGTGAGGCATTTAGAGGCAGCATACGCTGCGCCAACCCCGTCTTGCGGTGCGCGGGAAGCACACCGCCAAGCCAGCGATACAAAAAGCCATCCTCGTCCGCATTCCCAGCTTACAGCCTAGGGGCTGGCCGCAGCGCACATCCTTTCAGGGCCGCTTCGAGAAGGATGCGGCCGGCAGTTTATTGAAGGCGAAGAAGAAACCGGCGGACTGAGGCCGCCCCAAAAAAAGCATTGCGCTTGAAAATCAGGGATGTTGCTGCTTGTAGAGAAACCAGGTCAAGACTGCCATGACTGTCAGAGAGAATAGCGCGCTGATACACACTATCCGCGTTGCGTGATGCTTTCCAATCACTATCCCCAGAAGCGCGCCCCAGGCTATGGGCAAGGTCGCGTAGATGACGACCGACACGACCTTCAGCAAGTTGGAGCATGATTCGCGGCAAATATTGGTCTTGGCAACGACCTCAAACGCATGAGGCAGCATATCGAAGGCGATGCCAACCAGTAAGCCGAGGACAGCAATCTTTTTAACCATCGTTTGACCTCGGGCAGAATGGCTCAGTGTATGGCGTTGTTGCTCCCATGGCAAGCCAGGAGCACACGCCAGGCTTCCGCGGTGCTGCCAGGCCGTATCATGCGGCCGCCTGCTCCCGCGGGCGGATGATCATGCAGGTGGCCGTCGCGTGCGCGTACACTTTACCGGCTTCGTCGCGGATCGTGCCTTCGGAAATGACCAGGTTGCGTCCCGCATTGATGACCTTGCCTTCTGCAAACACCGTCACGTTGAAGGGCAGGGGGCGGCACATCTTGATGTTCAGGTCCGTCGTGCCGTAGCTTTCGCCGGCCGGCAAGACCGTGTGCGTGGCGCAGCCGGTGACCGTGTCGAGCACGGTGGCGGCGAATCCGCCATGCACGCCACCCATGGGATTGGTGTGCGTTTCATTCGCCGTGGCCGTGAAGACGACGCGGCCATGCTCGACCGTGTGCGCATCCATGGGCATGGTCTTGGAAATGCCGGGCCGTGGAAACAGGCCTTGCGCGAAAGCTTGCATCAGTTGCAAGCCGGTCATGTCGTTGGGGTGCATGGGTAACTCCTGTGGGTTAGAAAAAAGGGGATGAAAATGCTTAACCCAACGGCAATGACCGGGGTCAGACCCTCAGGGTCTGACCCCAGCTTTTGTCTGTGGGTTGGCTTGATCTTGCGCAAAACGCAGGCGCGAGGCGTGCAGCAGGAAGCGGGCGACGACGGCCAGCTCTTCCTCGCTGAAACCCGCTTTCAGTTGTTCATTCAGGCTGTCGAGCAGGGGCAGGGCGGCGGCCAGCACCTCGCCACCCCTGGGCGACATGTGCAGGGTGCCGGCGCGCGCATCGAGCGCAGACTGGCCGCGCACGATCAGGCCGTTTTCTTCCATGCGCGCCACCAGGCCCGTGACGGCCGAGTTTTTCAGTTGTAGCGCCCGCCCCAGATCCTTCAATTGACAGCCTTCCTCGCCCTTCAGGGCGAACAGGGCGACGACTTGCGTGCCGGAAAAACCCAGTTCGCTGGTAAAGACGGCGTCGGCCGAGCGGAACAGATTCTGCCGCGCCAGGTTGAGCAGATTGAACAGGCGCGGCGAACGCTCGCCCAACGGGCAGGCGGCGGCATCGGGGACGTCTGAAGTAGGAGAATTATTGGTACGCATACGAAGTATACTACTACGTATGCGTAATAAATCAAGCGACTATTGTCAGTCGCGCTGGTGGCGTCCGATATAGCGTGCGCGTGGCCGTATCAGCGCCGCGCTGGCGGCTTGCTCGGCGGCATGCGCGATCCAGCCGGCCGAGCGGGCCAGGGCAAACACGCTCAATGCTGCGCCCTCGGGCCAGCCGAACGCCAGCTCCATGGCCGCCAGTGCCAGATCAGCGTTCGGACGCGCATCGAGCAGTTCGCCCGCCACCGCGCACGCCGCCAGGATGGCGCGCAACTGCGGATACGCTTGCGACAGCGCCGACAGACGGTCCAGCAGATACGCGGCGCGCGGGTCGCCCAGCGGATACAGCGGGTGGCCAAAGCCGGCGAATTCCGGCGTAATGCTCTTGTAAAAGGCGTCGATGCTATCCCTGGCGTCTGGCGCGGCCAGCACCTGCGTCAACATGCACCTGGCCGCCGCGCTGCCGCCGCCGTGTCTGTCTCCGGACAAGGCCGCCAATCCGGCCCCCAGTGCGGCCGGCAGGCTGGCGCCCGTCGAGGCGACGCAGCGCACGGCAAAGGTCGACGCATTCAATTCATGGTCGGCCAGCAGCACGAGGGCGGCGCGCAGCAATTCAGTCTGGTCCGGGTCCGCCTGCCACGCCTGGGCCAGTTGCTGGTGCAGCGGTAAGGCGGATGGCGCCGTCTGCAGCAGGGAGGCGGCCAGCAGGCGCATCAAGGCTGGGCCGGACTGCAGCATGTCAGCAGGCGCAGGCAGGGACGACAGCATGGCCATGGCCAGCATGGCGCGTGCCAGCGGCTTCGCATCTGATGCGCAGGCCAGTCCTGGCGGCAGGGCCGGCGCATCTTGCTGGAAATAGTCTGTCGCGTTGTCGTCCCACAGCAGGCCGGCGGCCGTCTCCAGCGTCGCGGACTCGGCCAGCGCCGTCGCATCGCATCCCCGGTACAGCAGCCGGCCATCGAGAATGTGGGAAATCCGCGTCTCGAGCACGGGCAAGCCCCAGTGCATGGCGGCCACGGCCGTCTGGCCGCCGCGCTTGGCGTCATTTCTACGGGCCGCCAGACGCAGCACGTCCTCCTGCGGATAGCGCTTGCGGCGCGAGTCTCCCTTGCTGACGGAAGCCAGCAAGCCCCGGCTCACGTAGGAATACAGAGTGGGCAGGCTGACGCCGAGGAGGCGCGCCGCGTCAGAAGCGGATAAGTCGTTGTTCATGGCGCGATTGTATCTGTATATTGATTCGTAGAATCAATATTGACGGGCCGGGCAGCGCGTCACTAGACTCATGCCTTTCCAGGAGTCCCCATGAGTACACACATCATTCGCACCCTCCGCCCCGACGACGCCGCGCCGCTACTGGCTTTCGAGCAAGCCAACCGGACTTGGTTCGAGCGCCATATCGACCGGCGTCCCGATGCTTTTTACAGCGCTGACGGCATCCAGGCCCACGTCGCGCAATTCCTGGACGAGCACGCACAGGGCCGCATGCACCCCTGCGTCATCGTCGACGAACACGGGCAATTGATCGGCCGCGCCAACCTCAAGGACATTGACCGGCAAGCGCAAACGGCCGAAGTCGGCTACCGCATCGGAGAACAACAAGCGGGCAAGGGCCTGGCCACGGCCGCGCTGCACCACCTGATCGCCCTGGCGCAAGACGAGTGGCGGCTGGCCAGTCTGTGCGCCTACGCCATTGACGGCAATGCGGCCTCGATCCGCGTGCTGGAACGCTGCGGTTTCGTGCAGGGAATTGCTGTGCCCGATATTGCCATCGTGGCAGGCAAGGTTGTCGATGGCCATGCCTATGTGCTGGATTTGCGGGCGGCTGGGGTAGACTATGCCCTGTGATAAATAAACAAAATTGACAGATATGAATCGCGAAAAGCCCCAGCACATCATCGTCATCGGCGCCGGCATCGTGGGCGCCTCGCTCGCATATCACTTGGCCAGCAAGGGTAAAAAAGTCACCGTGGTCGAGGCGGGCGGCATCGCTTGCGGCGTGACGGGTACGTCGTTTGCCTGGATTAATACGTCCTGTGCCGGGATTGACCCCATTGCGGCCCTGCGCGGCGGCGCCATCGCGGCCTGGCGCCGGCTGGAAACGCAGGTGCCCGGCTTGACGGTACGCTGGCATGGAGCCTTGTCGTATGGCACGCAGGATGGACGGGTGTCGCCCGAGTCCCTATTGATAGACCGCGCGCGCATCACCGAGCTTGAACCGCGTCTGCGGCAGCCGCCGGAACAGGCGATCTTTGAGCCGGAACAGGGCGCGCTCGACGCCGTTGCCGCCACACACGCCTTGCTGGCAGCGGCCCGGGTGCTGGGCGCGACCATCCGCACGCATACGCCTGTGCTGGGTTTTGTGGTCCAGGACGCGCGGGTGACGGGCGTGAAAACGGCCGCTGGCCTCATGGAAGCGGACGTGGTCGTGCTGGCGGCAGGCACGGGAACTGCTGCGCTGGCGGCGATGCTGGGCGCCAGCCTGCCCATCCACGCCTCGCCCGCCATTTTCATGCGCTACCAGGCGCCGCCGGGCCTGGTGCACGGCATTATTTCCAGCCATGCAATGGAAGTGCGGCAAGGCGAGGACGGCACCATGCTGGCGGCGGAAGATTACCTCGACGATGCGCCGGAAAACCAGCCCGCCGCCATGGTGCAGCGCACGGCCAGCGCGATCCGCAATGAACTGGAAGGAGCCGAGGCCATCGCGCCAGAATTCGCCGGCATCGGCCTGCGTCCCATGCCGGCCGATGGCGTGCCCATCGTCGGCTACTTGCCCCAGGTCGAAGGCGCGTACGTGTGCGCCATGCATCCGGGTGTCGTGCTGGCAGCCATCGTGGGGCAGCTGGCCAGCGAGGAAATCGTCACTGACAAGCCCGTGTCAGCCCTGGAGGCTTGCCGGCCTGCGCGCTTTCTGGCGTGCTGATTCCTACGGCACAGGCACCACGAACACGGGCAGGACGAATGGCGCTGCCTCCTGCTCATCGTCATTCTCCGATGGTGACTGCATATAATGTTCGTTGCGCCAGTCCCCGTTCACCACGCGCTCGGCGATCAGCGCCAGATCCTGCGTTTCGCGCAACTCGCAACGAAACGGCAAGCGGCCATGCGAGCGCGACACCAGGCTGTAGCGCAACTGCCGGCATTGCGCATCGTGCCAGCAATAGAACAGCATGTCTTCGCCAGCGAGTGCGCTACTGCGCGCCGCGATCACCTCACCAATGAACTCGACGATATCGGCCGCATGGATCTGCGGCGTTTCCTCGTCCGTGGGCGAAAAGCTCCACATATTGGTTCGGGCTTCGTGGTTGATGTCGTCGGGATCAATTTCCACGGCATCGTCTTTTGCCATGGCGAGCCAGTTGTTGAGGACAGCTGATTGAATCATGTAAAGCTTTCAGTACTTATCAATATTTATTTATGCATCGCCGGCTTGAGTATGCCGACGCATCCATTCATCGGCCACATCGCCCATGGTTTTGGCGGCGCCATCGCGTATCCAGGCCATGAGATCACGGTCCAGTCTGAATCCGGGGCCGCACTGATCCAACAGGAAGCGCCTGACGTTTTGCGTGTTTTTATAGCGGGCGTCGACGCTGGTCTGCCGGGTAATGACGCCGCCGTGCCAATCGAAATCCATGCTGTGCTCCTTAGTAATACCGACGTACAGCGCAAGCTGGATGCCGACAGAGAGGTGAGATGAGACAGAATTGTATGCCAGCATCATCCCATCCAGAAATTTTTAGGACTAATCTTATATGCAGCAGAATTTATTGGCTTTAGGATAAGCAGCATCACTGCGCAGTGATGATTGTTGCATCAAATACTCTTGAATAGCCATGAAAAATTTTGATAAAAGCATCATTATGTCGATAATTTTTTTCGCGACATCGATTTCCCTGCTATTTTTCCTATTGAGTGAATGCGCATGGATTTATTATTGCTTGCTGAATTTCTCAATGCGCAACCCTTCCATTTTTAACGGAATAATTATATTTTTAATCTCATTGACCTTTGTTTCTTTCTATATTTACAAATCAAGAAAGAGGAAATTTAACAAGGTAGAGCAATAGCAGAACTTGCAAAAAAATGAATGTGTCTCCTGATGGCGTTCCTCGGGAATAGGGCGCGCCAGTAACAGGAAGGTTAATTTGTACGGTTTTTGAGGCTGTTACAGGTATGCGTCTGGCCGTAGACAAAGTTTGTGCCAATATTCCTATTTTGCAAAGTGAGGCATCTTCCGTAATCAAGTAATATATCCGCGTTCTATCAAATTTCGCGCCCATCTCTCAGCCACTATTCCGCCAGCAAGCCGTCGAATTTATCAGCACGAACTAGTAAAGCACCGTCATGCTCGCAAGCGAGGTTAGCCGTCTCTTTCTGCCCTGGTTGCCCCTTGCCATCGCGCTGATTATCGACAGGTTGGCGCCATCGCCGGATGCGTGTCAAGGAGTGGGAGCGGCGCGCGCGAGGTGCAGTTCGTGCTGTCGGGCGAGCGTAGCCGCAACAGTCCGGGTGCGCCTCAGTAAGTCGTCTCGTTTGACATTTAGTTGTCGAACGCGCCGTACTCAGCGCGGCCATTGGCGGCCACAATTAACTGTTTCCCGCCGTGACTTACTCACTGGTCGGAATTGCCAAGCTGAGTGGTGTGGTCCCTGAGCGCGGTCTGTGCTATTTGCTGGCCCATATCGCTGACAATCGAGTTAGCCGATTCGATGACCTCCTGCATTGGTGTTGTACCGTGCAGATTCCAACGGCCTGCGAAATTCCGGTTCTATTGCTTAAATTAGGACCAGTCCTATTTTCAGGATGGAGATCGTAAGCCAGCATGAAGATGCAAGGGAAGTTCACTTGCTTTGCCACCTTTAAGTAATCAAAGAGAGCCTAAGAAATCAGTAATTTAATATTTTTTACGTCCAAGCTATGGGTTTAATTCATTGACCTATGAGGTTGACTATTTGAAATTATCGATTGATTAGAGTCTCTAATGCTCAGTACATTCTCACTATCGTAAAAAATTATTATTGAGAATTTTTATGATTTTTAAATGTACTAATTTATTAAATATTTTTAATTATGCGGAATTTAAAATGAAGAAATCCAACATTATTTCAGTTGATATTGAAGCAATAACTTTTGATGAAAACGGAGAAATGGTTGTACTTGACGATCATCTTTTGGCGTTAATTTCTGGTGGAGCTAAACCGAAACCATCACCATCACCATCACCGATACCTCCAATTGGAAGTGGCAATAATGCAATCTGTGGAGTTAACTTTTTTTGCCCAAGCCCCAGCCCCACTCCAAAGCCTCCTGGCGGTCTCGGTTAACTAATTTTAGGCCTGTCTTTTTAAAAAATAGGCAGGCTTATTCAATTATAAAAATAATTAGAATACACGTCATCAATAAAATACTCTTCAGATTATAAGATTGCAGTTTTAAAGATTCACAGAAATATATTTATATTTTTTTGGATATTTCATGATAAATAAAGAATTTTATAACTTGCTAGACCCAAACCACCTTCAGCTTATTTTGCTGCCAACTGAAAATTGTAATTTTCGATGCACATATTGCTATGAAGATTTTGAAGTTGGCAGAATGAAAGATGATACAATTAAGGCAATAAAAATTTTAATCAGAAAACGACTATCTAAAATCCATTCGCTTTCATTGAGTTGGTTTGGCGGTGAGCCGTTAATTGCTAAAGATATAGTGAAAGATATAACTGCCTATGCACAGCAAGCTGCTGCTGAAGCGGGAGCAGTTTTTTATGCAGACATCACCACAAATGCCTACACGCTAAACAAATTTACCTTCGAGTCTTTAGCTGAGCTGGGCATTCGTTCTTATCAAATATCCCTTGATGGTGACAAAATTGAACACGATAAAACGAGAAAGCTTACTTCTGGCAATGGCTCATTCTCAAAAATCTGGTCTAATTTGATTTCGATAAAGTCAAGTAAACTGCAATTCCAAATTGTTCTACGTATTCATCTACATAAAGACAACGTTGAAAGTGTAAAATTACTACTAGACAAAATTTATCACGAGTTTTATTCAGATGAACGTTTTTCTATTTTTTTTAAAGCTGTTGGTGATTGGGGCGGTGACAGAGTAAAGGAAATGAATCTCATGATGTCTTCTGCTGAAGTTATTGCAGGACTTAACACGTATCTTACGCAACTTGGTTGGTATCTTCCTCGGACATCCGAGGTGATCGAATCCACAGTAAGGGCATGCTATGCAGCATTACCTAATTCGTTTGTAATACGTGCTGATGGTTCTTTAGCCAAATGTACGGTCGCATTCAATGATGAGAGAAATGGGGTCGGGAAAATCAATAGTGATGGGACATTAACGATCGAGAACAAAGCAATGCAAAGTTTCATGAGGGGATTTCAAAGCATGAATCCGCTAGATTTGCTGTGCCCAATCAAAGAGATGCCGAAAAAAGTACAAGTTATTCAATTTTACAAAATTCCTACAGTTTTGGAGTAGTGTGGCAATGAGAATATTTTTTAAAATTTCATTATTTTACTTGAAAAATATTGGCAAAAATGAATCGATATGCAATTTTATTAATAATTTTTTTTATATGTGCCCCATCTTCCGCGCATTGGCAATCATTCAAATGGGGAGAGATAAAATACGGCTCAGAGGTAATAGAAAAAGGATCCATACTTCTTCCCGTTAAACTGGACGGTGTGGAGTGTGAGATGCAACTCGATACAGGTGCAGGTATCAGCAAACTTTATCGAGATGCCTTGCCTAGGCAATATTCGCGACTATTAAAGCCTGATACACTTTTAATTAGGAAATTTTCTTTTTCGGAGCCATCGTCGAGAATTTTTGAGTTGATGTACGCAGTGAAAAAAGATAGGTCTAAAAATTGCAGCAACTCAAAAAAAAATATCTTGGTTGGTACTCTTGCCAACGACTATTTTTTAGGTGGCAATCTCAGCCTGGATCTTGCACGCACAACGTTTAAATATACGAGGGGCGCATTTCGAAAAACTGAAGGAAAAAATTATACTTCTATAGAAATTAATATATCAAAAATCGGAAATCATGGCAGCTTCCCTATGGCTATATTAATACTGGGGAATGGGGAAAAAAGGAAGATGGTATTTGATACTGGGAGCGTAATTGCAGATCTTGTTGTTTTACAAGAAGGCGACTGGTTAAAGTTAGTCGGATTGAAAAAAATCGATGATGTAAAGCCTAAATTTATTCCTCGTTGGGGGCAAAGTGTTCCCTGCTATTTTGCACCGATTGTTGAATCAGTTTCTCTAGGAAGTATGATACTTAATTCAAAAAATATTGCTGTGTACTGTCATGATCCAAGAGCAATTGTAAATATAAAAAATCCGATCTTTGGGTTCATTGGTCTGGCTCCATTTGGTGAAAGTGTTGTCACAATAGATTATGTCTTAGGAAGATTGTTCATTGAATTGGATACCGCGAAAAATTGATTTCGTATGGAAAAAGCAATGCGAAATTTTTGACCGCCTGCGGATACGCTATTTTTATTGCTAAAGCCATTTACAATAATAAACGTCAATCTTTATTTATTTTATCTCATTCCAAGATTGGCCAGGGGCCTCTTCTTTCATGCCGCCTTCCCTATATATTCAAGCGAGGTTTATAGAAATTTTAAAATTTAAGTAGTAGACGTTATGGTGCTGCAATAAGAGAAAATAAATATTTTTGCTGCAATAAAAATATTTCCTTGGATATATAAATAATTGTATATTTTTATTCTATGCTTAATCACCATCGCGCTTAAAAAATATAATATTTGAATTTCTTGAATTTCTTGAATTTTGGCGAAGTTAATAAGTTTATTTACTATTAGTTTCTAAGTGAAAAGAAAAATATTTTTCGCAATAAATTATGACCATCTCCACCGCAGTAGTCCCTGCTACAGTTGTTCAACGACTGTTCCGCCAGCAAGCCATCGAGCATCTAGGCAATAAACAATACGGCACCGTATTGCTTGCGCGCCCCGTCAGCCATGTATTCCTGACCTGGCTGTTCCTCGCCATCGCGCTGGCCATCGTGGCATTTTTCATCTTCTTCAGCACCACCCGCAAGGCGCAGTCGCAGGGCGTGCTGTTGCCGACCAGCGGCGTGATCCGCATCATGCCGGGCCAGGCGGGCGTCATTGCCGGGGTGCGCGTCAAGGAAGGGCAGGCCGTGCGCGCGGGCGAGGTGCTGTTCGTGCTGTCGGGCGAGCGCAGCAGCACCAATGCTGGGGCGCCCCAGCAGGTCGTATCAAGCCTGTTGAAAAGCCGGCGCGACAGTTATGACGCTGAATTGCAGCAGTCGCGCCTGCAATCGCGCCAGCGCATGGCGGCGGGCCAGCGCCGTGCCAGCGACCTGGCGGCGGAAATCGGCCGCATGGATGACCAGATCGTGCTGCAACAGCGCCGCATCACCCTGGCGGAACAGTCCTACCAGCGCTACGGCGAGCTGCACGCCACCCATTACATTTCGTCGGCGCAACTGCAGGATAAGCAGGCCGAGCTGCTGGACCAGCACCAGCGCCTGGCCGAACTGCAGCGCATCAAGTCGGCCAGCGGCCGCGACCTGGCCACGACGCAAGCGGACGTGCGCGACTTGCAGGTGCAGGCGCAACGCGACACGGAAGGATTGCAGCGCAATGTGTCCGCCATCGAACAGGACCTGACGGAAAACGAGGCGCGCCGCGAAATCCTCGTGCGCGCGGCGCAGGATGGCATGGTCACGGCCATCACCACCGAGCTGGGGCAGACCGTGGCGGCCAACAGCGTGCTCGCCTCCGTGCTGCCGCAAGGCGCCCAGCTGGAAGCGGAAATCTACGCGCCGTCGCGCTCGGTTGGCTTCATCAAGCCGGGCATGACGGTGCTGCTGCGCTACCAGGCCTATCCGTACCAGAAATTCGGCCAGTATCCGGCGCTGGTGCGCGAAGTGGCCAGCACCTCGCTGCGCCCCGAAGAGCTGGCAGTGCCGGGCGCCGTCAGCGGCACGAATGGCGAACCCTTGTACCGCATCCGCCTGACCTTGCAGCGCCAGAGCGTGCGGGCGTATGGCGAAACCCTGCCACTGAAGTCGGGCATGCTGGTCGACGCCAGCGTGCTGCTGGAACAGCGGCGCCTGTATGAATGGGTGCTGGAACCCCTGTTCAGCATTTCCGGGCGCCTGTAAGCCCTCTCTTGATTGATACCCACAATACGCATGCACCTTCCTGATCTTGCCCACCTGTCCTTCTGGCGCAGTCAGCGCCTGCCCGTCCTGCTGCAAACGGAAGCGGCCGAATGCGGCCTGGCCTGCTTGTGCATGGTGGCCAGCTACTGGGGCCACCAGACCGACATTTCCAGCATGCGCCGGCGTTTTTCCGTCTCCCTCAAGGGCGTCACTTTAAAAGGGCTGATGGCGATGGCGCAGGGGCTGGCCCTGCATACGCGGCCGTTGAAACTCGACATGCAGCATTTGCCCGAGCTGAAGCTGCCCGCCATCCTGCATTGGGACTTGAACCATTTTGTCGTGCTCAAGTCCGTCTCCGGCAGCCATGCGGTGATCCACGACCCGGCCGTGGGCGAGCGCCGCCTGCCCTTGGCGGAAGTGGCGAAACATTTTACGGGCGTGGCGCTGGAGCTGACGCCCACCGCCGAGTTCCAAAAGGCCGAGGAAAAGCAGCAGTTCTCGCTGCTGTCGCTGATGGGGCGCGTGGTGGGGCTGAAACGCGGCTTGCTGCAATTACTGGTGCTGGGCCTGGCCTTGCAGGTGTGCGCGCTGGTGGCGCCGTTCTACATGCAATGGCTGGTCGATGAAGCCTTGCTGGCCGCCGACCGCGACCTGATCACCGTGCTCGGCTGCGGCTTCTTGCTGCTGGTGCTGGTACAGACGGCCATCGGCGCCGTGCGTTCCTGGATCACGACGGTGCTGGCCACGAATCTGAACTTGCAATGGCTGGGCAACGCCTTTGCCCACTTGCTGAAGCTGCCGCTGCCGTACTTCGAGAAGCGCCACACGGGCGATATCGTCTCGCGCTTCAATTCCATCGAAACCATGCAACATAGCCTGACGACGCAGTTTATCGAAGGCGCCATCGACGGCGTGCTGGTGCTGGCCACCCTGGGCATGATGCTGTTCTACAGCCCGCTGCTGGCGGGCGTGGCCTGCATCGCCGTGCTGCTGTATGTGATGCTGCGCTGGGCCCTGTTCAAGGCCATGCGCGAAGCGACGGCCGAACAGATCATCCATGCGGCAAAACAGCAAACGCATTTCCTGGAATCCGTGCGCGGCATCCAGAGCATCCGCCTGTTCGGCCGCGCCGCCGAGCGCCGCGCCAGCTGGACCAACGCGCTGGCCGACCAGTTCAATGCCGACCTGCGCATCGCCAAGCTGTCCGTTTCCTACCAGACGGCCAATACCTTGCTCTTCAGCGCCGAACGGGTAATCGTCATCTGGATGGCGGCGCTGGCCGTGCTGGACAACCGCTTTTCGGTGGGCATGCTGTTCGCATTCATCAGCTACAAGGACCAGTTCAGCCAGCGCATGGCCAGCCTGGTCGACAAACTGTTCGAGCTGCGCATGCTGCGCCTGCATGGCGAACGGGTGGCCGACATCGTCCTGACGGACGCGGAAGAAGACGGCAGCGACGTTGAGGTCGACATGGACGATATCTCGCCATCGATCGAGATCCGCAACCTGACGTTCCGGTATGCCGATGGCGAACCGGATGTACTGAGCGGCCTCAATCTGCACATTCCCGCAGGTCAGTGCATCGCCATTACCGGCCCGTCCGGCTGCGGCAAGACAACCTTGCTCAAGTTGTTGCTCGGCTTGCTGCAGCCGACGCAAGGCGAGATCCTCATCGGCGGCATCCAGCTGGCCAGCCTGGGCTTGACGAACTACCGGCAATTGCTGGGCACAGTGATGCAGGAAGACACCCTGTTCGCTGGCTCGATCGCCGACAACATCAGCTTTTTTGCCCCGTCTCCGAATGACCGGCAAGTGCAAGCCTGCGCGCACCTGGCTGCCGTGCATGCAGAAATCACCGCCATGCCGATGGGCTTCAATACCCTGGTAGGCGACATCGGCAGCGGCCTGTCCGGTGGCCAGAAACAGCGCATCCTGCTGGCACGCGCCCTATATAAGAACCCGAAGTTGCTGGTGCTCGACGAAGCGACCAGCCACCTCGATACGCGCAACGAACAGGCCGTGAACGCGGCGATCCAAACAATCACGCTCACGCGCGTGATCGTTGCGCACAGGCCGGAAACCATCGCCATGGCGCAAAGGGTGGTGGTGCTGCAGCAAGGAACAATCGTTGTGGATGTCATGCAAGAAACACCGGATGCCTCATGAACGTCGCTACCGCTTCCTGAGCAACAGGTCCATTACATCGCAGCGTACCTCACCCCCGCGGCCCATCCAGCAGCAACTCCGCCAGCCTCGTCGTCAGCCACAAACTCGTCTCGCTGAGCTTTTTTCCATGTATCGACAAGCGCCGCACGGGCAGGCGCGACAAGGCCAGTGCGGGGCAGGGCACTTCCTGCAAATACCCCTTGTAATTGTCGTAATTGGCGATGTTCAGGGGCAGGATGGCCCAGCCCAGCCCGTCCGCGACCATCTCGGCAATACTGTAAAAACTATCGGAAAACCAGACGGCGGGGCTGAAGGCGTGTTCGCGGTTGAGCTCGGAATCCATGATCAGCTGGCGGTAGCGGGTCAGCTCATTGCGGCTCACTTCCTGGCCATGCGCCATGGCGTGGCCTTTTGCCACGAACACGCCTTGCGCCACGCTGCCGATGTGCTGCTGTTCCAGTATGGGAGAAATCGGGCCGCGGTCGAAGTGGAAGGCCACGTCGGCTTGCTGCTGCTCCACGTATTGCGCCACCTCGGACGCCGTGGCGTTGAGCATCACCAGTTCCAGCGCCGGGTAGCGCGCCGCCAGTTCCTTGACCAGGGTGCCGATGGCCAGGTAGGGCAGGGCTTCGTCCAGCGCCAGGGTCAGCCGGGCTTCGGGGGCCTCGCTCAGCAACTGGGCGCGCAGCTGCAATCGCTCGGCCTGGCGCAGCAATTCGCACGCTTCCAGGTGCATCACCTTGCCCGCTTCCGTCAGCACGGCGCTGCGGCGCGAGCGGTCGAACAGTTCCACGCCGAATTCCGCTTCCAGCAGCCCGATCGAGGTGCTGACCACCGATTGCGCGCGGCCCAGCCGGCGCGCCGCGCCCGAGAAAGAACCGGCCGCGACGGCCGCTTCAAAGTAGCGCATTTGTTCCAAAGTCCATTGCATGGCATACACCTATCTGTTTTGCAGATGGATTTTAACTTGAATGCCATTCAGGGGCGACATAAAATGCCTTTACACTTTCAACAACACGAGATCCGCCATGAAAAACGCTCAAGCCAATTCACCCGCCATCAGCTTCAGCTGGTGTCACGATGCCACCGCCGAAGATACCTTGTGCAAGTTATATCTTGACAACGTCAACGCCGATTACATCTCCCATTCGGAGCTGCAGGGCGAGCGCGCCGATGCGCCGGGCAACTGGCGCGCGGACTTGCCTGAGGTCATCCGTGGCGAAATCCGCGCCGCCCTGTCGCATGACTGGGCGCATGGCGATTCGACCCTGCTCGCTGTCGCCACATCGGGCGAGGCCATCGTCGGCATGGCGTTGGTCTCCATCGACACGCGCCAGCGCGCTTCGAAATCGTTCGCCGCGCTGGACGACCTGGTCTTGCTGCCTTCCGTGCGCGGCAGCGGCATCGGCAGCCAGCTGGTGGAGTGGGTAGCAAGCGAGTTGCGCAACCACGGCATCGCCCGTTTGTTCCTCGAATGCGGCGCGCACAACCTGACGGCGCAACAATTCTTCCAGGGCCGCGGCTTCAAGCAAGTGTCCGTCGTCATGCTGCGCGAACTCGACGCGATGACCTCCGCCGTGGATGACAAGGATGGTGACCGTGGCTGACGCCCGCCGCCCCCGACAAGCCCAGGCCCGTGGCAGCCTGGAACGTAAATATTTGCGCAGCACCCGCTTTATCCAAACAGATAGTTGTTAAAAATTACACTAAAATTACTGAGTTACCCATGCATCCAATGAAAAAATGGCTGACGCTGGCCATCGTCTCCAGCGCCTTGTTCCTGATCGTGGTCGACATGACCGTGCTCTACACCGCCTTGCCTGCGCTGACGCGCGACTTGCAGGCTACTTCCTCGCAAAAACTGTGGATCATCAACGTGTACGCGCTGGTTGTCTCCGGTCTGCTGCCCGGCCTCGGCACCCTCGGTGACCGCTTGAGCCACAAACCCGTTTTCCTTGCCGGCCTGGCCGTGTTCGGCATCGCCTCGCTGTGCGCCGCGTTTTCGCCCGCGCCGGAACTGTTGATTTTTTCGCGCATCCTGCTGGCCATCGGCGCCGCCTTGATGATGCCGGCCACCTTGTCCATCATTCGCCTGACCTTTACGGACAACCGCGAGCGCTCGTTCGCCATCGGCGTGTGGGCGGCGATTGCCTCCGGCGGCGCCGCGTTTGGCCCCGTGCTCGGCGGTTTCCTGATGGAACATTACTGGTGGGGTTCCGTCTTCCTGATCAACGTGCCCATCGTGCTGCTGACCCTGGTGCTGGCCGCCGTTGTCCTGCCGAAACGGGCCGGTAACCGCGACAAACCGTGGGATTTGAAGGGTTCTTTGCAAATCATGATGGGTCTGCTTGGTGGCGTGTATGCGATCAAGGAACTGGGCAAGTCGCAGCCGTCGTATGCGCTGGCCGCCGCTTCGTTCGCCGTCGGCGCCTTCTTCATGCTCAAATTCGTGCGTCGCCAGAAGCGGCAAGCCAAGCCGCTGATCGACTTCGCCCTGTTCCGCGAACTGCCGTTTTCCAGCGCCGTGGCCGCCGCCATGGTGGCGTCCGCCGCCCTGATCGGCATGGAACTGGCGCTGAGCCAGCACATGCAGTTGGTGCGTGAGTTATCTCCGCTGGAAGCGGGTCTGCTGTTGTTGCCGCTGCCGCTGGCGTCCGTGTTTGCGGGGCCGCTGACGGGTTTCATGCTGCCGCGCGCCGACAAGGCCAAGGTACTGTGGGGTTCGCTGCTGCTGTCCGGTATCGGCATGGCAGCGTATCTGGTGCTGCATGACGCCGCCGTCTCGGCGCAAGTGGCCAGCCTGGTAATTTTAGGCCTGGGCCTGGGCGCCGTCATGACGGCCGCATCGAGCGCCGTGATGCTCAACGTGGCGCCCCAGCAAGCGGGCATGGCCGCCTCGATCGAGGAAGTGTCGTATGAACTGGGCGCCGTGATCGGCGTGACGGTGCTGGGCACGATTATGTCGGCCGTCTACAGCGCCACCCTGGTGATACCGGAAAGCGCTGGCATCTTGCCGAACGCCCACGACACCCTGGATGCGGCGCTGCTGGCCGCCGAGCAATTGCCTGCCGAACTGGGCTTGCAAGTGTCGGAACTGGCCCGCTCGGCCTTCGACAAGGCGTTCATTGTCGTGCTGGCTACGGCTTCCGCCATCCTGATGGCGGCCGCGGCCACCATCCGCCACCTGCATCTGCGGGCACGCCGGGCGATCTCGATCTGATGGATCAGCGCTTCAGCAGCGGCGCCACCTTGTCGCGCAAGACCGTCCATTGGGCGTCGTGCACGGCCTGGTTGGGGTCGTGCCCGGCCCGTTGCACCACGGTGAAATCCTTGGCCGGCGCCGTGATGCTGTCAAAGTACCTGCGCGCGATGACGGGCGAGGTCAGCAAGTCCGCTTCGCCCATGATGAAAAACACGGGTAAGTCAAAGCGCGTGCCCAGCGCGGGCAGGTCGACCTTGGCGAACATGCCGTCGCCGCGCAGGCCGATGAACTGGATGTACGAGTAGTCATCGGCCGCCTCGGCATCGGCCAAGGCTTGCGGCGTGGCGTAGAACGGCGCCGGCTGCCACCAGTGCTTGGGCGGCGGATCCGTTGCCAAACCTTCATATTTGCGGTCGAAGCGGCGCAAGATGCCGAAGTTGCGCGGGTCCGTCCATGGCGGTGCACCGAGCGCCGTCAGCTTGTCCACCGTGGCGGTATCGCCAGCCGCTTGCGCCAGCGCCATCACTTCCCGGTACATGCCGGTCTCATTGTCCCTGGCATTGACCACCTGCGCCGTGCCGATATACGCGTGGAACAGGTCGGGGCGCGCCTTGGCCATGTGCACGCCCAGTATCGATCCCCAGGAACTGCCCATCAAAATGACTTTCTGCTGGCCCAGATGCTGTTCGATATAGCGCGCCACGGCGATGCCGTCGTCGCGCATCTGTTCCACCGTCAAGGTCATGTCTTCCGTCGGCTGCTGTTTCGCATACGTCATGCCGGCGCCGCGCTGGTCCCACTGCACCAGGGTGTAGTGGCGTTCCCAACCGGTATAGATGGCCTCCGCGTAGGGACTCAGTGCGTTGCCGGGGCCGCCATGGATGAACAGGATCACGGGATTGCCGCAGGCGGCGCCCGTGACCGTGATCCATTGCTCGATGCCATTGATGGGCACATAGCCTTGCTCGCGCACGGCTTGCGTAGGCGAGGCACACGCAGGTACGGGAGCCGCTTGCGCCGTGTTGAAACAAGTTAAGAGCAGCAATGCCAGGCCTGTGATGCGCATATCGTCCTCTTCTATATAGTGGGGGGAACTACAGCGTGCAATCGTGCGCCGGTTTGCCGGCAATAAAACGGGTGCTGGCCTGTTCAAAGCAGGCGGGCGCCGTCCACAACAGGAAATGCGGGGCCTTGTGCACGGTGGACAGGGCCACCTTGCCGGCCTTGCTCTGCGTCAAAGCCTGCACTTGCGCCTGCGCGCCCGCGTACGGCGTCTTCGGGTCCAGAGTTCCTTGCAGCACCAGGGTCGGCGGCATTTTCGCCGGCAAGGCGCCGAAATAGGCGTCGCGCGGGTAGGTGGGCAAGCCGCCGCCCAGCAGGATGCGGGGCAGGGGACTGGTAAACAGCAAATCGGCCTCGTCACGGTCGATGTCGGCGGCCGTCCAGCCGGGGCGCAACGATGGCTGCAGATTGTTTTCCGAATTGCTGATGATGCTGACCAGCGGAATCGACAGCGGAGACTGGGGATAGCTGCCCAGGCTGGCCGCCGCCTGCGTCAAGGTGGCGCGCACGGACGCCAGTTCCGTCTCGCCGCCCTGGTCCAGCTCGCGCAGCAGATACGGGATGCGGGCGCGGGCGTTTGGTACGTCGAGCATGCCGCCCAGGAAGTTTTTCAGGTTCTTGCCGGGGATCTTCGCCAGCAGGGCGGGGGCCGCTTGCGCCTTGTCCAGCACGCGGCGGTACAGCGTTTCAGCCGGCTCGCCCAGTGCGGCATGGCAAGCCGCATCCGCGTCGCATTCGGCCAGCACCTGCATGCCGACGGTGTTGACCACGTGCGAACGCTGGCTCAAATCCCAGCGCGCATCCGTTTGCGGCGGCACCAGCGAGTCGAAGATGACGCCCTTGACGGGCAGCGGTCCCAGCTGCAATGCCCGCAAGACCAGCTGCGTGCCATACGACACACTATATACATAGGCGGGCGGCTGTCTGCCTTTAGCCTTGCGTTCGCCTTCGATCAGGGCTTGCAAGTCGTGCGCCGCCATCGTGATGGAAAACTGGCCCGCGTATTCCGGTACAAGGTTGAGACCGGCAAAGCAGCTGCCCCATTCAGCGCCAGCCAGCGCGCGGCCGCCGGGGCTTTGTTCCGACTCTTCCAGCTTGCACAAGCGCGACGAATGGCCCGTGCCGCGGTGGTCGGGGATGAGGAATTCAAAGCCGGGAAAGCTGCGGCGCAAGGTCGGCAGCAAGCGGTAGAACGAGGCGCCCGATTCGCCGGGACCGCCCGCCACCAGCCACAGGGTGCCCTTGGCGGGTTTGCCAGCAGGTACATCGGCGGCAAACTTGCGCACGAAGACGTGCATGGCGTCCGTATCGCCCACGGCGCGGCCCTGGTCATCGTAGCTGCCGGGCACGTTCAAGCCCGAGCACAGGCTGCCGGGGGCGGCCGTATCGGAGCAGGGGGTGAAGAACATCGGTTCGGCATGCAAGGATGCGCTGGAAAGCAGTACAGCCAGCAGGGTCAGGCGGGGCAGTAAGGTCATCGGCTACTTTGGCGGCTGTGGGGAATAGCTGCCAAAGTAGCGTTTTTTACACCAATTGTCCAGATGGAAAGTTTTCCACGTGGATTTATTTGGCCTTGCTGCCACGCAACAGCCTGAGACCGTTCGCCACCACCAGCAGGCTGGCGCCCACGTCGGCGAACACGGCCATCCACAAGGTTGCCATGCTGGCCAGGGCCAGGCCGAAGAACACGGCCTTGATGCCGATGGCAAAGCTGATGTTTTGCACGAGGATGTTGCGCGTGCGCTGGCTCAGGCTGATGAATTCAGGCAATTTGCCCAGTTCATCATCCATCAGGGCCACGTCCGCCGTTTCGATGGCCGTGTCGCTGCCGGCCGCGCCCATGGCAAAGCCGATGTCGGCCTGCGCCAGGGCCGGGGCGTCGTTGACGCCATCGCCAAGCATGGCCACCACGCCGAATTGCTGCTGCAAGGCCTTGATTTCATCGAGCTTGTTTTCCGGCAGCAACTCCGCCTTGACCAGGCTGACACCGACTTCATCGCCGATGCGCTGCGCCGTCAGCACATTGTCGCCCGTCAGCATCACGGTGGTAACGCCCAGCGCATTCAGTCTGGCGATGGCGGACGCCGCCGTCGGGCGCAGCACGTCGGCCACGGCGATCACGCCCAGCGCACCGGCCGAGGTGGCCAATACCATGGCCGTGTACGCCTGCTGCTCCAGCCGCACCAGGATGGCTTGCAGTGCCGGCGTCAAGACCTTCAATTCCGTCATCAGGCGGGCATTGCCCAGGTAATACGTCTGGCCATCGATACTGCCTTGCACGCCGCGTCCATGCAGGGCGGTAAACTGGGTCACGGGCAAGTGGCTGCCGGCGGGCGGACCGGCCTTGACGATGGCGGCGGCCAGGGGGTGGGCGGAGTTCGCGTCCAAACTGGCGGCCAGCAGCAGGATAGTGTCGCGGTTGCCGCCCTCGAGCGCCACCACGTCCGTGACGGCTGGTTTGCCCATGGTCAAGGTGCCCGTCTTGTCGACGGCGATGGCCTTGATACGATAACCGGTCTCCAGGAATTGCCCGCCTTTCACCAGGATGCCGCGCCGCGCCGCCGCCGTCAGGCCGCTGACGACGGTGACCGGGGTGGAAATGACGAGCGCGCACGGGCAGGCGATCACCAGCATCACCAGGGCCTTGTAGATCCAGTCCATGAAGGGCGCGCCGAAAAGCAGGGGCGGCAGCACGGCCACGAGGATGGCGAAGACGACGACGGCCGGCGTGTAGTAGCGGGCGAAATTGTCGACAAAGCGCTGCGTGGGCGCCTGTTTTCCTTGTGTTTCCTCGATCACCTTGACGATTTTCGCCAGGGTGCTGTTGCCGCTGTTGGCCGTCACCGTGACGTCGAGCAAGCCCCGTTCATTGATGGTGCCCGCATACACGACGTCGCCCACGGCCTTGTCTACCGGCATGCTTTCACCGGTGATCGGCGCCTGGTTGACGGACGACTCGCCGCTTTGCACGATGCCGTCAAGGGCGATGCGCTCGCCCGGCTTGACGCGCATCAGGGTGCCGATGGCCACCGTGGCGACGGGCACTGGCTGCCAGGCGCCGCTGGCGTCGGCGACCGTTGCCGTGTCGGGCGCCAGCTGCATCAGGCTGTGCACGGCATTGCGCGCCCGGTTCAGCGACAAGCCTTCGATCAGCTCGGCAATGGCGAACAGGAAGATGACCATGGCCGCTTCCGGCCACTGGCCGATGGCGACGGCGCCGAAAACTGCCAGACTCATCAGGAAATTGATGTTCAGCGTGAACGTTTTCAGGGCGATCCAGCCCTTTTTCAGGGTCGGCCAGCCGCCCGTGGCAATCGACAGCAGGGCCAGGGCGATGACAAGGGGCGAACTGTCTTCATGCGTGGTCCAGGCCAGCGCTTCGGCGGCCGCGGCAGCCAGGCCGGAGACGACCAGCAAGCCTTTTTGCAGAGTGCTCAGGCTGCCTTCGTTCGGGTCGCGCGCAACGGCGGCGTCCGCTGCCAAGGGGATCGCTTCCATGCCGATGCCGTGCAGGGCCGCTTCCACCGTGGCCAGTGTAGGCAGCGTGTGGTGCACGTCGAGCACCCGGTTCATCAGGTTGAAATCGAGGCCCACGACGCCAGCCATATTGCCCAGCTTGTTGCGGATCAGCCGTTCTTCCGTGGGGCAATCCATGTTGGCGATACGGTATTTGGCCGTGTTCGCGCCGGCGATGGCTGCGCTGGGCAGGGCCGGTGCGGATGCGTCGGCAGGCGTGGACGAGCACGCATGCTGGCTGGAGCAGCAGCTGGCCGCCTTGGGTGCATGGTCATGCTTGTGCCCATGGTCGTGCTTATGGTCATGCTTGTGCGCGTGGTCGTGGTCGTGCGTATGGGTATGGCTATCGTGTGGCATCGCATTCGTCCTTCCGGTTTCGTGTATGCTTCCATTAGAAAGCCTGTAGCCGCTACAGGGTCAAGCAGAATTTGCATGAAAGAATGAAAAGGGGATGCCATGCGTATCGGAGAACTGGCCAAACGGACAGATTGTGACGTGGAAACCGTGCGTTACTATGAAAAGGCGGGTTTGCTGCAGGAACCGGGGCGCAATAGCGCCGGCTACCGCGAGTACCGCGAAGAACACCAGGAACGGCTGCAATTCATCCGCCATTGCCGCTCGCTGCAGATCGGTTTGACGGATATCCGCGCCTTGCTGGAATTTAAGAACAACCCGGCCGAAGGCTGCCACAGCGTCAATGAATTGCTCGACCACCATATCTTGCGCATTGCCGAACAAATGGCGAATTTACAAATATTGCAGCAGCAACTGGTAACCTTGCGCCACCAATGCGACCAGCCGCAGCCGTCGCAAGATTGCGCCATCCTGCAGAACCTGTCGGAAGCGGCCAGCGGCCACGATTGCGCCTGCCATACCGAACTGCATTGAACGATTGCTGCATGCTGAAACTGAAACCTGGAAGCACTTTACTGGCCTTATCCCTGCTGTCGCCGCTGAGCCATGCCGCCGATGCGCCCGCCGCAGCCAGCCACTACCTGACCCTGTACGCCGCGCCCGGCGTGCCGCAAGACGATGACCCGTATACCTGGAGCACGGTTGGCGGCAAGCAACTGAGCAAAGGCGTGACCACGGCGGACGGCCGCGCCTATGTCAAGGGGGAAGACGGCGAAGAAAACTATATTTTGAAAACCGTCAGCATGCGCTGGCAACTGAAGGTCCCGGCGCAATGCTGGCAGGGCGCCCCAGATGCCTTCCAGCAATGCATGCAACTGGCCAAAACCACGAGCCGCCATGATGAAGAGCAGGATGCGCGCAAGCTGGCGGAGCAGCAGAAAGAAGCCAAGATGCAGGCCCGGATCGCCGCCTATGCGGTGCAAGCGCGGGCCAACGACGATGCGCTGGGCTGGCTGGGCCGGCTGCCTTCGAGCTGGACGATAGAGAGCTATGGTAAGCGCCTGCTGGCCATCGGCGACAAGGTTGCCGCGCAGATTGGCAACGCGCTCAAGGATGGCGGGCCCGATGCACGCCAGTTCGTCTGCCGCGCACCCGATGACTACGGCCCCGTGCCGGACCAGGCCTTTGTCGACGCCTGGACAGGCGCGCCGCGCGCCGTGCGCAGCGTACGCTCCGGCCCCGCCTGGGATGGGCTGGTGGCGGCCGGTGAAAAGGGCAACTGGATGGCCCGTCTGGAACTGTATTACGCCTTGTCCAGCGTGAATGTCAGCGAATTGAGCCTGCTGGAACAGTACCGCATCGTGCAATTGATGGAATGGCTGCACAAGAAGCAGATCGGCGGACTGTATGGTTACTTCAGCGCCAGTATGCCTGAGGCGCCCGGCAATTCCCGCAGCGCCACCTGGCGTTTGCAGGACCAGGCCTCGCTGTATGCGGCCATGCTGGACAGTTATGACGATCAGAACAGCCGGGGCAAGGTCTTGCAGACGGATCAGGACGCCGCCCTGGCCGCGGCGGGCAGGAAAATGCTGGCCTGTGCCAGGGCCGCCTTGCCGGACCGGCGCTAACGCGGCAGCAAAGGCGGGCCGCCATCACCGAGGCGGAAGGCGTCGACCACGCGCAATAAATCATGCGCCTGGTCCTGCATGCTTTGCGCGGCGGCGGCCGATTGCTCGACGAGGGCGGCATTGCGCTGGGTCAATTCATCCATTTCCGTGATGGCATTGTTGACTTCCTCGATGCCCTTGCTCTGGCGCTGGCTGGCCGCCGTGATGTCGTTCATGATTTCCGTCACCTGCTGGACGGAGGCAACGATATCGCCCATGGTGCGCCCGGCGCTGTCGGCCAGCTCGCTGCCGGTTTCTATACGGGCCACGGAATCCTCGATCAGCTGCTTGATTTCGCGCGCCGCCGTGGCCGAGCGCTGCGCCAGGCCCCGCACTTCGGTGGCGACGACGGCAAAGCCGCGCCCCTGTTCGCCCGCGCGCGCCGCTTCCACGGCCGCGTTCAAGGCGAGGATATTCGTCTGGAACGCGATGCCGTCGATGACGGCGATGATATCGACGATGCGTCCTGAACTGGCCTTGATCGAACCCATCGTCTCGACCACCTGGCCCACCACGCGGCCGCCTTCCAGCGCCACGTTCGACGTCGACAACACCATCTGGTTGGCCTGGTGCGCGTGGCTGGCATTCTCGCGCACGGTATCGGTCAGGGCGTGCATGGACGTTGCCGTTTCTTGCAAGGAATGAGCCTGCGATTCCGTGCGGGCCGACAAGTCCGCATTGCCGAGCGCGATTTCACTCGCTTCCACCGTGATGGTGGAGCCCGCCTGGCGTATCTCGCCCAATAAAGTGTTCCAGTTTTTCAGCACGGTGGCCAGCGCACGCGACAGCTTGCCCACTTCATCGTCGCCCTGCGCCTCGATGCGCGTGGTCAGGTCGCCGGCGGCCAGCGATTCGGCGGCGCGGCAGGCATCATCGATGGGCCGCACCACGGAGCGCGCCACCCAGGTGGCGATCAGGGCCAGCAGAGCGAAGCCGACGGCCATGGTGCCCAGCGACAGCCAGCCGGCGCGTTGGCCCGCATTTTTTGTTTCCTGCAAGGCGACAACGGTACGGTGGTCCAGGTTGAGCAGCACCTGGCGCAGCTGTCCGCGCACTTGCTGGTAGTGTCCGGCGGCATTTTGCATCGCCGCCACGCCCGTATTCGGGTCCATGGACGCCAGGTCCAGCGCTTGCGCCACGCTGGCACGGTAGCGCTCGATGCCGGGCAGCGCCTGACCCGCTTCCGTGGCGGCGCCCGAGAATTTCTGCAATTCCTTCAAGCCTTGCGCGATGGCGTTCAGCTGGCCATCCGTTTGCGCGCCGAATTGCTTGAACTGTTCCTCCGACAGGCTGGCGGCGATGGCGATCTTCGCATACACGTCGGCGTGCACCTGGCCCAGGGCAATGGCTTGCTGGTTGGCAAGCCGCTCGGCCGTCAGGGTCACGTCTTTCAGTTCGCGCATGCGCTGCTCGTTCTGCTGCATGGCGAAGTAGGACAAGGCCCCCATGGCCAGCAGGCAAGCCAGCGCGACCACCGGGACGATCAACATCTTCTGTGCGATTTTCATCGGAACCCATATCGTCAAGAGAGCGGAAAACCATCCCGGCGCTGGCGGCGCGGCGGCTGGCTACAGGTAGATGCCGCCGCAGACGACGGTCTCGGCCAGCTTTTCGCAGTACATCGCCTTCGGTTCGATCTTCTTGGTTTCCGGATTCGTGAATTTGTATTCCTGCCAGAACGTACCCTTGCTCTTGGCCAAGTCGACTCGTTCCTTGACGAAAGCCTTGCCATCGATATCCTTCAGCTCGATCAAGTTCTTGCCCACCATTTTCTGGTTGGCGCCATGCGCGGCGACCGTGCCGTCAAGTTTGTAGACGACCAGGTACAGGTCGTGCAGGATGAATTGCGGCGACTTGGCCGTGATCTCGCCATACGCCTTGGCGTCGCCGGCGCTCTTGATGTAGGCCACGCCTTTCTTGACCATGGCTTCCGCGTCGGCGCGCGTGGCGCCGCCTTCGGCAGCGCTGGCAATACACGGCAGAGTAGCGGCGGCAAGCATGAGCGACAGGCACATGGCAGGGGCGAACTTGGGCATGAGAATCTCCTTCACATTGCGGCAGAGGGACGCCGGTGGGGAACCGGCGCGGTGAGGCGGCGCCTATCGGAATGCCGACGGTGCATGGTAGCGCGATGCCAGCGAAGATGCGCTGGTGCAACAGATATTTTTTCAGACGGGCGTTTTTGCAACGTTGCGTGCACGATGCAGCAATCGATATGTCATAGGGGGAAGGAGGGCGCAGGCTATCGTGTCGATAGTGTGGCGCCAGTGCCGCGCTACCAGCTGGCCGGGTCTTCCGCCGCCGCGCGCGCCAGATCGTCGCGCCAGTCTTGCCGCAACAGACGGTGGATATCGGCAAAGAAGGCGCGCGGGTCGTCCATCTCGTCCCACAAGGCGGGCAGGGCGTATGTGCTTTCGGGGTCGTGTTCGAGGATGGCCTGGAAATCGTAGGCAGGGTCTTGCAAGGCCTGCGCCAGCACGGCCACCAGCGCGTGGCGGTGGCGGTAGCTGAGCTCCTTGTATCGCGAGGTGATGTCGCGCCGTATCAGGGCCGCGCGCTGGGCTGGATCGTTCATGTCCCAGGTGTCGAGCTCCACGCCCAGGGTGTGTTCGCGGTCATACACATCGAAAGGGCCGAGGAAATGGTACAAGGTGGGAACGTAGAGAGTGTCGCTCCAGGGGCCACGCAACCCCTTTTGTTTTACTTCTTGCATGAAGGTTCCCCGTTCACGCGCATTCTGGCAAGGTCCAGCCTTCGTAACCCAGGTCGGTCGGGTAGATGGCGCGGTTCTGGTTCTGGCCCCAGCGAGCATGGTCGAGGATGCCGTCTTCATGCATGTCCAGCACCCATTCCGTGCTTTCCAGCAAAGTGCCATCCTTGTGGTACACGCGGAAGAAAGTGGAGGTGCTCAGCGCGCGCACGATGTTCTGCGGCACGCCGTTGCCGTAATGCGGTACATAGGTCTTGATCACGCACGTGCCCTGGTCGTTCCACTGCTGTGCATAGACGGTGGCATTGCGCGCCGCGCTTACCTTGATGAAGAGCCAGCCTGCCAGCAGGAAGATGAGCAGGAAGGCGGCGGCGATCAGGCCGGTTTTCTTGAGTAGCTGCATGAGGTCATGGCATGGCCGAAAACGAAGTTGCGGCATTGTATGTCAAGAGCCGAAATACTTGCTGTACAGCACGTACGGCAAGCATGTCCCCGCTAATTGCCGTCAACTTGGCTATTTGCCCACCGCCGCATGCAAGGTATTCGCCATGTCCAGGTGATGTTGCAACGCTGGCAAGGTTTTCGCGGCAAAAGCCTTGATCTCGGGATCGCTCGCCTTCTGGCTGGCATCCGTAAACAGTTTCACGGCGTCCTTGTGCGCCGCCACGCCGATGCTTGCCGCATATTCCTTGTCGAACTGCTGGCCTTCCAGGCGGCTCAGCTTGTCAATCTGCGCCTGGTGTTTCTTGCCGGGCTGGTCGCTGACCTCGATCTGCTTGCTGCTGGCCAGCTGTTTCAGCTCGTCAGCCACTTTCGTGTGGTCCGCGACCATGGCATCGGCGAATGCCTTTACTTGCGCATTGCTGCTTTTGCTTTGCGCCACTTTGCTGGCGGCAATTTCCGTACTGCCCGCATCGGCAGCCTTGCTGAGGAATTGCTTGTCGTACGCGCCCGGCGCGGCAGCGGCGATGCTGTTGATGGCGATGCCGCTCAACAGCGCCACGGCGGCGCCGATGGCTACGCTTTTCAGGGAGGGGGTACGGGAACTGGTGGTAGAGATAGGCATAAGAACTCCTTTCGTGTATGGCGCAGAAAATCGAACGACATTCGCGGTCATGCCGTCAAATCGTGCGTGATTTTTTTACAAGCTGATTGGAATGTTAATCCAGCCAATCACACACACCCATAGGACAGGAACGATCTTCTCTGTAGGATTGATCCTGTTCGCCGGAGAAGGTTCGAAGAGGTCGGTCGTCAGATTGCTCCGACAGCAAATTTAAGAGGAGTCTGATATGCAGGGCGAATCACTATGCCTAGTATTGGATTGTTGATTCTTAATTGTCATGGGGAAAGTAATATGCGTTACTTAAAAATTCTGTCGTTTGGCACGTGCGGTGGCCTGATCGCATGGGCAATGACTTCTTCATCGAGCTTCAATGGCTGGAATCTGCTATCGAGTGTGATCATTTTTAATGCGATTGCATTCGCCGCTTCCTTGACTGCGCAACGACGTAAAAAATCCCATTGATAGCGATTCGTGAAAAGGCGGTCTGCAAACCGATGCTGTTCAGCTAATACTGAACAGCATTTTATTTTGCCAGTCTTGAGGTCGCTGTCGAGCAGCCCACAGGACTAGTCCTGTTCGTTAGCGCACAATTCGACTTGTTTCAGGGTAAACAAAGCGGCGATGCCGGCATCGCGGCGCCAGGCGGGCATGCCGATATCGAGCCATTCCGCCATCGCGTCCAGGTGCGATGGCTCCGAGACGCTGTGTTCGAGTTCGTCGAGTACCGTGTCGCGGTCGATGTACAGGCTGTCCAGCCAGGCGTCGAACGAGGGCGCCAGTTCCATCAGGCCGTGGGCGCGCTTGCCCGTCCAGTCCGGCAATTCCTGCACATAGGCCAGCACGCGGCCGCCGCCTTCCTCGGTCAGGTCCAGGTAGACCATGGAATTGCCGCCATCGCGGGCGAACGGCAGGATGCGCGCCGGCATGTCCGTATGCTTGCGCGCGGCGCGAATCTCTCCCACCAAGGTTTCATCGCAGAAATCGCCTTCGTCGGCGCTGAAGAAGGTATTGAAGCCCATTTTTTCTACGCCGCCATTACCGTCCGGCACATCGCTGGTGTAATCAAAATAAGCGCCGTTGGCCACTTGCAAGAACGCCAGGAAGGCGGGCGGCAACGGTGCTTCCAGCAAGGCTTCGATGGCGGCGATCTGCTGCGCCGTGGGGGCAGGCTTGGCGCCCTCGATAGCCAGGTGGCGGTAGCGCGTGTAATGGTTGCTCATTGATTCTCCTTGTATTTATTCTTGTCTACGCGCACTGGCGCCGCATCGGTGCAGCCCGTCTCCACCTTGGCCAGCGCATCGACGAGGCCGGCGCGCAGCACGGCCATCGAGCGGGCCTTGTCGTCGATCTGGGCAATTTTCGTTTCCAGCATAGCTCGTTTGGTCTGCGCATCGAGCGCATTTTCCTGCCAGACGGCAATGACTTCGGCAATTTCCTTCAAGGTAAAACCCAGCGCCTTGGCGTGACCGATCAGCTCGATGCGCCGCAAGGCCTGCGCCGAGTACTCTTTATAGTTGTTCGTCAGGCCCGGCTGCGGCGCTTCGTCCAGCAGCCCCTGGCGCTCGTAAAAGCGCACGGTGTCCTTGCTGACGCCCGTCAGGCGGGTGATTTCTCCGATGCGCATCGTTTTTTGACTTTCTTTGCATTCCACGCTTGACCGTGGACTAAAGTCGACAGTTTACAGTGAATTTCCCTTCACTACGATTCCATTGCCATGACCGCTTTCAATTTCACCAACCAGACCGTGCTGATCACGGGCGCCTCGTCCGGCATCGGCCGCGTGTTTGCGGAAACCCTGGCCGCGCGCGGCGCCCATTTGCTGTTGCTGGCCCGTTCCGGCGCCGTGCTCGACAATTTGGCCAAAGAACTTTCGCAGCGCCATGGCATCCGCGCGCATGCGCTGGTGGCCGACCTGAGCCAGCCCGGCGCTGCGGCACAAGCCCATGCGCAAGCCTGGTCGATGGGCATGGCGCCCGATGTACTGATCAATAATGCGGGCTTCGCCACGCACGGCCGCTTCGAAAGCATCGATCTCGCGCGCCAGACGGCCGAAGTGACCGTCAATTGCACGGCGCTCATGGAAATGACGCACTGCGTCTTGCCGCACATGCTGACAAAAGGACGGGGCGCCATCATCAACGTGGCGTCCACGGCGGCCCTGCAGCCCGATCCCTACATGGCCGTATATGGCGCCAGCAAGGCTTTCGTGCTGTCGTTCTCGGAAGCCCTGTGGGCGGAAAACCGCAGCCGCGGCGTGCGCGTGCTGGCCCTGTGCCCGGGCGCAACCGAGACGGCCTTCTTCGACGTGGTGGCCGCGCCCGAAGCGGCCGTGGGCAAGCGCATGGATCCGCAAGCCGTCGTCGATGAAGCGCTGCGGGCGCTGGACCGGGGCCGCAGCAGCCATGTGGCGGGCCGGCCCAACCGGCTGCTGGCCTGGCTGCCGCGCTTGCTGCCGCGCCAGACCGTGCTGGGCATCGTGGAAGGCATGCTCAAGCCGAAGGCGGCCTAGGCATCAAAACGCCATGGTGGCGAACATGGCCAGCACGGCCGTCGCCATGACGACGGTCGACAGCCAGCCCAGCGCCCGCAGGCGGCGTGAGATGGTCAATGTGCCCATGATGGCGGGGCGCGACGCCATCACCATCATCAGAGCCATGATGGGCACGGAAATGACGCCATTGATGACGGCGCTCCAGTACAGGGCCTTGATGGGGTCGAGCGGCGAAAAGCACAGGGCCGCGCCGATCACCGTGGCCGTGACGATGATGCCGTAGAACTTCTTGGCTGCCCTGGGCGCCAGTTCCAGGCTGTTTTTCCAGTGAAAGGCGCCGGCCATGGCGTAGGCGGCCGAGCCGGCCAGCACGGGAATGGCCAGCAAGCCTGTGCCGATGATGCCCAGGCTGAACAGGGCAAAGGCGAACTCGCCAGCGATGGGGCGCAGGGCGGAGGCGGCCTGGGCCGACGTGTCGATATGCGTGATGCCTTGCGCGCCCAGGGTCACGGCCGTCGTCAGCATGATGAAAAACGCCACCAGGTTGGAGAAGCCCATGCCGATGGCCGTGTCCATCTTGATGCGCTGGAATTGCCGCGGCGCCTGCTCCGGCGCGCGGCGCAAGGCTTGCGCGCCAGCATCGGCCTGCAAGTCTTCCACTTCCTGTGATGCCTGCCAGAAAAATAAATAGGGACTGATCGTGGTGCCGAACACGGCCACGATCATGGTGACCGAGGCGGCAGACCAGGTGAACTGGGGCCACACCGTGCGCAGCGCCACCTCGCGCCACGGAATGTGGATCGTCAGCACGGTGGCCACATAGGCCAGCAAGCCCAGGGTCAGCCATTTCAGGATGCGCACGTATTGTTGATACGGAATGAACACTTGCAGCAGCAGGGACAGCAGACCGAAGCCGACGGCGTACAAATGCGTGGGGCCGCCGATGATCAGGGTCAAGGCATCGCCCATGGCGGCCACGTCGGCGGCGATATTGATGACATTAGCCAGCAGCAGCAAGCCGACGATGGCGTACAGCAAGGATTTCGGATAATGGCGGCGAATATTCGTCGCCAGCCCATGCCCGCTGACCCGGCCAATCTTGGCGCTGATGACCTGGATGCCTAGCATCAGGGGGAACGTCAGGCACACGGTCCACAGCATGCCAAAACCGAACTGGGCGCCGGCCTGCGAATACGTGGCGATGCCGCTGGGGTCGTCGTCGGCCGCACCCGTGATCAGGCCGGGCCCCAGCTTGCCCAGCCAAGTGTCGGAAGGGGCTGCCGGCTGGCGGGCTGTATCTGCGCGGCCGCTGTCGGTGGGCATGCGTGGCTCCTGTGTGGTGGAGCCAGCAGCGTATCACAGGAGGGTGGGGTGTTTTACAGATAAATCACAGCGCCGCCATGATGCGCTCGCGCAGCCAGCGGTGCGCCGGATCCAGGTGCATGCGCTCGTGCCACACCATGGCCATCTTGTAGTCGGGCAGGCTGACGGGCGGTTCCCACGTGCGCAGACCGCCCAGCGCATTTTTCAGCAGGCGCGACGGCAGTAGGGCCACCATGTCGGACGCCGCCAGCAAGGGTGGGACGATCAGAAAGTGCGGCACGGACAGCACCACCTTGCGCGTTCGTCCCAACAGTTCCAGCGCCGTATCGACATTGCTGCGGAAACCGCCGCCGTTGGGTGAGACAACGATGAATTCCAGCGCGCAAAATTGATCGAGGCTCGGCTGTGCCTGCAGCAACGGGTGCTCGTGGCGGCCCGCCAGCACGTAATGTTCGGTAAACAGGGTGCGGTGGCGTAAACCAGGCGGCGCTTCTTCCCGGGCCAAAAAGCCCAGGTCGACCTGGCCGCTTTCCAGGTCGTGCGCCATGCGTGCGGGCACCGCTTCGAACACGGCCATGCGCGACAACGGCGCCTGCGCGCGCAGAGCCGGCAGCATGGGCAGCAAAATCGCGTATTCGGTGGCATCGGCCGCCGCCAGGTTCCAGCACACCTCGGCCGTGGCCGGTTCAAACGCCGATTCCGGCTGCAAGACTTGCTCCAGCTGTGCCAGCACGGCTTGCAAGGGCGCGAACAGGGCCAGCGCCCGCGCCGTAGGCAGCATGCCGCGCGGACCGGGCAGCAGCAGCGGATCGTCGAAAGCGGCGCGCAACTTGCCCAGCTGCACGCTGACGGAAGGCTGGCTCAGGTGCAGCCGCGCTGCCGCCCGCGTGACGTTGCGTTCAATCAGCAAGGCATTCAGGGTCAGCAGCAGATTCAAGTCCAGCTTGTGTAAATTGTTCATGACTATACCTTGTATATCAACTATTCATTTCCACTATGATAGCGCAAGCCCTACAGTAGTTCCTGTGATATCCACTCTTCATCCATTACAGGAATAAACTGATGCAACTCCATGAATATGCTAGCTTTGATGGGTTGGGACTGGCCCAGCTAATGCGCGACGGCGCCGTTTCCGCCGCCGAATTGCACGACGCCGCCATGCGCGCCTGCGCCACCGTCAACCCGCACATCAACGCCGTGGTCGAAGTGTGGCCGGCGGATCTGTCCGCCATCGACCACGCGGCGCCGTTCGCCGGCGTGCCATTCCTGATCAAGGATGTGGCCGTCACCATGGCGGGCCGGCGCAGCGAAGCGGGCAGCCGGCTGGGCGCCGGCCATGTTGCCACACTCGACTCCCACCTGATGACGCAGTTTCGCGCAGCTGGCTTGGCTACCTTTGGCCGCACCAGCACGCCGGAAATGGCGTTTGCCACCACCACGGAACCCGAGCTCTACGGTGCTACGCGCAATCCCTGGAACCTGAACTTGAGCGCGGGCGGCTCCAGCGGCGGCGCGGCGGCGGCCGTGGCGGCCGGCATCGTGCCGCTGGCCCATGCGACGGACGCGGCCGGGTCCATCCGCGTGCCTGCCGCGTCGACGGGGCTGTTCGGCCTGAAGCCGAGCCGGGGCAGGGTCTCGAACGGCCCCGCCATGGACGAGATCTTCAGCGGCCTGGGCGTGCAGCTGGGCGTGAGTCGCACGGTGCGCGACAGCGCCGCCTTGCTCGACTGCGTGCAGGGCGTGCTGCCGGGCGAGCCGTATGTGACGAGTCCGCCCGGCCACAGCTGGCTGTCGCAGGTGAGCGTGGCGCCAGGCAAGCTGCGCATCGCCGTGCAGCGCGCCGCCTGCAACGGCGCCCAGCCCGTGCCAGCCATCGATGCCGCGCTGGACACGACCGTGCGCCTGCTGGAAAGTCTGGGCCACCATGTGGAAAAAGTGGCGCCCGCGCTGGGCGTGTCGTGGGAAGCCTTCGTGCACGCGAACGCCAGCATCTGGTGCGCCAATCTGGTGCCGTGGATAGCCGCCCTGGCGCAGGAAAGCGGGCGCGCCGTGTCGCTCGACACCCTGGAAGCGGCGACCCTGGCCTGCTACCGCCATGGCAAAACGGTGTCGGCAATCGATTTCGTGGCGGCCCTCGACGTGCGCAACATGGTCACGCGCCAGGCCGGCGCCTTGTTCGGCCAGTACGACGTGCTGCTGACGCCCACCTTGCCGGACTTGCCGTGGCAACTGGGGCGCTATGGTGAAAAGGAGGAACAGCTTGACGGCCTGGGCTGGACGGCGCGCCTGTTCGAGCATTCGCCGTACACGCCGCTGGCCAACGTGGCGGGATTGCCGGCCATGTCCGTGCCACTCGCCATGTCGGATGACGGTTTGCCGATCGGCATGCAGTTCATGGCTGGCTATGCGAACGATGGGATCTTGCTGCGCCTGGCTGGGCAGCTGGAGCGGGCGGCGCCGTGGGGACAACGGCGGCCGCCCGTGTGGGCGGGCAAGGTGTAAGCATGCCAT
>NZ_JABXFH010000038.1:0-59485 GCF_013372745.1 Janthinobacterium sp. BJB401 | reverse complement strand
GGATGATCGATAAAATTTCCATTTCTGGACCGCTTCCGAGCACTTTTTCTTGAAGCATCCACGTGTGGACAGTCCCTTATTTTCTATTGCCGTATATGGTAGTAAAGTAGAAAAACCACGTAGCATTTTTTGCAAGGTGAAAATCATGAAATGGATTATGTATCTTGGCACTGTCTTGCTGCTGAGCGGTTGCGCCCTCAAGGCCAGGCAGGTTGAGCAAGCCGGCCCGAGTCCTACCGCGACGGCGCAGGTGGGTATTGTCAATCATACGGGGAAGTATATTTATTCCGCATCGGTGGATGGGGCGGGAGGGGGGAATATGGCCAGATGGGGGGCGGGGGGAGCAAATATTTGCTGCACATCGATTCCCCGTGTATGGCATCCAGGAATGAATGTCTTGGTGCGGTGGAATATGCCTGAAGGTCATACTGACGTCATTAAGGAAAAAATGGTCGAAATTGAAAAATATGACAGGCCAGGAGATATCTATATGCACTTTTTTGAGAATGATGAGGTGAGAGTTGTTGTGTCGAATGATGCAGGATATGGAAAAGATCATCCGATTCAACACACGGCTAATCCATCGACTAAAAAATGAATCCTTAGGATTAAAGCACCACCTTCCAAGGCTACGATCCCGGTCGATGTTTTCTTAAAGCCAGACGTGCGTGATCAGCTAAAAAAATGCTCAAGGTACATGTGGCGTGGCGTCAGACGCATTGTGTAGCATAGCTGGCCAGCCAGTTGCGGCGCACGCGTCAGGGGGCGGATTACTTGTCCGAGCTCGACACGTTGCCCGACGATTTCTGGCAGGCGCGATCGGCTGCCTAGCTTTGCTCCTTCAACTGTTTTTTTTAAGAGGAAAACCATGAAATGGATGATTTATCTTGGCACTGTCTTGCTGCTGAGCGGTTGTGCCCTCAAGGCCAGGCAGGTTGAGCAAGCCGGCCCAAGTCCGACCGCGACGGCGCAGGTGGGTATTGTCAACCATACGGGGAAGTATATTTATTCCGCATCGGTGGATGGGGCGGGAGGCGCCAATATGGCCAGATGGGGAGCGGGGGGAGCCGAGGTTTGTTGTACTTCTATTCCGCGAGTGTGGTATCCGGGAATGAAAGTCCGGGTGCGGTGGAATATGCCTGAAGGGCATACCGATGTTGTCAAAGAAAAAATGGTGGAAGTGGAAAAATACGATGAGCCGGGAGATATCTATATGCACTTTTTCCCCAATGACGAGGTGAGAGTTGTCGTGTCAAATGCTGGAGGGGGTGCAAAAACGCATCCTATTCTTCACTCCGGAAAACCTGCCACTATTCCTTGATGGGATGGTCGATAAAATTTCCATTTCTGGGGCGCTTTCCAGTATTTTTTCTTAATCGGTCGACGCTTGATCGATCCAATTAGCCATTGGTCTTATATGATGAAAATTATGAAACGGATTATTTTTTTTGGCGGTGTTTTGTTTGCTGCCTTGCTGCTGAGCGCTTGCGGCCTCAAGACCAGGCAGCTTAAGGACACCGGCCCACGTCCTACGGCAGGGGCGCAGGTAGGTATCGTGAACCATACAGGGGAATTTATTTACTCCGCATCGGTGGATGGGGCGGGAGGCGCCAATATGGCCAGATGGGGAGCGGGGGGAGCCGAGGTTTGTTGTACTTCTATTCCGCGAATGTGGTATCCGGGAATGATGGTCTTGGTACGCTGGGATATGCCGGATGGACTAAAACATATTATTAAAGAAAAAATGGTAGAAGTGGAAAAATACGATAGGCCAGGAGATATCTATATGCATTTTTTTTCCAATGATGAGGTGAGAGTGGTTGTGTCAAATGTGGACGGCGATAGTAAAAATCATCCTATTCTTCATTACGGAAAACCTGCCAATCTTCCTTGATAAGATGATCGATAAAATTTCCATTTCTGGACCGCTTCCGAGCACTTTTTCTTGAAGCATCCACGTGTGGACAGTCCCCTATTTTCTATTGCCGTATGTGGCGGTAAAGTGAAAAGCGACGTGGCATTTTCTGCAAGGTGAAAATCATGAAATGGATTATGTATCTTGGCGCTGCTTTGCTGCTGAGCGGCTGTGCGTTCAAGGCCAGGCAGGTCGAGGAAGCCGGCCCAGGTCCTACCGCGATAGCGCAGGTGGGTATTGTGAACCATACCGGGAATTTTATTTACTCCGCGTCGGTGGATGGAGCCGGAGGTGCCAATATGGCCAGATGGGGAGCGGGAGGACCTGAAGTTTGCTGTGCCTCCATTCCGAGAGCGTGGTATCCGGGAATGATGGTGCTGGTGCGGTGGGATATGCCGGATGGACTAAAACATATTATTAAAGAAAAAATGGTGGAAGTGGAAAAATACGATGAAACGGGAAGTATCTTTATCCATTTTTTTCCAAACGATGAAGTTCGGGTTGTGGTTTCAATTTATCCCGGTTATAGCACTGCTCATCCGATACGCCACTATGGGAAACCAAAGGATCCCAATTCTTAGACAAGGATGGTGGGCTGATTTTTCGATGCAAAGGCTGCCATGGCGTGTACCGGTTCCTCTTGTGAAATCAAGGAAGAGACATCCCGGTCGAATGGAAACGTTTGGATAAGGAGCGGCTCCGGCGATGCTGGAGCCGGCAGGGTATCAGCCAGATCAGCCGATGAAGGAATCGAACTGCATGTCGAATTCCTGCAGCGCCTTCTGTGCATTTTGCATTTTCTTGCGGAACTCGGGGCCCCGCTGCAGGGCCAGGCCCACGGCCAGCACGTCGATCACCACCAGATAGGCCAGACGGGCGGAAATCGGGGTGTAGGGGTCGGTGTTGAAGACCAGGTCGATCGGGATCAGCACGGTTGCCAGGTCGGCCAGCGGCGTGCCCGATGGGGCCAGCACGACGACGTCGGCGCCGCCGCGGCGCGCCAGTTTCACGGAGCGGACCAGGGCGGGGCTGTTGCCGCGCTGCGAGATGGCCACCAGGCAGTCGCCGCCGCGCAGCAGGGCCGCGGCGATGCTGTGGATGTTCGGATCGCTGTAGGCCACCGTCGGCACGCCCGAGCGGAAGAACTTGTGCTGCGCGTCGGCCGCCACGATGCCCGATGTGCCCTGGCCATAGAATTCGATCTTGCTGGCGCGTGACAGGATGTCGAGCGCGCGCTGGATCGCTTCCGGGTTCAGGTTGTTGCGCAGGTCGAGCAGGGTGTTGATCGAGCGGCTGCAGATTTTATTCACCAGGTCGGCCGCCAGGTCGTCCTGCGCCGGCTGCTCGTTCGCGCCCGGCATGGCCAGGGCCAGCCCCTGCGCCAGCTTCAGCTTGAATTCATGCCAGCCGTCATAGCCCAGGGTGCGGCAAAAACGCACCACGGTCGGTTCCGACACCTGCGCGCTTTTCGCCAGCGCCGTGATGTTCTGGCTGACCGTCTGGTTAGGCTGGTCAAGCACGGCCAGCGCGACCTTCTTCTCCGACTTGGAGAGCGAATCGAGTTGGGTGCGGATGGAGTCAAGCAGCATTAAATTAGTCTTCTGATTTCGGGAAGCGGTGAAGCAGGGAATTCGCGGAGCACAGCTCCGCGCCTGCGTAACGGCCGTGCCTTGCAAGGCACGGCTCCTTGCCCTGCTAGATTAGTCTTCCGGCAGGGCTTCTTCACGCCACTGCAAGCCATCGCGGCCGATCAGGGCGCTGGCGGCGGCAGGGCCCCAGGTGCCGGCCGTGTACGGAATCGGCGCGCTGTCGTTCTGTTCCCAGTTGTCGAGAATCGGCTCGACCCATTCCCAGGCCGCTTCCAGTTCGTCGCCGCGCATGAACAGGGTCAGCTGGCCGCGCAGGACGTCGAGCAGCAAACGCTCGTAGGCGTCCATGCGCGGGGTCTTGAACGACTCGCGGAAATCGAGTTCCAGTTCCGCCGGTTTCAGGCGCATGCCGTCGCCCGGGGTTTTCGCCATCAAATTCATGCGCAAGCCTTCGTCCGGCTGCAGACGGATCACCAGGCAGTTCGGCTGGAAGCTCGACGTGGGCTGGTTGAAGATCGAGTGCGGGATCTGCTTGAAGCGCACGACGATCTCGGCCAGGCTGTCGGCCATGCGCTTGCCCGTGCGCAGGTAGAACGGCACACCGGCCCAGCGCCAGGTGTCGATTTCCGCCTTCAGGGCAACGAAGGTTTCGGTGCGCGAATGTTCCGGCGCATCCGGTTCGTCGCGGTAGCTCGGCACGGTGGCGCCGTCGACGTGGCCGGCGCGGTACTGGCCGCGCACGATGTTTTGCGCCAGGGTGGTGGGCGTGAATTTTTTCAGCGAGCGCAGCACTTGCAGCTTTTCATCGCGCACGGCGTCCGGCGCGATCGAGGTCGGCGGTTCCATGGCGACGATGCACAGCAGTTGCAGCAAGTGGTTTTGCAGCATGTCGCGCAGCGCGCCCGAGGTGTCGTAGTAACCCATGCGGTTGCCCACGCCCAGCTTTTCGGCGATGGTGATCTGCACGTCGGAAATCCATTCGCGGCGCCACAGCGGTTCGAACAGGATATTGCCGAAGCGCAGGGCCAGCAAGTTCTGCACGGTTTCCTTGCCCAGGTAATGGTCGATACGGTAGATCTGCGATTCCTGGAATACCTTGCCCACTTCGGCGTTGATCTGCTTGGCGCTGGCCAGATCGCGGCCCAGCGGCTTTTCCAGGACCACGCGCGAATTCGGCGTCACCAGGCCGTTGTCTTCCAGGTTGTCGCAGATGAGGGCGAACAGATGCGGCGGCGTCGCCAGGTAGTACACGCGCGTCAGGTCGGCATCGCCGCGCAGCGCTTCGACCAGCGGCGCGTACGTGGCCGCATCGCTGGCGTTGAGCGACACGTACACGATGCGCGCGCAGAATTTGCTCCAGGTGGCGGCATTCAGGGTGCTGGCCTTGATATGGGGACGCGAGTTGGTCTCTACCATTTTCAGGAAGGCATCCTGGCCGCTGTCCTGGCGGCCCACACAGATGATGCGCGCCGTCGGCGGCAAATCGTTCGCGACGTCGCGCGCATACATTGCAGGCAACAACTTGCGCATTGCTAAATCGCCGCTGCCGCCAAACAGGACCAGGTCAAAATCGGTAAGTGCCATAAGTGAGTGTCGTCGCAAAAGTAAAAGGGCCGGAGCGGGGAGAAAGCCGACCGGAAGTGCCAGTCTGTCGCTACTATAATCGATGGTGTAAATTTACTACGTAGAACGGGCAATTGCAAGAAATTTTACTACATTCCATCCGCTGCCGTCGCCATTTTGCCCGGTATGCCTGCCAGTGCTGCCAGCATGGCCATTATATGCCGTTCGCCGCTGCTGGCGCTGCGCCATGCTTTTCACCTGGCTTTTCAAAGCAACCATGGTTGCCAGGGAAATTTTCGATTCTCTCCGTCATCATTTGCGCTGTAGCAACAAGCAAATCAAGAAATGCTGTCAGGATCGCCGTTGGCAGCGTAAAGTAGCTTTGAAGAAAGTAAAAAACCGTATAATTCAAGCTGGAATCGATAGCAACTATTGGTTGTAAGAAATTGTACGATACACACTGCACCGCTAGCGCCGGCCATGCCCCGAACCCGCCATCCGACGTCCATGCGACGTGCAGTCCGCACTGTCCGCAGCATCAGGGGCAGGCGACTTAACTTTACAAGACGGCTCAAGGGGACACAATGAATTCAATGCAGCAAGATGTCGATGAACGCACCAGCCTGACAGGCAATAACAAATTCGAACTGTTCCTGTTCAAGCTGGGCACCAGTGATCACTCGACCAGCCGCGAACTGTTCGGCATCAATGTGTTCAAAGTCCGTGAAATCATGGAAATGCCGGCCATCACGGCCGTGGCCGGTTCGCACCCGCACATGCTGGGCGTGGTCAACATCCGTGGCCAGATCGTGCCCGTGATCGACTTGCCGATGGCGGTCGGCTGCAAGAGCAATGGTTTGAAGATCCTGATGGTGACCGAATTTGCCCGCTCGACACAGGCGTTTGCCGTGGAAGAGGTCGATGAAATCGTGCGCCTGGAATGGAACCAGGTGCTGTCGGCCGAGTCGAGCGTTGGCGGCGGCCTCGTCACCAGTATCGCGCGGCTCGATGGCGACACGGACAAGACACGCCTGGCGCAAGTGCTGGACGTGGAACAAATCCTGCGCAACGTGCTGCCGTCGGGCGACCCGGACGTGGACGAGAACAGCATCGGCCCGCAAGTGCGCTTGCCGGCCGGCGCCGTGATCCTCGCGGCCGACGATTCCTCGCTGGCCCGCTCGCTGATCGAAAAGGGCCTCGAAGCGATGGGCGTGCCTTTCATCATGACCAAGACGGGCAAGGAAGCGTGGGAACGCCTGCAGGCGATCTCGGCTCAGGCGGCGACGGAAGGCAAGACGGCGAAAGACAAGGTCGCGCTGGTGCTGACCGACCTGGAAATGCCGGAAATGGATGGCTTTACCTTGACGCGCAACATCAAGAACGATGGCCGTTTCTCCAACATCCCCGTGGTGATCCACTCGTCGCTGACGGGCTCGACCAACGAAGACCACGTCAAGGGCGTGGGCGCCGATGGTTATGTGGCGAAGTTTGTGGCGGCTGAATTGGCCGAGACGATACGCAAGGTATTGTCGCGGTAATTACATGGAGCATCCGTAGGTCGGATTAGCGCAGCGAAGCTGCGCGTAATCCGACGCCACCATGGCCAACACATTGTCGGATTACGCGGGCCTTCGTCCCGCTAATCCGACCTACGCCATAGACATAAAAAAGCGCCGCTACCCGCGAGGGTCCGGCGCTTTTTCTATGCTGGCAAACGATTACGCCTGGTAAGCTGTTTCCGGCTGGCCCGCCACGTCCACGCGCACGGACAGCACGTGGCCCGTCAATGGATAATCGGCGATCTCGGCGGCGGAGCGGTTGTGGCTGGCGCTGGTGATGTACAGGGTGCGCAGGTCGGGGCCGCCGAACGTCACCATGGTGGGGCAGCGCACGGGAACGGTAATTTCACCCAGCAAATGGCCATCGGGGGCGAAGCGCAAGATCTTGCCGCCTTCAAACATGGCTGACCAGTAATTGCCTTCGCTGTCGACGGCCGCGCCATCGGGGCGCCCGCCGTAATCAAACGCTTTCTTGTCCGTGGAAAAACGCTGGAACGGTTGCGGCGCGGAAATGGCGCCCGTGGCCGCGTCGAAATCGAAGCGGTCGATGCGATGCGTGGTGGTGTCCGAGTGATACATGGTGCGCTTGTCCGGGCTGAAGCCCAGGCCGTTCGATACGGTCATGCCGCCCGACCAGACCTTGCGTACTTGTCCCTTTTCCAGCACGAACATTTCTGCAGCATCGGCGTTGCGCGGCTCGAAAATCGTGCCGACCCAGAAGCGGCCGGCCGGGTCGACCTTGCCATCGTTGAAGCGCGTGGTGGCCATGTCGAACGGCGCCGGGGCGATTTCCGCCAGGCTGCCCGTCTTCGTGTCGAGGTGGGCAAAACCGCTGCGCAAGGCCACGATCAGGCCGCCGCCGGCGTTGATCGCCAGCGCCGACGGTTCCGTCGGCATGTTCCATTGCTCATGCTTGCCGCTGGCCGGGTGCAAGCGGTGCACGGCGCGGCCATCGATGTCGACCCAGTACAGGGCCGCTTCCTTGCCATGCCATAGCGGGCATTCGCCCACTTGCATGGGCTTGTCGCTGACTACTTTGATTTCGTAAATATTCATCTATCTCTTTTTAATATGCGGCTTTTGCTGCTTTAGCCAAGGCAATCAAGCCATTGGTCGAGCTGTCGTGGTGGTCGGGACGGGCTTCGCCCGTCAGTTCAGCCTGGATTTTCTTGGCCAGCACCTTGCCCAGTTCCACGCCCCACTGATCAAAACTGTTGACGTTCCACAAGACGCCCTGCACGAAGGTCTTGTGTTCGTACAGCGCGATCAGGGCGCCCAGGGTGGTCGGGGTCAGCTGGTCCATCAGGATGGTGTTGCTGGGGCGGTTGCCGGGGAAAGTCTTGTGCGGCACCAGCGCTTCGATCTCGCTTTCCGGCAAGCCTTGCGCCTGCAAATCAAGGCGCACTTCATCACCCGTCTTGCCCGTCATGAAGGCTTCCGACTGGGCGAAGCAGTTCGCCAGCAGGGCGTCATGGTGGCCCGGCAAGTCGTGCGTGGCGCGCAGGGCGGCGATGAAGTCGATGGGCGTGATGTCCGTGCCCTGGTGCAGCAGCTGGAAATACGCGTGCTGTGCATTCGTGCCGCAATCGCCCCAGATGACGGGGCCGGTCGGCACGTCGACGGGCACGCCATCCTTGGTGACGCGCTTGCCGTTGCTTTCCATGTCCAGCTGTTGCAAGTAGGCGGCAAAGCGGCTCAAATCCTGGTGATAAGGCGCAATGGAAACGGAGCCGCAATCGAGGAACTGGCGGTTCCAGAAGCCCACCATGGCCAGCACGACGGGCATGTTCTGTTCCAGCGGCGCCTGGCGGAAGTGCTGGTCCATCGCATGCGCGCCGGCGAGGAAATCGCTGAAGTATTCAAAACCGACGGACAGGGCCACGGCCAGGCCGATCGACGACCAGACGGAGTAGCGGCCACCGACCCAGTCCCAGAACGGGAACATATTGTCCGGCGAAATGCCGAAGTCGACGATGGCTTGCGTGTTGGTCGAGACGGCCACAAAATGTTGCGCCAGATCCTTTTCTTCGCCTTCGAGCAGGAACCAGGCGCGCGCCGTGTTGGCGTTGAGCATGGTTTCAGCCGTCACAAAAGTTTTCGACGCCACGATGAAGAGCGTTGTTTCCGGATCGACTTTCGACAGGGTCGCTTCCATGTCGTGGCCGTCGACGTTGGAAACAAAGTGCATTTCCAGGCCCGGGTTGGCGTAGGAGCGCAGCGCCAGGCACGCCATTTTCGGGCCCAGATCCGAGCCGCCGATGCCGATGTTGACGATGTCGCAAATCGGCTTGCCCGTGTAGCCGAGCCAGCTGCCATTGCGCACCTTGTCCGTAAACGCCTTCACGCGTTGCAGCACATCTTGCACGTCGGCATCGATATCCTGGCCATCGACGACCAGCCTGGTGCCGCGTGGCGCGCGCAAGGCCGTATGCAGAACGGCCCGATGTTCGGTAAGATTGATTTTCTCGCCAGTGAACATGGCTTCGCGCTGCGCTTCCACGCCGCGCTCGCGTGCCAGGTCCATCAGCAGCGCCATGGCGGTGGCGTCGACACGGTTCTTCGAGTAATCGAGCAGCAGGCCGGCCGCATCGACCGTCATCGTCGAGAAACGGGCGGGGTCGGCCGCGAACAGCTGGCGCAGATGCACGTCGCGCAGGCTGGCGCTGTGCGCTTGCAGGGACTGGAAACTGGCGGTGGCGGTGATGGCAGGAGTAGGTGCTGGCTGGCGCATGGCGGTCGGCTTGGGTGCTTGTCTCGGTTGAAAGGAGCGCGGCGCGTTCGTGGTGGCGAACAGCGGATCCGGCATTGGTATGAGAATAATACATCAGAAAAACGTAATTTCACTACAGTTTGTGACGTGAAGCCGATTTTGTTGTGCTTTTTTTAGCGATTGCCCCCGTGACATATAAGAGCCGTCTTGGCAGGTGCGGCTACGCGATATAGCCCAGGTTTGCCTTGATACGCCGCAATCCGTCGCTTATTTGTGTTGTTGGCCCATGCAAGAGTGCTTCTTCTTCACCATTTTGTAGTAAAATTTCACGAAATACTCATTTTTAAGGAAATCCATATGGCGCTGCATCCAGTAGTCGAATCCGTAACAGCGCGCATCATCGCGCGCAGCCGGCCATCGCGCGGCGCCTATCTGGCGCACCTGGATGCGGCCCGCATCCAGGGCGTGCAGCGCGGCGCCCTGTCGTGCACCAACCTGGCGCACGGCTTTGCCGCTTTTCCCGCCAACGACAAGCTGTCGCTGAAGGAATACAAGAAGCCGTCCGTGGCCATCGTGTCCTCGTACAACGACATGCTGTCGGCGCACCAGCCTTTTGAAGGCTTTCCGCAGATCATCAAGCAAGCCGTGCGCGAAGTGGGCGCTGTCGCCCAGTTCGCCGGCGGCGTGCCTGCCATGTGCGATGGCGTGACGCAAGGTCAGCCGGGCATGGAACTGTCGCTGTTTTCACGCGACACCATCGCCATGTCGACGGCCGTGGCGCTGTCGCACAATATGTTCGACTCGGCCCTGTACCTGGGCGTGTGCGACAAGATCGTGCCGGGCCTGTTGATCGGCGCGCTGCACTTCGGCCACTTGCCAGCCGTTTTCGTGCCGGCCGGTCCGATGACGTCGGGCCTGTCGAACCAGGAAAAAGCCAAGGTGCGCCAGCTGTATGCGCAAGGCAAGGCCACGCGCGAAGACTTGCTCGAAGGCGAATCGAAAGCCTACCATGGCGCCGGCACCTGTACCTTCTATGGCACGGCGAACAGCAACCAGATGCTGATGGAAGTGATGGGCCTGCACTTGCCGGGCGCCGCCTTCATTACGCCAAATACCCCGCTGCGCGATGCGCTCACCAAAGCCGCCGCCCAGCGCGCCGCCGGCATCACGGCGCAAAGCGGCAGCTACTTGCCAGTCGGCCATATCGTCGACGAGAAATGTATCGTCAACGCCATCGTGGGCTTGCTGGCCACGGGCGGCTCGACCAACCACACCTTGCACCTCGTGGCAATCGCCAAGGCGGCCGGCATCGTTATCGACTGGAACGATTTCAATGAGCTGTCGGCCATCGTGCCGATGCTCACGCGCATCTACCCGAACGGCGACGCCGACGTGAACCATTTCCACGCGGCCGGCGGCACCGGTTATCTGATCCGCGAACTGCTGGACGCGGGCTTGCTGCACGAAGATGTCAACACCATCCTGGGCCACGGCTTGCGCGCGCATTGCATGGAACCGTTCCTCGGTGAAGATGGCAAGGTCTTCTGGAAAGATGCACCGGCCGCCAGCGCCGATGAGAACGTGCTGCGCCCCGCCTCGAATCCGTTCGCGCCGGACGGCGGCATGGTGCTGGTCGCCGGTAACCTGGGCCGCGCCGTGATGAAGGTCTCGGCCGTCAAGCCGCAGCACCGCACGGTGGAAGCGCCGGCGCTGGTGTTCAATTCACAGGAAGAATTCATGGCCGCCTACAAGGCGGGGTCCCTGGACCGCGACTTCGTTGCCGTGCTGCGCTTCCAGGGCCCGCGCGCCAACGGCATGCCGGAACTGCATGCGCTGACACCCGCGCTGGCCAACCTGCAGGATGCGGGCCGCCATGTGGCGCTGGTCACCGATGGCCGCATGTCGGGCGCGTCGGGCAAGGTGCCGGCCGCCATCCACGTCTCGCCAGAGATTCTCGCCGGCGGCCCGCTGGGCCTCGTGCGCGACGGCGACATCATCCGCCTCGACGCCTTTACCGGCGTGCTCGAGGCGCTGGTGCCGGCCGACGTCTGGCACGCCCGTGCGCTGGTCACGGCCGACCTGTCGCCGAACCACGTCGGCATGGGCCGCGAGCTGTTTTCCATGTTCCGTTCCACCGTCAGCGCGGCGGAAGAGGGTGCCACCACCTTCGGCCTGCCGTCGCCGATTCCCACCACCGTCGCCTTGCACGACGCCGACAATGTCGGTGACACCGTGCCGGGTTCCGATGAAGACTTTTTGGCTAGGAAATAAGAGATGACCATGACACTACTGGAAATTATGCGCACCTCGAGCGTGATCCCCGTGATTGCGATCGACGATCCTGAACATGCCGTACCGCTGGCGCGCGCGCTGGTGGCGGGCGGCATCCGCGTGCTGGAAGTAACCCTGCGCACCAAGCACGGCCTGGAAGCGATCCGCGCCATGTCGGAAGTGCCGGGCGCCATCGTCGGCGTCGGCACCCTGACCCGTCCCGAGGAATTCGCGCAGGCACGCGATGCGGGCGCCGTCTTCGGCGTCTCGCCAGGCCTGACGTCGGCCCTGGTGGCGGCGGCGAAAAGCAGTGGCTTGCCCCTGCTGCCAGGCGTGATGACGCCAGGCGAAGTGATGGCGGCGCGTGAAAACGGCTTCCAGCAGCTGAAACTGTTCCCGGCCGTGCCGGCGGGCGGCATCGGCATGCTCAACGCGATTTACGGCCCGCTGCCGGACATCACGTTCTGCCCGACGGGCGGCATCTCGCAAGAGACGGCCTCGCAGTTCCTGGCGTGCAAGAACGTCGCCTGCGTGGGCGGCTCGTGGCTGACGCCGAAAGACGCGATCGCGGCCGGCAACTGGGACCGCATCACGGAAATCGCCAAGGCTGCCAGCGGTTTACGTTCGGTTTAAGCGGTACCGGCGCGGCAGGCTCTACGCTTGCTGCGCTTTCTTCCCTATTCTTTATGCGAGTCTTGCGCCGCCCCCTCACCATCGGCGAAACCGCCATGGCCCGCAGCGTCTTCCAGGGCGCCATCGACTACGCGCGCGTGCGCGTCGTGCGCGGCTCCTTTCTACCGTTCGGCTTGCAGAATCAGAACACGGCGATGACGCCGCGTGGCAGCCTGTATTTCATGCCGGCCCAGTACCGTGACGATTTTTCCCGCGAAGGCAACAGCGGCAAGCTGTTCTTCATCCACGAGATGGTGCATGTGTGGCAGTACCAGCTTGGCTACAGCGTGCTGCTGCATGGCGTGCTGCTGGCGCTGTGCGGCGGCTACATCCGGCAGCGCGCCTACCGCTACGATGCGCAGGCCGGCGGCGTCCTGTCCGACTTCAACATGGAACAACAGGGCGACATCATCGCCCACTACTTCGGCGCGCGCCAGCTGGGCATTCCCGCCTACGTGGCGAAGCTGCCGCAGCTGCAGGACATCCTGCAAGGCTTCCTGATCAACCCATCCGACCGGCGCCTGCTGCCGCGCTGATTTCACCATTACGGCGCCAGGTTCGACGCCAGGCGCACGTCCGGCGCGCGCAGGCTGGCTGGCGCATCCTTGCCCAGCAAGATACGCAAGTCGGCGCCCGCGCCGATGCCGCTGTCGCCGGCCGCCTGCACTTGCGGCATGCCGCCCAAGGCCAGGGCCAGTGCGGCGGCCGCCTCGGCGTGGCCGGGGCGGTAGACGATGCTGCTGGCCTGCACCATGTACGGCCGCTGGTTGCCCAGCCGCAGTACGCTGATGCCCATGCCGCCCAGCATGCCGCGCATGCGCGCCGCCATCCCCGTTTCGCCATTGCCGTTGATGACTTCCAGCCGTGGCATGGCTGCCGCCGTCGCTGCCGGTTTTGCCGGGGCTGGCAAGGCGGCGCGTGCCGCCACGGGAGCGTCGCGCCAGCTCAGCGTGAAGATATTCGGCTGCGACTGCGTCAGCTGCAGGCGGCTGGCCGGCGCCGCTGGCGTGGGGGCCAGATCGGGCGCGATGGCGTCCGTGGTGGCATCGACTGTGACGATGCTGCGCGCCAGCGCCGCGATGGTGAGATCCAGGTTGGCGCGCGCCGGCTGCTGGCCGTTGTCGAGCTGCAGCGACTGGCGCAGCATGGCCGCCGCCTGGGCATAGTCTCCCTGCAGGTACAGCACGTAGCCGAGATTGTTGTAGGTCCTGGCCGTCGGCGTTTCTTGCGCCAGTGCCTGCAGCATGGCGCGCGCCGTTTCCAGCTGGCCCAGCTGCGCGTGCAGCACGGCGGCGCCATTGCGCGCATCGGCCGAGTCGGGCGTCAATAGCAGGGCTTCGCGGTAGGCCGCCAGCGCCGCGCGCGGGTCGCCCACTTCCTGCAGGCGCTTGCCCAGCTTGCAGAACGCGGCGCTGCGGGTGGCGGCGCTGTCCTCGATGCGCGCCTGCTGTGGAGGCTCCCGGTGACCTTGGCTGGCCGGGCCGGGCAGGTGGCCGCAGGCGGGCAGCAGGCCGGCGCAGGCCAGCATGAGCATCAGGGTGGTGTGCTGTGACATGGCGGTTCTCCGGTCAGTTGCCGCTGCCCATGCTGGGCAGGAGCACGCGGTAGATTTGCAGGAAGGCTGGTCCCATCAGGACGACCAGCAGCGAAGGGAAGATGAAAAAAATCAGCGGAAATAGCAGCTTGAGGGCGATCTTCGCCGCTTCTTCCTCGGCCAGCTGGCGGCGCTTGGTGCGCAGCTGGTCCGACTGCACGCGCAGCGAGGCGGCGATGCTGGTGCCGAAGCGCTCGGCCTGGATCAGCATGGCCACCAGCGCGTCGACATCCTCGACGCCCGTGCGCAGGGCCAGGTTGCGCAGGGCACGCTCCTTGGTGTTGCCGGCGCGCAGTTCCAGCATCACCAGATGCAATTCCTCGGCCAGCACGGCGCTTTTCAGGGCGATTTCGGCCGCCACCCTGGCCAGCGCCGCATCCATGGCCAGGCCCGCTTCCACGCACACCGTCATCAAGTCCAGCGCATCGGGAAAGCTTTCAAAGATATCGCGCTGGCGCCGCTTGATCATTTGTGCCAGGACGATATTGGGCAGGTAGTAGCCGATGGCGGCCACGATCAGCAGCCAGAACAGGAGAGCCTTGCCCGCCATCTGGCTGCCCGAGGCGCTCAGTCCCAGGAACAGCAGCAGGGGCAAGCCGATGGCCAGCATGGTCTTGGCGGAAAAGAACAGCACGGGCGCCGACGCGTGGCGCAGGCCGGCATTCATGAAGCGCCGGCGCATCACGGAGCCTTCCCAGCCCTGGTCGGGAATCGACAGTTTGGCCAGCGGGCCGCTCAGGCGCACCATGCGCGCCAGCCAGGGGCTGGGCGCGGAGGCGCCAGGCGCTGCCGCGTTCTTGCCGGTGGCGTTGTCCATGCGCTGGCGCAGTGGATCGGGGGCGAAGCTGCGCATGGCCACCAGCACGGTGCCGAAGACGGCGATGAAGAGCAGGGCGAGAAAGGCGAAATGGACGGGATTCATGAGAGTTCTCCTTGCGGGCTCAGACACGGATGCGGATGATGCTGCGCATGACCAGGACGCCGCACACCATCATCACCAGGGCGCCGACCAGCATCTTGCGTCCGCCCGGGTCGACGAACAGCATTTCCAGGAACTGCGGATTGGTCAGGTGGATCATGGCCGCCGCGCCGAAGGGCAGCAGCGACAGGATCCAGGCCGACAGCCGGCCTTCGGCCGACAGCACGCGCACCTGTCCCAGCAGCTTGATGCGTTCGCGGATGATGCGGCTGATGCTGTCGAGCAGCTCGGCCAGGTTGCCGCCCGTTTCGCGCTGGATCAGCACGGCGATGACGAAGTAGCGCAAGTCCGTGCTGGGCACGCGCGTGGCCAGGTTCATCAGCGCATCCTGCATGGCGATGCCGAAATTGACTTCGTCGAAAGTGGCGCGAAATTCCACGGCCAGCGGCGCATTCATTTCATCACCGACCATTTTCAGGGCCGTCGGGAAGGCGTGGCCGGCGCGCAGGGCGCGCGCCATCAGGTCGAGCGCATCGGGCAATTGCTGCTCGATGCGCTGCAGGCGCTTGGCCTTGGCGCGCAAGACCACCAGCAGCGGCAGCAGGGCTGCGCCGGCCACCAGCGGCAGGCGCAGCAGCCACGGCACGCTGAAGTAGCTCAGCAGCAAAAACGCGGCGCCGGCCGAGGCCAGCATCACGCCGGCGAAGCTGGCCACGCTCCAGCTCAGGCCCGACTGTTCCAGCAGGCGGTCGAGCGCATGCACGCGGGGCACGCTGAGCAGCACGCGCTGCAGGGCCGGGGTGTCGCTCAGCAGGCGCTTCTTGATCATCGAGCTGCCCGCGTCGCCATGCGCGCCGGCCGACATGATGCGCAGGCGGCGCGCCACCCGTTCCGCTTCCGGCCCGCGCGAGGTGTTCCAGGCCAGGTACAGTCCCTCGATCAGCAGCACCACGGCGATGAAGGTGAGGATGGCGAATACGTAATAGAGATAGTCCATGATGCTCCCCTTAATGGTACTGGCGGGCGGGATCGAACAGGGTTTCCGGCAGGCTGATGCCGAAGGCGCGCAGGCGTTCCAGGAAATGCGGCCGCACGCCGCTGGCATGGAAATGCCCCTGCACCGTGCCATCCTCGCCGATGCCCGTCTGGCGGAAGGTGAAGATTTCCTGCATGGTGATCATCTCGCCTTCCATGCCCGTGATTTCCTGGATCGAGATGATCTTGCGCTTGCCGTCCGTCAGGCGCGCCACCTGCACCACCACGCTGATGGCGGAACTGATCTGCTGGCGCATGGCTTTCATGGGCAGGCCCGCCGAGGCCATGCTGATCATGTTTTCCAGCCGCGTCAGCGCGTCGCGCGGGGTGTTTGCATGGATGGTGGCCATCGAGCCTTCGTGGCCCGTGTTCATGGCGCCCAGCATGTCGAGCGCTTCGGCGCCGCGCACCTCGCCCAGGATGATGCGGTCGGGGCGCATGCGCAGCGCGTTGCGCACCAGCGCCCGCTGCGTCACTTCGCCCTTGCCCTCGATGTTCGCGGGCCGGGTTTCCAGGCGCACCACGTGCGGCTGCTGCATCTGCAGTTCGGCCGCGTCCTCGATGGTGACGATGCGTTCGGCCGTGCTGATGAAGCCGGAAATCGCATTGAGCATGGTGGTCTTGCCGCTGCCCGTGCCGCCCGAGATCAGGATGTTGACCTTGGCCTTGCCCAGCGCCTGCAGGGTGGTGCTCATTTCCTCCGTCAGGCTGTGCTTGAGCATCAGGTCGGCCAGGCGCAGGGGCTGGGCCGAGAAGCGGCGGATCGACATCACGGGGCCGTCGATGGCCAGCGGCGGGATGATGGCGTTGACGCGCGAACCGTCGGGCAGGCGCGCATCGACCATGGGGCTCGATTCGTCGATGCGCCGGCCCACGCGCGAGACGATCTTGTCGATGATTTTCATCAGGTGGGCGTCGTCCGTGAAGCAGACGTCGCTCAGCTCCAGGCGCCCATGGCGCTCGACATACACCTGGCGGTAGGTGTTGACGAGGATATCGGACACGCCGGGATCGGCCAGCAGCGGTTCGAGCGGGCCGAAGCCCAGTACCTCGTCCTGGATGTCGCGGATCAGCGAGCGCCGTTCCAGCTCGTTGATCACCACATTGTCTTCCGTGAGCACGTCGCTGACGAGGATTTTCAGCTCTTCGCGGATCTGCTCGCGCGATAGGCGCTGCATGCCCTCCAGGTCAACGCGGTCGAGCAGCGCCTGGTGGGTGCGGTGCTTGAGTTGCTGGTAGCTGTGGCTGGCTGCGCCCTGGTGCGCGGCATCGTCATTCAGGCTGGCGTCATCCTGGGCATAGCCCAGGCGGTCCCGCAGGGTGAGTTTTTCGGCAGTCATGGTCGGTCTCCGGTGAATGTAGGGGATCAGGCGCGCTGTAGGGAATCAAGCGCGCGCCAGCAGCCGCGAAACCCAGCCTTGCGCGGCGGGCGGGGTTTCGCCGGCCAGGCTGGCGGCCAGTTCCTGCAGGGCGCGCGAAACGGCGTTGTGCGGCGTCAGCTTGAGGATGGGCACGCCCTGGCTGACGGAAGCCGCCACCGCCTCGTAGTGGTTGGGGATGGATTTGTAGACGTGTTTGCCGTACGCCGCTTCCAGGTCGGCCACGCGGATGCTGTCGCTGCTGGCATAGCGGTTCAGGATCAGGCGGATCTTGTCTTCGCGGTAGCCGAGGCCGCGGAACACGTCGAGCAGGCGCTTGCCGTCGCGCACATACGGCAAGGTTGCCTGCAGTACGGGGAAGATCAGGTCGGCCCGGTCCAGCGCGCGCACGCTGACGGGGTCGAGGCCGCGTCCCACGTCGAGCAGGATGTAGTCGTACTGGCTGCGCGCCAGGGTCAGCAGCCGGTCGATATGGTCGGCCTCGACGTCGGCCGCATGGGCCGGATCGTCGGCGGCGGCCAGCACGCTGTAGGCGGGCGTGATCTGGATCATGCTGGCGGCCAGCAGCGAGGCGTCCAGGCGCACGATCTGCTGCGACAGCTGCGACAGGGTGGTGGCCGGCTTGTGGTCCGAGACGAACAGGGCGGCGTCGCCGAACTGCAGGTTCAGGTCGAACAGCGCCACCTTGCGCTGTTCGCCGGCGGCCAGCGCGTAGCCGAGGTTGGCGGCGATGAAGGTGGCGCCGCTGCCGCCCTTGCACGAGACGAAGGCCAGCACCTGACCCTTGCGCGTGACCTGCTTCTGCAGTTTTTCCTCGATGCGGCGCAGCGCGGCGCACAGGCCGGCATCGTCGTCCGGCAGCAGCACTTCGCGCACGCCGGCGCGCATCGAGCGCAGCAGGAATTGCGGACTTTGCTGCGGACATTGCACGATGATGGCCAGGTTCGGATGGCGTCCGCCCAGCAGTTCGAGCCGTTCCAGCTCCGCCTCGCCCGTCTGCTCCTGCTCCAGCAGCAGCAAGTCCGGCGTGACGCCGTTGTCGAAGACATCGGGTATGCTCGCCAGCAGCGCGACGCGGTCGGCCGCGCTGCGTTCGCGCAGCAGGCGCGTGAGCCGCTTGAGCTGGGCTTCATTTTTCGAGACGATGACGATATTCACGTGGCACTCCCTGGTAAAGGCGTTCGGTAAAGGCGTTCAGTTGATCTGGAAGCCCAGGCTCTCGGCGTGCATGACGACGACCGAGGCGGGCACGGCGATATTGAGAAAACCGAACAGGCTGACCATCGGCGTATAGCTGACGTTGTCGATCGATACGCGCACGCTGTCGATGCAGCTGGCCGTGCGCGTGATGTCGCCGCAGGCCGACAGGTTGTCGCCCGGATCGAGCGGCGGCAAGGTCACTTCGGCGCCGCTCTTGTTCAGGTAGCGGATGGTGATGTTGGCGGCCGTCAGTTCCGGCGCGGCCGGCAGGGCCGTGCCGCCGAACAGGGCCAGGGTCTTGATGGCGTCGGTCTGGTCGATCCAGCGCACCACCGCTTCGCGCGCGGCGCGGCGGCTCACTTCCTGCACCGTGTTGTACAGGAACAGCATGCGGCCAAATTCGAGGATGCCGAACAGCAGGGTGAAAAACAGCAGCGCCACCAGGGCGAATTCGACGGCGGCGGCGCCGCGCTGGCGGCCGGTTCGGAGGGCAAGTGGAAGGCGGTGGCGCATGGCGTTCTCCTTACAGCATGTAGCGCATGGTGGTGCGCGGCGACAGCGGCGTGGCATAGCTGCTGGCCGCGCCGATCACGAAGGGCAGGTACTGGCCCACCGACAGCGTGTAGTTGACGACTTCGACGCGGATGCCGCCCGGCGCCGTGCCATCGGTGCAGCTGCTGTCGTTGAACGCCGCGTCCAGGCAGGTGACCGTCACGTTGGCCGTGGTGAAGTCGCTGATGCCGGCGCTGAGTGCCGCATCGACCACCGTCTGCCTGGCGGCCGGCACGCCCTGCGAGGCGATGCCGGCCTTGGCCTTGACGGACATATTGCGCGCCGCGTCGCGCGTGGCCTTGGTCAGCGCGTCGTAGTACCAGAAGGCGCGGCCGAAACCGAAGATGCCGGCCAGCAGGGTGACCAGCAGGGCCAGCACGATGCCGAATTCGACGGCGCCGCCGCCGCGCTGGCTGACGTGGGAATGGTGGGTGCGCATGGCCGCCTCACTTGTAGAGTTTGATTTCGGAATTCGGCACGGGCTCGATCAGGCCCGCGAACTCGACGTCGAGGCGCTTGGTGCCGCCGCTGAAATCGGCTTTCATCGTCATGAAGAATTTGCCGATGCCCACCGCGGTCATGGTGCCGCACGAGGCCGGCCCCACGGGCGCCGTGCGGCAGTCGACCAGCACCACGTTGAGGATGCGCCGGTTGCGCTGGCCCGGATGGGCCGCCGACGGCGCCTGGAACGTGGGGCCGCTGGTCTGGTTGTAGGGCGAAGGCGGCGTACTGGCGGGAAAACCCGCGCCGGGGCTGACGGGGTAGCTGGCCGTGTCGAAGTAATTCGCCTTGGCCGTGCTGTACATGGGGTTGGCGTTGCCGTCCGCGACGCTATACGCCGTGCCGGCCTTGGCCGGGGTGGCGCCATTGCTTTGGTAGGCGGGACCATAGGACCACAGCACGCCGTAGCCGGCGAACTGGGCGAACGTGGCCGAGGGGGCGGGGACGGCGCCGGCCGACGGCAGCTGGTAATTCGGCTTGTTGCCGGCCAGGCTGACGGGCTGCTGGCTGGGCAGGGTGCTGGCGCCCGGTTGCATCCAGCTGGCGGGCGGCGAGCTGGCGGCAGCGGCGGCGCAGGGCGACGCGGCGCCCACGCAAGGATATTCCTTGATGTTGGTGTCGGGCGGCGCCGTGGCGGGGTCGCACACGGAGGGGCCGCCGTAATCGTCGAAGCGCGAATTGAGCGAGGCGGCCAGCGATGCGGACAGGCCCGTGTTCGTGTAGACCTGGCCCGTGCCGCTGGTGATGACGGCGCTGCTGCCCGTGCACATGAACGGCGCGGTGGAGGCGGCGCTCGAATGCGAGGCGCTGCAACTGCCGGGCGGGGCGTCGACGGGGTTGATCAGGTAGGGATCGGACGGGCCGCCCAGCGGATTGAGGCCGAACAGGTTGTAGGTGACGCCGCGGCGAAAACCGAATTCCAGCAGCTCCGTCAGGCCCGTGCCGGCTGGCGCGGCCGGATAGGTGTATTGCGCCGTCTTGTTGGCCGGATCGACGGCGCACACGCCGATCGGCGTGACGTCGTTGACGAAGCGGCCCGCCACGGCCACGCCCGAGGTGCTGGTGCTGGCGATGCCGGCGATGCCCATCAGGTAGGTGGCAAAGGTCTTGCTGCCCGTGTCGACGCGAATGAAGGTCTGGCCTGCGGGGCTGGTGCGGGCGCTGGCGCCGGACGACCAAGGACCGTCGGGGCCGGGACCGAAGCTGATGTTGGCGGCCGTCAGGGTCAGCGTGGTGGAAAAATCGTAGCGGTTCTTTTGCGCGATGGCGATGGCCTTGGCCTGCGCATTGTCGATGCCGGCGGCGCTTTGATTGAGTTCCACGGCGCCTGCCAGCGCCGAGCTGTCGGCGCCGTTCTGCAGCTCCGTCTTGGCGATGTACAGGTGGCCCAGGTCCAGCACCAGGCCGCCCATGGCAAACAGCACCACCAGGGTCAGCCCCAGCACGATGGCGATCGCGCCTTGCTGCTTGTCGTGCCTGCGAAATGCGGTGTTCATGGCTGTCTCCTGGTGGCCTGGGGGGAATGCATCGCGGGACTGGCGCCTACTGGCGTCCGCCCACGCCGATGGTGAAGACATTCGGTTGCGGTTCCGGCGCCGCGAACGATTTCTGGTAGCGCTGGTAGGCGCTGGCGCCGGCCTTGCCGTCGATGCCGCTGACGGGGTTGGCATTGCGGTAGGCGTCCGGATACATGATCTGCTGGGCCTTGAGCAGGGCCACCGATTCGCCGAAGTGCGAATCGAGCACGGGCGTGGTGGTGGCGGTGCAGCCGGCCAGCAGCGACAGCAAAGACAGCAGGGCGGCGCAAGGCAGGCGATGTGCGGTTTTCATGGTGTTCTCCTATTTGAGGTCGAAGCCGGCGGCAGGCTGGGGCGCGGCCGCTTGCGGCGGCATGGGCGCTGCTGGCGCTGGTGGTGGTTCCTGTGCCGCTGCCGGCGCCGGTGCGCTGCCTTCCATTTTTCCCTGCATGAACATGTCGCCGCGCGTCGGCTGGATGTAGCCGTCGGTGGGCAGCTTGTAGTCGGGCGGCAGCGGCTTGACCAGGTGCGGCGTGATGATGAAGACCAGTTCCGAACGGTCCGTCTGGAAGTCCGTGCTGCGGAACAGGGCGCCCAGCACGGGCACTTCGCCCAAGCCTGGCAAGGCCTTGATATTGCTGGTCACGTTGTTCTTGATCAAGCCGCCGATGGCGAAGCTCTGGCCGTCGAACAGCTGCACCGTGGTGGTGGCGCGCCGTGTCGTAAACGAAGGCAGGATGGCCGTGGCCGAGATGCCGGTGGCGGTGATGCCGATGCCGTCCTTGTTCAGGTCCGACACTTCCGGCGCCACTTTCAGGTTGATGCGTCCCCCTTCGAGCACGGTGGGCGTGAATTTCACGGCCACGCCGAACTCCTTCTCTTCCAGCGTGATGGTGGGCACGCCGTTATTGTTGGTCTGGCTGACGGGGATGAAGATCTTGCCGCCGGCCAGGAAGCTGGCCTCCTGGCCGCTGATGGCCATGATGTTCGGTTCGGCCAGCACCTTGATCAGACCATCGCGTTTTTGCGCGTCGAGGTTGAAGAAGTTGTTCTTGCTGGCGCCGCTCAAGCCGCTGGGATTGTTGCTGAGCAGGCTGGACAGCAGCGAATACGACCAGCTGCCGATGGTCTTGTTGATGCCCAGGCTGGCGCCCAGCTGGTCGACCAGCACCTTCGACACTTCGGCCACCTTCACTTCCAGCATCACCTGCTGCGGCGCGGCGATCGACAGCAGGTTGATCACGCGCGGCATGTTCGCATCGGGCGCGGCGGCGGGAGCGGCAGCGGCGGCGCCTGCGGCTGGCGCGGCGCCGGAGGAGGCACCACCGCTGCGGCTGCTGCGCTGCACATAGGCGTTGGCCAGCGACAGGGCCTGGTCGGCCTTGACGACGTCGCTGACCATGCCCGACAGGATCAAGGTGTCGCCCGCCACCGTGACGTGGATCTTTTCGTTCGGCAGCAGCTCCGCCATGCGTGCCTGCAGGCTGCTGCTGTCGATGCCGACGGCCAGGTCGATGATGGTGGCGTCATTGCTCTTGTTCCACAAGATCAGGTTGGTGGTGCCGACGGAGCGCCCCAGCAGGTACACCTCGTTGGGATTGAGCAGGATGACGTCGGCGATGCGCGGGTCGCCGACGGACATGCGGCTGGCGGCGAACGGCAGGCGCATCAGGGTCGACTTGCCTTCGGCCAGGCTCATTTGCGGCGCCATCTCGGTGCGGCCGGCGCGCGATTCGCTTTGCGGCGGCGTGGACTTGGGACGGACGGCGGTGCGGCTGCTCCGGGCCGCGCCCGTTTCGGCGGCAACGGCGGTGGCGGCCGTGGCGGCGACTGGCTCGGCATGCGCCCGGGGCGCCAGGGCGCCGATGGCGGCGATGGCAAGCGCCAGGTGCAGGCCCCGGATGCCGCTTGCTGTGCGATATGTACTCATGGCGTGGCTCCTCTGGTGCAGGTTAGAATTGTTGGGAGCTGCGTTCCAGCCCCTTGATGACATCGACGCGGGGACCGGCCTGTGGCGCTGCTGCGGCGGCAGGACGGCGGCGGGGCAGCGGCTTGGCTTGCACCATGGCGGCGGGGGCCGCCATGGCGACTTTTTCATCGAGCAGGGTGCTCTTGGTGGCGCCTTCCGTGTTGACGGGCTTGTCCTCGACCTGGTTGCGCAGCACCAGCGACAGGGTGCCCACGCTGCGTGCCAGGTCGAGTTTTTCCGCCTGCTCCGGCGTCAGCTCCAGGGTCACGGCGTTGACGACTTTCGGCTTGGTGTCGTCGCGGCTCGATTCCTGGGCGATGGCCAGCACGAGTATGCGTTCGAGCACGATCTTGGAAATGTTCGGATCGCGGTCCGGCGTCTTGCGCGCCCCTTCGCCCTGGGTGTTGACGAGGATGTCGACGAAGTTGCCGGGCAGGGCGAAGCCGGCCACGCCCACCACATCGTTGACGCGCACGGTCATGGCGCGCTTGCCCTCGGCGACGACGGCCGACAGGCCGCCTTGCGTGCCGGGAGGCGCCAGCTTGCCTTCCATGATAGGTTCGCCGTGCTGGATGCTGGTGCGCGTGACGCGCGTTTCCAGCAGTTTCGGATCGTTGATGGCGCCCGGCGGCAGCGCGTTCGATGGCCAGTCCACCATGCGCACCATGTCGGGCGTGAGGCGCGCGCCCAGGCTGATGTCGACCTGGGCCACGGCCACCTTATTGATGTTGCCCGAGGCTTGGGCATTGATCCAGCGCGCGGCCACGATGACCGCGGCGAACGCCAGGATGACCGCAATGGCCATCATCGTCAGTGCGCGTGCGTTTCTCATTTTGCTTCCCCTTTGTGCTGGACCGCTGCCGGTCCGTTATGTGTGCTTGCAAGGTCGTCATCGCTGCCGAAATAGTTTTTCCATGCCCACAGCAGCACTTCCGGATTCAGTTGCGCCGCGTGGTCTTCATAGCGCGCCTGGTCGCACACCTGCGCCAGGATGTCGCGCGGATGGCAGGCCAGCAAGGGCCGCTGGTACTGGCTGTGCAGATGCAGCAGGTAGGCGTAGGCGGCTTCGTCGAAGTTGATGCCCAACTGGGCGCAGGTGCTGCGGAACACGGCCAGGTAGTGGTAGGCGCTCAGGGGGCCCACGTGGATCTTGTAGCCGATGCGGCGCAGGAAGGAGTCGTCGGCCAGGTGCTGCGGCGCCAGGTTCGACGAGAACACGACGATGACGTCGAAGGGCACGGGGAATTTGTAGCCCGTGTGCAGCGACAGGTAATCGATGTGGCGCGCCATCGGCACGATCCAGCGGTTCATCAGCTCCACGGGCGAGCAGCGCTGGCGCCCCAGGTCGTCGATGATGAAGATGCCGTTGTTGGCCTTCAGGTGCGGCGGCGCCTGGTACAAGCGGGTGCCCTGGTCGAATTGCAGGTCCAGCATGTCGAGCGTCAGCTCGCCGCCCGTCAGCACGGCTGGGCGCTCGGCGCGCACCCAGCGCGGGTCGGACGGCACGGCGCCGCCGCGCGACAGGGTGTGCAGCATGGGGTCGAGGAAGGGCAGCACTTCGCCGTCGACCATCACGGCATGGGGCAGGGCGATGGCGCCGCTGAGCAGGCCGTTCAGGCGCTCGGCCAGGTAGCTCTTGCCGCTGCCGGCGGGACCGTGGAAGAACAGGGCGCGCCCCGAGTTCATGGCCGCGCCCAGCTGGTCGAGCACGGCCGAACTGGCCACCACGTCGCGAAATTCGCGCTGCACGTCGTCGCGCGTGACCTGCATGTCCGCCACGCTTTGCGCCAGCACCTGGTTGCTGTAGTCGGCCAGGGTGACGGGGGCGGGGCCGCTGTAGGCATTGCGGCGCATGTACTCGGCGGCGCGCAGGCGGCCCTGGTCGCCCAGCAGGTAATACAGGTCGGCGTCGGTGCCGCTGCCGCCGTTGCGGCGCGCTTCGCACAGCTTTTCGGCGCGCATGAAGGTGAGCAGCGGTTCGAGCACGCCGGCGCCCAGTTTCACGTGCGTCGACAGGGCGGGCAGGCCGATCTGGCCGCGCAGGAAGAGTATCTTGACCAGCAGTTCGACCAGGAACAGGAAGGGCAATCCCGTTTCCTCGACCGTGCGTGGCGCGCGCCTGGCCGCCGGCTCGATGCCGCCGCCGTCGCTGCGTTCTGGATAGGTGTCAGGCATGATGGATACTCCTCGTTCGGGTGGCCGGTGATCAGAAAATGAAGGGCAGCAGGCGGTACTTCACCTGGCGCATGTAGACGCGGTAGCGCACGTCGGTGGACAGGAAACGCTCTTCGCGCAGCAGGCGCATCACCATCATGCTCATCGTCGCGACATAGATGATGCTGTTGGCGGGCGAGGTGTTGGTCAGCAGGTAAGCGCTCAGGGAAATCAGGTAGCTGGCGTACAGCGGATGGCGCACCACGCGGTAGACGCCGCCCGTCTTGATCTCGCGCTGCGCCGCCACCAGGCCGAAGCTGCGGTTCAGCGACAGCAGGCCGGCGATCTGCAGCAGGCTGCCGACGGCCAGCAGGTAGCGCGCGCCGGGCCAGATGGCCATGTCGGCGGGCGAGAGCAGGAAGGGCGCGAAGGTGGCGCCGATGGCCAGCAGCCAGTCGCCCGCATCGGTCGAGACGCTGACGGGGGCCGAGCGCACGATGAAGAACAGGGCGGCCAGGGTTTCGGCGGCGCAGAACAGCACATAGCTCCAGTCGCCGCTGTGCAGGAATCCCACCACGTGGGCGCTGGCGAAGAACGTCCACAGGCAAGCCATGGCGATGCTGGTGAACAGGCTGGCGTGGCGCGAGTGGCAGAGGGTGGCAAGGGTGTGCATGGTCGGATCCCGTGGTGGCTGGTGGTCGGCGCGGCGCGTTTCAGCGCAGGCTCCACAGATGGTGGTATTGCAGGAACACCTGCAGCGCGGTGCCGCTGGCAATGGCGAAGGCGTAGGCCAGCTTGCCGGTGGCTGGCGGCGGTTCGGCGATCGTGGCGGCGCCGCCGGCAAGGCTGTGCAGCAGCGCGCCCAGCATCATGTGGTAGGTGTTGCGCAGCACCAGGCGCAGGCGGCGGCCTGCCAGCGCGGCGGCCAGGGCCAGCACGCCGCCGCACAGGAAGGTCAGTAGGGCCGCTTCGAGCACCGCATCGGGGCCGAGGAAGGCGCCGCACATGGCCATCAGCTTGACGTCGCCGGCGCCCAGGGCGCGCAGCAGGTACATGGGCAGCAGCAGGGCCAGTCCGGCAGCGGCGCCGGCCAGCGCCTGCGGCAGTCCCAGGCCGCCGAAGGAGGAATCGAACAGGCCGGCGCCGGACGGCGTGAAGCTGTTCAGCGCCAGGCCGGCCAAGGTGCCCCACAGCACCAGCTGGTTCGGGATGCGGCGCGTGCGCAGGTCGTGCCACAGGGCGGCAGCGAGCAGGCTGGCCAGCACGGCCAGGCACAGCAGCATGGGCAGGCGGGCGCTCATGATGTCAGTCCTTCCTTGCCCATGCAGGGCGCGGTGGCCATGTGCATGCTGGGGGCTGCGGCCTGGCTGCCCAGCAGCCGTCCCACCAGCTGCCACACCAGCGCCGCGCCGGCCGCGCCCACATAGCCGTCGAGCGCATAGTGCCAGCCCAGGTGAATGGAGCCGAGCAGGATCAGCACGGCGAAGGCGGTCAGCGAGATGCCTGCGGCGCGGCTTACTTTCCAGCCCATGATCGCCATCAGCACGGCGGTGGCCACATGCATGCTGGGCATGGCGGAGATGCCCAGTTCGCCGTTCGCGCCCTTGCTTTGATAGCCTTGCCACAGCATCTCCTGCACCTGCAGGGCCCAGACGGGCACGTGCTGGTTGGCGTCATGCAGGTAGGCCATCAGCGGCGCATACGGGTCGCTGGCGTGCAGGTGGCCGTAGTAGCAGGGGCCGACCGAGGCAAACAGCACGGCCATGACACTGCCCAGGATGATCCAGGTCAGCGCAAAGCTGAGCAGGAACTGCATGCGCAGCAGCGGGCGGCGCGTGTCGAGGATGAGCCAGTACAGGATGGCGTAGAACAGGAAGAACCAGAAGTGGTAGCTGAAGTTGAGCAGGCCCGTGACGAGCGGGTGGCCCAGCAGCGGCTGCAGCCTTTCCCATGGGGCCTTGCCGCCATGCAGCGCGATGTCCCAGGCCGACAGGCTGGCATCCCAGGTGTACGGATGCAGGCGCGGGATGGCGGCCTTGAATACGGTGAAGCTGGAGGCGAAGACGGGGATCAGCAGCATGGCCGGCAGCGCGTGCAGCAGGCGCTCGTTGCTCAGGTAGTGGCGCAGATCGTGGTACAGATAGTGGCACAGGCGGTGCGGGCGTTTCACCACCATGACGTGGATGGTGTAGCCGCACAGGATGAAGACGGGGCCCGTGAGGATGGCCACGAGGAAGCCGGCCAGCACGTTGAGGGTGTCCGAGGCGCTGGGCAGGCCGCCGGCCAGCAGGGCCGCCGCGGCGGCATACAGCAGCACGATCAGCAGCAGGGCGCGGTGGGTGCGCAGCGAGGCGCGCAGGGTATTCATGACAGGGCCAGGACCACCTGGTCCTTGACGTAGACAAACAGCAGCCGGACCTGGTCACCGAGCAGGGTGATCGTGATCACCAGCACTGCCGCGATCAGGCTCGCCAGCAGCGCATACTCGATCGCCGTGACGGCGGACTCGTCGGATAAACGGCTGAAGAGAGATTTCACGATGGGCCTCTGATAGGTAAGCACGAGAAACTGGCCGGTGGCGTTGACCTGGCGGTAACCGGGCTGGCGCCGTGCCAGCCCGGAGCACCGTGTTCAGGCGGCAGCCGTATTGGCGGAAGTGAGCTTGGTACCGATGGTGCTGAAAGTCTTTTTCAGCTGCGTGCCGACGATGGTGACGGCGGCGATGATCACCACGGCAATCAGGGCAGCGATCAGGCCGTATTCGATTGCGGTGACGCCATCTTCTTCGCGGATAAAGTTTTTGATGAGGTTCATGACAACTCCTGGTGGTGGTTAAGGTACAGCGGTGGGTAAAACGGCATGGCAGCGTTGCTACGACCTGGTGCTCTCACGGGCTTTCGCCCAGTGCCAGCAGTCCGATGATGCAGACCACCGCCATGAGGGCCGCCACCAGGGCATAGCGGTAGAACGCAGCCTTTTCCTTGCCCTGCAAATAGGTGATCAGGGCTGTCGGAAGAAACTTGTCAAAGCGCATGCTGTGCTCCGTGTCGTGGTGGGCCGCGCGGTGATTTGCACTCCGGTAAATCCACTATAGAAGTCGGCACCTTGATCTACATCAGAAGAACATCCTTTTATTGCGGGGAGGAACTGCTTGTTTTTTTCGTGACAATTGTCATGCTTGCGTCTGGCGCGCAGACGCAATGGCCGTGCCGGTGGTGGGCGCAGGGGGAGGCGGGGAGGGTGGGCGCGGCCGTGCGGTGGCCGCGCAGGGGGACTGTGGCGTCAGGCGCCGGGCGGCAATTGGCCCAGCTGGTGCTTGGTGGCGTAGGCGTACAGTTCCAGGCGGTTGTACACGCCCAGCTTGCGGTAGATCGACGTCAGGTGGTTGCGCAAGGTGTGTTCGGAGATGAACAGCTGGTCGGCCAGCAGCTTGGCCGGCGTGCCGCTGCCGTGCACCAGCGCGGCGATGATCTTTCTTTCCTTGAGGGTCAGGCTGGCGACGGCGATGGCTTGCGCCGAGCCGCCGCCGGGCTGGGTCAGCTGCGTCAGCATGCGTCCCAGCATCGCGTGTTCCAGCCACAGTTCGCCCTGGTACACCTTTTCGATGGCCTTCAGGACCATCTCCGCCGGGGCGTCCTTGCTGACGATGCCGCGCGCGCCTTTCAGTACCGTCTGGTCGAGGACGGCTTGGTCGTGGCTGGCCGTCAGCACCAGCACGCGCGTGCCGCCGCACTGCGCCAGCGCGGGCAGGATGGCCAGCGAGCTGATGCCGCCCAGGTCCAGGTCCAGCACGATCACATCCGGTTGCAGCGCCTTCGCCTGCTCCAGCGCCTCGGTGCTGTCGGACGCCGTGGCGACCACGCGCATGCCCGAGTGCTCGCCGCCGATCAGCCGCTCCAGGCCCCACAGCATGGTCTTGTGGTCGTCCACCAGCATGACGCTGATGACATGGCTGGCCGGTGGCATGTGGCGTATGTCGTTCATATGGGGATCTCGATCTGTACGGAAGTGTTGCCCAGCATGCCATGCGTGACGCGTGCCGTGCCGCCGAGGGCGGCGGCGCGCTCGGCCAGCGAGTCGGGCAGGAAATCGGGGACGTGCGCGGCGGCGCATTCGTTGTCGATGCTGATGTGCAGCGCACCCTGCACGCAGGTCAGCTTGACGGCGCCATGGCGCGCCGACGTATGCTTGCGGATATTGCTCATGCCTTCGTTGACGATCTGGAACACCTCGGCCGCCAGGCGGTCGTTGATGTGCAGGTCGCCTTCGATGTGCAGGGCGATGTCGATGCCATAGAATTCGCGGATCTGCGTGGCCTGGCGGCGCAGCGCGACCAGCAGTTCCGGCTCGCTTTGTACCTGGCCGTTCTTGAACGTGCGCGCATAGCTGCGCAGGTCGGTGATCACCTGGCCCGACATGATGATCAGCTTTTCCAGTTCGGGCAGCAGCGGGTTGCCCGGCGTGGCTTCGTTGCGCAAGGCGGCCAGGCCGTGGCGCAGGCCGATATACGGCTGCACGGCCGTGTCATGCAGGTCGCGCGCGATCTTTTCGCGCTCGCGCGAGGCCGCCTGTGACGCCAGGCGGTCAAGCAGGTCGATGTTTTCAATGACGGGAAACGCCTGCGCGCCTATATGGCTGAGAAACAGGGCGTCCGTCTTGCTCATGCTGGTGGCGGACACGACAAAGATGCGGCCTTTGCCATTGCGCAAGGGCAGCGGCGCGCTGATGAAGGCGTGCGCTTCGAGCAGTTCGGCCAGGCGGGCGCCTGCCGCGTCGTCATGCCGCAGCCAGCGCCCGCTGTCGGGTTCGAGCATGCGCGCGCCGCCGGTCCACGGCAGCCAGCGCCCTGCGGGTTGGTTGTACAGGGCGATCTTGTCGTACGGAAAGGCGAGCAGGGGGCTGGCCGCGTCGTCGCTGAGGAGCGAACTCGTATGCACGACGCCCGTGCCCGTATGGATCACGCTGCGCAGCGACCACACCCGCGTGCCCTTGTCCTGCATGATCAGCAGGCAACTGCGGCCGTTGAAGTAACTGCGGGTTTTTTCCAGCACCGAGGTGATGGTCTGGTCGACGCCGAAGCGGGGATTGGATAGCTGGCTGACATCGCGCAGCAGCGCCAGGTGGCTGCGCTGGGTGATGGCCGAGCCACCCCAGTAGGCGATCATGTAGCCGAGCGCCAGCAGGAAGGTGGTGCGCAGCAGCAGGCGCGACAGTTCGGCATCCGTTTCGCCGAACAGGGCGGTGGCGGCGAACAGGCCGGCCGAGGCCAGGGTGACGCGCGCGCCTTCCTCGAAGCCCCGCTGGAACGAGGAGGTCAGGATGGCAAAGAAAAAGAACAGGAAGAATAAATTGTTGTGGCTGCTGGTGGAAAACACGATCAGCGCATACCAGGCCACATCCAGCCAGTACAGCAGGATGTCCTGCGGCAAGCTGAGGCCCAGCAGGGCCAGCACGTAGAGCAGCAGGCTGTGCATGGTATAGGCGGAAAAGATCAGCCAGGTGATCTTGCTCAGCTTGCCGGCGCTTTCGGGGTCGATGAACAGGGTCAGCAAGGTGGCGCTCGACAGCAGCAGGCGCATGCCGTTCACCATGGTCGTATCCATGCCGGCGCCCGGCAAGCCGGATCTGAGGGGAGGATCGAGATTCACAAGCGCTCCTGGCCATGTCCCGCATGGGTGGGCCATGCGCAGGGATAGATACCACAGATAAATTCTTGTTGTTGTTGCTACAATCAGTAACGAGTCTACGCACACGCCGTAAAGATGTCTACAGGAATCCTTTGCCTGGCGTTGTATTTCCTACAATGGCTGTACCATCACACGGTTGCGCCCGGCGCCCTTGGCTAGATACAAGGCGCGGTCGGCGGCGCCGATCAGGGCGGAGATGGCCAGCGGCTGCTGCGGCTGTTGCGTGGCGATGCCGATGCTGACCGTGATGTACTTGACCTCATTGCCCGTCTTGGCATGCGCAATGCGCAGGTCGGCCGCATGCTGGCGGATCGCCTCGGCCATGCGCAGCGCCTGCGCCGCGTCCGTGTCGGGCAGGATGGCGGCAAACTCTTCGCCGCCATAGCGGGCCAGCAAGTCGGTCGGGCGCTGCAGCATGGCGGCCAGTTCGGCCGCCACGCGGATCAGGCAATCATCGCCTTGCTGGTGGCCGTAATGGTCGTTGTAGTCCTTGAAATGGTCGATGTCGATCATCAGCAGCGACAGCGGGCTGCTGGTGCGCATGGCGCGCCGCATTTCCTTCTCGATCGCCACGTCGAAGTGGCGGCGGTTGGCGATGCCCGTCAAGCCGTCGGAAAAGGTTTGCGAGCGCAAGACCATCGTTTGTTCGCGCAGCAGCTTTTCGCGCCCCACGGCGATGGTGACGTCATTGATCTGGATCAGGCAGTGGCGCGGCGAACCGGGCAGGTTGATCGGCGTGACGGCGATGGCTTGCTGCATGCGTTCCTCGCCGTCGCTGCCGCCCGTGGCCGCGCCATGCGTGTACAGCGCAAACGGCGCCTTGTGCAGGGTTTGCGACAGCAGCGACTGGAAATTGTCGCGCAGTGCCTGAGTGATGGCCGAATCGATGCGCTTGTGCCGCATTTCCGGGAAGACGGTGAAGAAATCCTGGCCCAGCACGGCGTCGGCCGGGCGGGCCGAGTGGCGCGCCATCCAGCGGTTCCACAGCACGATGCGGTGCTGCTCGTCGAGCACGATGGCGCCCAGGTTCACGGCGCCGAGTATGCTCTCGAGCAGGGCGAGTCGGTGCAAGGCATCCGGCATGATCGTCACGCCTGTCCCAGCACCTTGGCCAGGTAGCGGCTCACTTGCTGCTTCAGGTCGTGCAGGGCGGACAGGTCGAGCACAAAGGCCACATACCCGTGGATCTGGTGCTTGGACAGCACGAAGTCGATATGCAGCATCAGCACGACGGCGTCGTCATCGTGGCCGCCGAACGAGGACAGGATTTCCGCACTGGTGCCCACGTGGTACAGGGGCAACGAGCCATGCAGTTCGCTGTCGAACAGGTTGGCCAGGGTCCCGACGCAGGAATTGAGGATGATGTTGCCGATCTCGCTCATCGCTTCCTGTTCCATCTCCGTCAGTTCCTGCAGCGGCATGGCGTCGCCCACCATCAGGCGCACGATTTCCAGGCTTTTATCTTCGGGAAACATCAGGATGGCTTCGGTGGCGAAAGCGCCATCGTAATGCTGGCTGACGCCGCAGATGCGTTCGCCATCCTTTTTGCTGCCCAGCAGGGCGGCCGCGTCGGCACGGTTCAGGAAGGTGATCGACGGCACCGACATGGTGACTTCTTCATTCACGATCTCGCTCATGGCCGCCGCCGCATGGCCCACCCCGATGTTGAATATCTCTACCAGGGCGTCGTTCTCGAGTTCGGAAAGATTGACCATGCTCACAGTCCCAGTGATTCGATCAGCTGGTGGATGCGTGTTTCCGTGATCGGTTTTTCCATGAAGCCCACACCCAGTTCGCTGGCGCGGTTGCGCGTGGCGTTCTGCACATTGGCCGTGACGAGAATGATGTGCGTCTGCGGGCACAGCGCGCGCAATTGTTCCGCGGCCGCGATGCCGCCCATGCCGGGCATGTTGACATCCAGTAGTATCAGCACAGGAGTGACGGTCTTGACCTTTTCCAGGGCTTCCTCACCCGTCGCCGCCTCAAGCACTTGCCAGTCGGCATGTTTGCTGAGGATGAACTGATGCGACATCAAACGTGAAACCCGGCTGTCATCGACAACAAGTACCTGTTTACTGTGAGTCATGTGCTATTCCTGAAACGTCATATCGGTGTATCGTTTCATTTTCGCATATTTTAGAGGGCATAGAGTGAAATTGGGTGCGCAATTGCCCTAGGGCAAGGTTTTCCCATTTAGCTGTTGTATCGCGTCGCAGCGTCGGTCATGATGGCCGGCTGGCCGGGCCGGCAATCCGTTAAAATAGCGCCATTCCTCACTTTAGCCTGAATGCCATGACCCAAGACGAATTGAAGCAAGCCGTAGCCCGCGCCGCCATCGCCTATGTAGTTGAAGGTGAAATCATCGGTGTCGGCACCGGTTCCACCGCCAACTTTTTCATCGATGAACTGGCCAAGATCAAGGACACCATCAAGGGCACGGTCGCGTCGTCCGAAGCGACGGCCGCGCGCCTGGCCGGCCATGGCATTCCCGTCTTCGACCTGAACGATGTTGAATCGATCGCCGTCTACATCGATGGCGCCGATGAAATCACGGCCAGCGGCGCCATGATCAAGGGCGGCGGCGCGGCATTGACGCGTGAAAAGATCGTTGCCTCGGTCTCGAAACAGTTCGTCTGCATCGCCGACGGCTCCAAGCTCGTCGAGACCCTGGGTGCTTTCCCGCTGCCGGTGGAAGTGGTGCCGATGGCCCGCGCCGCCGTCTCGCGCCAGCTGGCCGCGCTGGGCGGCACGCCCCGTTTGCGCCTGAAGGCCGGCAGCACGGAAGCGTTCATTACCGACAACGGCGGCGAAATCATCGACGTGCTGGGCTTGAAAATTGCCGACCCGGTGGCGCTGGAACAGCAGATCAACCAGATCGTCGGCGTCATCGCCGTCGGCCTGTTCGCCGTGCGCGGCGCCAATATCTGCCTGCTGGGCATGCCGGAAGGCGTGCGTACCCTGGCGTACTAAGATGATAGCCGGCGTTCGCCGGCATAGATGTTTTAAACGGCGGCCCCTTGCGGGCCGCTTGTCATTTGCGCCTGGCGGTACACGGCCACGGTGCGCAGCAAGCCACCGAGGAAGATGCCGCTGAAGCAGCCATAGGCGAGGCAGACGGGTACGCTGAAGCCGGGCGCATGGGCATAGGCCGGGGCGATGGCCAGGGTCACGGCGACCGCATATTTCATGCAGAAGATGCTCATCATCAGGATCAACGGTACCCAGCTGCCGGGACGCTGCACGCTGGCCCGTGCGGGAATGGCCACAATGGCGTCTGTCCTGGTCAGCGTCCACGCCAGCGCCGCGCCGGCCAGGGCGCCGGCGGTCCAGGCGAACGGCGCCACGCCATCGAAGCCGAAACTGCCATGCACGCCGCTCAGCGACAGGGCCAGCATGACGAGGGGAATGATGCACAGCTTGCGCAAGGTCACTTCGCGCGCCCGGCTGGCCAGCACGCCCCGATAGACGAGAAAGCCCAGGATGGCCCAGACGTAGAGGGGAGTGTGGCTGAAGATTTGCTGCAACATGGTGTCCGCCTTGGAATGAGGTTGTCGATGGACGTACTGTGCCAGCGGGCGGCGCGAGCGGCGAGCGGTGTGCGACGAAACGGGGAGGCAGTGCCGTGAAACGGCGGGGGCGGGCGTGAAACGCAGGTGAAACTGCCCGTGACGTGGTCACGGGCATGCTTGAAACTTACTCGGTAGGGGGAACGTAACCCATGGCCGCATCGGCGCCATCGCCGAAGAAATGTTTTTCCATCTGCGTGGCCAGGTATTTGCGGGCGCGCGCGTCGGCCAGGTTCAAACGGTTCTCATTGACCAGCATGGTCTGGTGCTTGAGCCAGGCAGCCCAGGCTTCCTTCGACACCGATTCGTAAATCTTCTTGCCCAGTTCGCCCGGGTACGGCGGGAAATCCAGTCCTTCGGCTTCCTTGTTGAGTTTGATGCAGTGGATCGTGCGGGCCATCTGTGCTCCTGAATCAGTGTAGAGATAAAGCGTGATTATAAGGCACTTTGCGCCTGCCCTCGCGGGGCCGTCGCGGCCTGGCGACACGCCGTTTGCCGCGCCCTTGCGCTGGATCAAATTTGATCTGCGCCGCCCCAGCTAGTAAGATGCCTTATCGCGCCAGCCGCTGGCTGCGCCTCTTCCAAGCAAGTAGTAACAATTAACCAATATGGAATCCCTATGACCTCAGTGAAAGTCCATGGCATCGACGTCAGCAATACAGGCAGCTTCGCGCTGTTTGGCGGCATCAATGTGCTCGAATCGCGCGATCTCGCCATGCGCGCCTGCGAAGAATATGTGCGCGTGACGCAAAAACTGGGCATTCCCTATGTGTTCAAGGCCAGTTTCGACAAGGCCAACCGCTCGTCGATCCATTCCTACCGCGGCCCGGGCCTGGAAGAAGGCATGCGCATCTTCCAGGACGTCAAGGCGGCGTTCGGCGTACCCGTGATTACCGACGTGCATGAACCGTGGCAGGCGCAGCAAGTGGCCGAAGTGGTCGACGTGCTGCAATTGCCCGCCTTCCTGGCACGCCAGACGGACCTCGTCGTGGCCCTGGCGAAAACCGGTAAAGTCATCAACATCAAGAAGCCGCAATTCCTCAGCCCAGGCCAGATGGCCAATATCGTCGAAAAATTCAAGGAAGCGGGCAACGATCAACTGATCCTGTGCGACCGCGGCACCTGCCTCGGCTATGACAACCTGGTGGTCGACATGCTGGGCTTTGGCGTCATGAAGAAAACCTGCGACGACCTGCCCATCATCTTCGACGTCACGCATGCGCTGCAGCAGCGCGACCCCGGCGGCGCCGCGTCGGGCGGCCGCCGCCAGCAGGTGGCGGATCTGGCCCGCGCCGGCCTGGCCGTCGGCATTGCCGGCCTGTTCCTGGAAGCCCATCCTGATCCCGACAACGCCCGCTGCGACGGCCCCAGCGCCTTGCCGCTGGACCAGCTGGAGCCATTCCTGGCGCAATTGAAGGCGCTCGATGACCTGGTCAAATCGTTTGCGCCGCTGAATATCAAGTAATGATATTTTAGTAAAGAAAAAGCCCGGCATGCCGGGCTTTTTCAGTTTTAGAGTGTCTTGATCAACACTTGGGATTTGCGCTGCCAGTTATACATATGCTGGCGGTCCTTCGGCAAATCGTCGACGGTGGCCGGCACGAAGCCGCGTTTCTTGAACCAGTGCGAGGTACGCGTGGTCAGCACGAACAGCTTGTTCAGGCCGGCGGCGCGCGCGCGGTTTTCCATGTGTTTCAGGATGCGTTCGCCGTCGCCCTGGGCTTGCACTTCCGGGTTGACCGTCAGGCATGCCATTTCCGCCATCTTTTGCGCAGGGAAAGGGTACAGGGCGGCGCAGCCGAAGATCACGCCATCGTGCTCGATGACGGAGAAATAATCGATTTCGCGCTCGATCAGCTCGCGGCCCCGCTTGACTAAAGTGCCGTCCGCTTCCAGCGGTTCGATCAGCTTGATGATGCCGCCCACGTCTTCGATGGTGGCCTGACGCAAGCTTTCCAGATTTTCATGGCTGATCATGGTACCCACGCCATCATGGGTAAACAATTCCAGCAGGGCCGAACCATCCATCGAGAAGGGCACGATGTGCGAGCGCTCGACGCCGTTGTGGCATGCCTTGACGCAATGTTTCAGGTAAAACGCCGTGGCGTCCGGCAAGAAGCCCGCCATCAGCACGGCTTCGGCCTGGTGCGACGACAGTTCGCGGATTTCCACGCCCGTGGCGTCTTCCATCATCGGTGTTTCGGTAATGAAAATCAGCTTGTCCGCATGCAGGGCGATGGCAGCGCTGCAGGCCACGTCTTCCATGGTCAGGTTGAATGCTTCGCCGGTCGGCGAAAAGCCCAGCGGCGAGAGCAGCACCAGGCCGTCCGAACCGAGGATGGAATGGATGGTTTCGGCATCGACCTTGCGCGTGATGCCCGTCAGTTCCAGGTCCACGCCATCGATCACGCCCAGCGGGCGCGCAGTGATGAAGTTGCCGGAAATGATACGGATGGCTGCATGCGACATGGGCGTGTTCGGCAAGCCCTGGCTGAACGCGGCCTCGATATCGAGGCGCAGCTCGCCGGCGGCTTCCTTCGCGCATTCCAGCGCGGCGATGTCGGTGATGCGCACGCCATTGTGGAAGCGGCCTTCGACGTTACGCAAGGCCAGTTGTTCCGCCACCTGCGGCCGCGAGCCGTAGACGACGGTGACATTGATGTCCAGCGCATGCAGCAGGGACAAATCATGGGCCAGCACCTGCAGCGCCCCGGCGCTGACGAGTTCACCGGGGAAGGCGACCACGAAGGTCTTGCCGCGAAAGGCGTGGATGTAGGGCGCGACGGAGCGCAGCCATTGGACGAATTGGGTAGGGTTTTCCATTAAGCGCATTATAATTCGCTGCGCGATGTGCGCGCTTAAAATACCTGTAAAAAACAATGTCTTCAGCCAGCAATAAGTCTTCCCCTCCTTCCAACGTTGCAAATGTGCCCGCCAGCGGGGATGTTGCCGCGCCTGCCGCCACGCCTGCGCAGGGCCGCCAGCGCCCGCCCGTGAGCCAGCAAAGGCAGCAGCCGCCGCGCGCGGAACAACAGAAACAGCAACAGCAGCAGCGATCGGCAGAGGGCAAGCCCCAGGCCGCGCGCCCGCCGCGCGAGGGGCAGGAAAGCCGTGAAAGCCGCGACGCAGCCCGCGCCGCGCGCGAAGCGGAAAAGGCTTTCCGCAATCCGCTGCCACCGATTACGTATCCGGAAGACTTGCCCGTCTCGGGCCGGCGCGCCGAAATCGCCAAGGCCTTGCTGGAAAACCAGGTCATCATCGTTTCGGGCGAGACGGGTTCCGGCAAGACGACCCAGTTGCCGAAGATTTGTCTGGAGCTGGGACGGGGACAGAAGGGCATGATCGGCCACACGCAGCCGCGGCGTATCGCCGCCTCGTCGACGGCCAAGCGCATCGCGCAGGAACTCGGTACGCCGCTGGGCGAAACGGTGGGTTTCAAGGTGCGCTTTACCGACACCCTGAGCCGTGGCGCGTCCGTCAAGCTGATGACGGACGGTATCTTGCTGGCCGAGACGCAGACCGATCCGTTGTTGAAAAACTACGACACCATCATCATCGATGAAGCGCACGAACGCAGCCTGAACATCGATTTCCTGCTCGGCTATCTGAAGCAATTGCTGCCGCGCCGGCCCGATCTGAAAATCATCATCACGTCGGCCACCATCGATGCGGAACGCTTCTCGCGCCATTTCGGCACGCCGGAAAAACCGGCGCCCGTGATCGAAGTGTCGGGCCGTTTGTACCAGGTGGAAGTGCGCTACCGTCCCGTGGAACGCGAACAGGTGGCCATGCCCGGTGCCGCCAACCCTGACAAACCTGGCCAGAGGACGGCTGCCGCGCGCGAAAAGCGCGACCTGATGGATGCCGTCGTCGATGGCGTGGAAGAACTGTGCCGCATCGGCTCGGGCGACGTGCTGGTGTTCTTGCCGGGCGAGCGCGAAATCCGCGACTGCGCCGAAGCGCTGCGCAAGCACCATCCGCCGCACGTGGAGATTTTGCCCCTGTTCGCCCGTTTGTCGGCTGAAGAGCAGGAGAGGGTCTTCAAGACCAGCAATGCGCGCCGCATCGTGCTGGCCACCAACGTGGCGGAAACCTCGCTGACCGTGCCGGGCATCCGCTACGTGGTCGATGCGGGTCTGGCGCGCGTGAAACGCTATAGCTACCGCAATAAAGTGGAGCAACTGCAGGTCGAGCCGATCGCCCAGTCCGCCGCCAACCAGCGCGCCGGGCGTTGCGGCCGCGTGGCCGATGGCGTCTGCATCCGTTTATATGAAGAGCAGGATTATCTGCTGCGCCCGAAATTCACGGAACCGGAAATCCTGCGCTCCTCGCTGGCGGCCGTTATCCTGCGCATGAAATCATTGCACCTGACGGACGTGGAAACCTTCCCCTTCATCGAGCCGCCGCTGGCGCGCGCGATCGCCGACGGTTACCAATTGCTGCAGGAACTCGGTGCCGTCGACGAGGTCAACAAACTCACGCCGCTGGGAAACAAGCTGGCCAAGCTGCCGCTGGACCCGCGCGTGGGCCGCATGATCCTGGCCGCGCTCGATAACGCGTGTCTGACGGAAGTGCTGATCGTCGCTTCGGCCCTGTCCGTGCAAGATCCGCGCGACCGCCCGATGGAACACCAGCAGGCGGCCGACGAGGCGCACAAGAAATTCGCCGATGAAAAATCGGAATTTCTCAGCTACCTGAAAATCTGGCGCTGGTTCGAATCGGCCATCGAGCACAAGAAAACCAACCGCCAGCTACAGGATAATTGCCGCACGAATTTCCTGTCGCAAATGCGCTTGCGCGAATGGCGCGACGTGCATTCGCAGTTGCTGACCATCGTCAAGGAACAGGGCTGGCGCCTGAACGAAGCACCGGCCACCTACGATAACCTGCACATGGCTTTGCTGACCGGTTTGCTGGGCAATATCGGCTTCAAGGGCGAGGACGAGCCGGGTGCCGGGTATCTGGGCGCGCGCGGCATCAAGTTCCATATCTGGCCCGGTTCCTCGCTGCTGAAAAAGCCGGGCAAGTGGATCATGGCGGCCGAACTGGTCGACACGACGCGGCTGTACGCGCGCTGCGTGGCGCAAATCCAGCCCGAATGGCTGGAAAAAGTCGGCGAGCATTTGCTGAAGAAATCGTGGGGCGAGCCGCGCTGGGAAAAACGCTCGGCGCAAGTGACGGCGTCCGAACGCGCCACGCTGTACGGCCTGGTGGTGTACAGCCAGCGCCGCATCAACTATGGCAATTTCAACTTGCCGGAAGCGCGCGAAATCTTCATCCGCGACGCGCTCGTTGGCGGCGACTTCGACACGCGCGCGCCGTTCTTTGCGCACAACCATAAACTGATCAAGGATATTGAAAACCTTGAACACAAATCGCGCCGCCTGGACGTGCTGGTTGACGATGAACTGATCGCCGCCTTCTACGACAAGCTGCTGCCGGCGGACGTGTGCAATGGCGCTGGTTTCGAGAAATGGCATAAAGAGGCAACGCGCGACAATCCGAAGCTGCTGTATCTGAATCGCGAAGAGCTGATGCGCCACGAGGCGGCTGGCGTGACGACGGACCTGTTCCCGAAAACCATGTCCGTGACGGGCCTGGAAATGGGCCTGACCTATCACTTCGAGCCGGGCAGCGTGCGCGATGGCGTGACCTTGGCCGTGCCGCTGTATGCGCTGAACCAGTTGCCGCGCGAGCGCTGCGAATGGCTGGTGCCGGGCATGCTGAAGGAAAAAGTGCATCTGCTATTAAAATCGTTGCCGCAAAAGCTGCGCCGCCACTGCGTGCCGCTGCCCGATTACGCAGCGAAATTTTGCGAGCGCGTGCATGCAGCGGGCGTGTTTGGCCGCGGTGACCTGATCGACGCCATCATCCTCGACATCCGCACGCAGATCACGATCAATGTGCTGACGACGGACTTCAAGCCGGAAACCCTGCCTGCCCATCACTTCATGAATTTCAAGGTGATCGACGAGCATGGCCGCCAGCTCGACATGGGCCGCAACCTGGCCACCCTGCAAGCGGAATTCGGCGGCCAGGCGCGCCAGAGTTTCCAGAAACTGGCCGAAGTGTCAGGCGTGTCGGGCACGGGCACACCCGGCGCCAAAGTGGCGGGCGCGCAAGTGGCGTCGAGGCTGCAAGCGCAAGCGCAGGGCGCCAGCGCGGCAGCAGGCAAGGGTGGCGCGCTGGCCAAGGGTGCTGCCGTTGCGGCCGCACCGGCGTCAGGCAACGCCACCGTCTCGCAGCACATGGGTTTGACGGCCTGGACCTTCGGCGAATTGCCGGAATTGCTGGAAATCGTGCAGGGCAAGCTGACCCTGATCGGCTTCCCCGCGCTGGTCGACAAGGGCACGCATTGCGACCTGGAAGTGTTTGACGACCCGACCGTGGCCGCCCGCACGCACAAGATCGGTTTGCGCCGCCTGTTCGCGCTGCAAATGAAGGAGCAGATCAAATACGTCGAGAAAAGCATTCCGGGTTTGCAGCAGATGGGCATGCAATTCATGGCCCTCGGTTCGCAGGAAGAGTTGCGCGAGCAAATCATCAACAAGGCGCTCGACATCGCCTGCCTGCAAGATCCGCTGCCGCTGGACGCCGCTTCATTCGCCAAGCGCCAGGCGGAGGGCAAGTCGCGGTTGGTTCTGTTGGTGAATGAAATCGCCCGTTTGCTGTCGCAAGTGCTGACGGAATTCCACGGCTTGCCGAAGCGGCTACAAAATATTCCCGCAGCGGCCGCCACCGATATCCAGTCGCAGCTGCAGGGCCTCGTGCATAAACGCTTCCTGACGGAAAACGAGTACACGCAGCTGGCGCATTTCCCCCGCTATCTGAAGGCGATCAATGTGCGCCTGGAAAAGCTGCGCGCCGACCCCACGCGCGACACCAAGTTGATGGCCGAGTGGCAATCGGCCGCCGCGCCGTATCTGCGCCAGGCCAAGGACCGCCAGGCCGGCAAGAACACGGATCCGAAACTCGTCGACTTCCGCTGGATGCTCGAAGAGCTGCGCGTGTCGCTGTTTGCGCAGGAGTTGCGGACGCCGATGCCGGTGTCGGCGAAACGGCTGCAGAAGGTTTGGGAGTCGATGCAGCGGTAGGTCGGATGAGCGCGTCCGAAGGGCGCGCGTAATCCGACAATATCGTTGGCGCGATGGTGGTGTGGGGGTAGCGGTGTTAGCCGGAGTTAACGGTTTGGCGGTGTTAACCGTGCCGCTGGTGGTGTCGGATTACGCGGCTGCGCCGCTAATCCGACCTACCCGACCTACCCGACCTACCTGACCTACCGACCTACCCGGCTCAAGTGCGCTTGTTGAGATCATCATCATCGCTGAGCGATGAGCGCGAACCCAGGTCGCCCTGGCTGCCGCCCGTGCCGGCGCGGCTGCCGCTCATGGAACTGCCGGACATGCTGCCTTCGCTGCCCGATTGCAGGCTGGCGCCGCTGCGCAGGTCGCTGCCGGAGGGCATGTGGCCCCCTGCCATGGCGCCGCTGCCGTAGCGCGTGCCGCTGCCATAGAACGCTTCCATCTGCTGGTTCCACGCTTCGCTGCCCATGTCGGGCCAGTTGTTCTTGTCGAAGCCGGGAGCGTCTTTCAGCAGGTCTTTGTCGACGTTGAGCAGGAAGCGCTTGTTGACGGTGTCCAGGGTCAGGCGTTCCCAGGGCACGGCAAACAGCTTGTCGCCCATGCCCATGATGCCGCCGAAGGACAGCACGGCATAGGCGATCTGGCCGGTGCGCATGTCGAGCATGATTTCCTTGATGTCGCCCAGTTCCTCGTCGTCGTGATTGTAGACATCGTCCCCGATCAGGGTATCGGCCCCCATCAGGGCCGGCCCCGGGCCGTCGTGGTTGCGGTACATGCCCAGGATGTCGCGGTCCAGATAGCTCATGGTGTTCTCTCCTCGTGTGAAGTGCTGATCGAACATCCAGAGTAAGCATACGCCCCAGGTCGCGCTTGATCTGCCTCAATGGTGCCAGCGGCACTTTATCGGTGTGCAACCGTACGGTGCTGTCAGCCAATTGCGGTACTCTATGCGTTCCAAGGAGGAGGCCGCACATGCTGACGATGCAACGCTGCAGAGGGATGAACTTGCGGTACGCTCCACAACGACACGCGCGCCGCGCGCCATGGTAAAGCCCGCCACCAAATGGCTGCGCGGGCTATTGCGCGCCGGTAAGGCGCAGCAGCGCACGGCGACCAAGCTGGCCAAGGTGCTGTTCGGCCCCGTGCCGGCCAAGCCCAAGGCCAAACCTCGGGGCAAGGCCGTGGCCAAGACCAAGGCCAAAACAATCGCCAAGCCGCGCGCCAGGCCCGCCAGCGACGCCGTGCCCGCCCTGGCGCCCTTTGCCACGCCCCTGTCGCCACCGCGCGTGCGCAAGCGAACGGCGCCTCCGCCGGGCAAGTGGCTGGCCGCCCACTATGCGCCGCTGCCGGAACTGGGGCAGTTGCCGGGCCGGCGCCTGCCATATTTCCTGTACCTGCCCGAGAAGGCGCCGAGCGCCGCCATGCGCAGCCGGGGCCGGCCGCTGCTGGTGATGCTGCACGGCTGCGAACAGAGCGCCACGCAGTTTGCCGAAGGCACGCGCATGAACCGCCTGGCCGAGCGCAAAGGCTATGCCGTGCTGTATCCGCAGCAATCGCTGCGTTCGCATGCGCGCCGCTGCTGGAAGTGGTACGACAAGCTGACGCAGGAGGGCGGCGGCGACGTGCGCCTGATCGTCGGCGCCATCGAGCAGGTGGCGGCCCGCTATGCGATCGACCGCGCGCGCATCTATATCTGCGGCATTTCCGCCGGCGCCGGCATGGCGCATATCGTGGCCCTGAACCATCCTCATCTGTTCGCGGCGCTGGGCCTGCATTCCGGGCCCGTTTTTGGCGCCGGGCATAACCTGATCGGCGCGCTGGGCGTGATGCAGCATGGCGCTGCCGCCCGCGCCGACGCGGCCATCGATGAAGTGCTGGCGCGCCAGCCGGCGTTTCCCCGCCTGCCCACCATCCTGCTGCAAGGGCTGGCCGACAAGGTGGTGCGGCCCATTAACCAGACTCAACTGGTGCGCCAGAGCGTGCGCGTCAACCGCCTGCCATTCGATACCGTGGTGACGGCGCAGCGCCTGCCTGGCGGCGCGGCGGGCGGGCGCAATCCGGCGCATGCGTATGCGCTGCACGATTATCAGGTGGGCAAGGATGTGCTGCTGCGCGTGGCGCAGGTCGAGCACCTCGAGCACGCGTGGAGCGGCGGCGACGCCAGCCTGCCGTTCAACGACAAGGCCAGGCCCGACGCCAGCAAGATGCTGCTCGATTTCTTCGCCAGCCACCGCCGCCGGTAAGCCAGTGTGCCGCGCGCCGCAACGGTGCGCGGGCACTGGTACGCATCGTTCTTCCTTTCCCCCACAGGGCTGCTGCCGCGCGCCGGTACGCTGGCCGCGCCCTTTCCAGCGCAGATTTCCCAATATCGCAGCAGCATGAATTTTGCAAGGTGGTATTGCTGCGGTATTTAAAAATCACAAAAACAGGCGCTAAAAATACGAACTGGTATACAATTGGTACACTTTTTCAGTGTGAGCGTGTCTGCCGCCCCATGCCCCGACGGCAGATACGCACTGACGGCAGCCACCCACGTTACGGAACGCGCCATGTCCATCAAGTCCAAGCAGTTGCTGTGGTTTTTTGCGTTTTTCCTCGTCTTTGAACTGAATATTTATTTGTCGAACGACATGATCATGCCGGCCATGCTGGGCATCGTCGGCGAGTTCCAGGCAAAGGAAAAATTCGTTCCCCTGTCCCTGAGCCTGTATCTGCTGGGCGGCAGTTCGCTGCAGATTTTCCTGGGGCCGCTGGCCGACACCATCGGCAAGCGCAAGCTCGTGTTGACCGGCAATACCTTGTTCCTGCTGGCCACCTTGGCCGTGCCATTTTCCACGTCGATCGAGCAATTTCTCGCCGCCCGTTTCATCCAGGGCATGGGCTGCTGCTTCATCTTCGTCGGCTATGCCATGATCCATGAACTGTTCGACGACATGGCCGCCGTCAAGCTCAGCAGCATCCTGTCGAGCACCACCATCCTCGCGCCCCTGGCCGGCCCCATCCTCGGCAGCGCCATCATCAGCCGGCTGGACTGGCGCTACGTCTTTTTCCTCTCCGGCTTGCTGGCGCTGCTGTCCTTGCTGGGCCTGTTCAAGACCATGCCGCGCGCGGCGCCGGCCGTCACGCGCCCGGACCTGGCCGCCATCGTGCGCAGCTATGTCGCCATTTTCAGCAATGGGCGCTTCATGTTCGGCATGTTCACGGCCGGGCTGGCCACCGTGCCCCTGACGGCCTGGATCGGTTTTTCGCCCATATTCGTGCTGCAGGAAATGGGCGCCTCGTACGCCACGTATATCGCCCTGCAATGCGTGATCTTGTCGGGTTTTGTCCTCAGCAGCATCGCCATCCAGCGTTTGCGCCAGGATTTTCCGCTCGTGTCCCTGCTGCGCCTGGGCGGGCTGATCGCGGCCGCCGGCATGCTGGGTGCCGGCGCGGGCCGCCACCACGTCGACGTGTTTGCCGCCTGCATGTTTGTCTATTCCATCGGCTTTGGCCTGTTCAATGGCGCCCTGATACGCAGCGCGATCACGGCCAGCAAGGAGTCGATGACCTTGACGACGGCCGCCATGAGCTTGCTGTACTGCATTTATCTGTCCGCCTGGCTGCAGCTGTACAACGTGCTGTGCCAGCGCTTCGGCTATGCGCTGGAAACGTATGCGCTGCTCAATATTCCCGTCATCGTGGCCATCACGGCCTGCCTGCTGCTGTTTACGCGGGGCATGGCGGGGCGCCGGGAAAGCGGGGTGCGGCTGGCCCGGCACTGATGGCGCAACGATGCGCCTGTTCTCGACCTTGTTTTACCTCCTGCGAAGTTCATTGACACTCTCCTGCGGAAAATGGTGCGCCCATGAAAATAGATGACCTGGCCTCGAAACACGATCAAGCAAAGATTTTCAACCTCGAATACGAGTTCCGCATCAACCGGCTGAAACTCGATTACATCACCCTGGCCGATGTCCGGCCCGCTGGCAGCGATCTGGAGCAACTGGCCGTGGAGCACCAGGCGGGTATCGCGGCCCTGCGCAGCTTCGTCGCCCTGAACTTCAACCATTTCAACGCGGCAAGCTGCTCCTCGCTCAGCTGCATCCCCACGCGCGCGCTGGGCGACGACGAGCGCTACCTGCACCGCATCTGGATGGGCGGCCCCTTGCCGGCCATCGCTTCCGAAGCGATCTGGCAGTGGGGCGCGGCGCTGGAGGAAGTCCGCTACAACGGCGGCGCGCCGTACGTCTCCATCCTGTGGGTGTGGGATGCGCAGCAGCTGCGCCATGACGAGCGCTTCAGCCCCACGGGCGGCGCCGGGCGCTACACCATAGGCCGCTACGCCATCGGCGGCACGACCCTGCATATCAACTCGCTGCGCGCGCTGGCGTTGGACTTCGTGCCGGCCCGCTTCGGCATCCTCGATACCCTGCATACGCAGCGCTACTTCGCCACCTTGTCCGATTATTTCCGCATCCTCATCATGTGTGAATACGGCGGCATGTATATGGATGTCGATACGGTGCCGCACAATCCGGCGACGATTTTCCTGATGAAGCCGGAAGTGCCCGATTATTTCCAGCGCAGGGAAGGCGAGGGAGAAGAGCGCCGGCATGTCAGCTGGATGAATCTGTTTCTTGATGAAACGGGCATGCTGATCGCCAAGAAGAACGATGCGGCGCTGCGCGTGATCCAGCGCAATGTGAACCTCGCCTATGCGGGTATCGATGCGCAGGTTCCCCGTTCCTGCCCGCAATTCGAGGCGCAGCTGTTTGGCCAGTTCTATGCCGAATGGAAGAAGAACCTGGGCGTGACCCTGCTCAGCCATGCCGAGTTCTACCAGCGCTATTGCGTGTTATATGACGGCGCGCGCGAAGCGGTGGCGGGCGGCATCCGCGGCATGCGCCTGCTGGACGATATCATTACCGACATGCACATCCCCTTGAGCGACGAGGAACGGCGCGCATATGCGCGCTGCGTGGCGCGGCTCGACGACATCGACTGGCGGCTCGATGACCCTTTGCGCCTGCCCGACATCGTCGACGTGTTCGACATCGAGGAAGTGCCGCGCATGGCGTATGCGGCCCAGCTGCGGGCCGACATCGATCATTTTCACTATTACTCGGTGCTGTCGGACGACCCGCAGCTGGACCGCGTGAATGCCGTCTTTTGCCGCTACCTGCTGGCCCACCGTTCGCAGCAGATTACCGCCGGCAATTTCTGGCGCCCGACGGTGGGCCGCCACGGCAGCCGCATGCCGGCCGCCGGCGATGCGCCTCCGCCAAGTGACGAGGCGCAGGCGGACTTGCTGTCGCATGCGCCGCTCACGCTGGTGGCGGGCGAACTGCTGGACGACGAGACGAAGAACCGCATGGCGAAACTGCTGTTTGCCACCAGCTACCTTGAATACTGCTCGTTCGGCAACAAACTCAATCTGCAGTTCGTCGAATTGCAGCGGCGGCAAAATATCGACCCGTATCTGGAACACATCCACGGCCTGCATGACGAGGACGGGCGTTTCATTGGCTTCTTCACGGCCGCGACGATGGACGAGTTCCAGGCCTGCGGCGCCGTGTCATATTATCGCGACGACATGAAGGCGCTTGACGATGCGTATGACGCCTTCGTGCTCGCGCATGCGCGCGCCGACGACTGTTTCGTCAGCAGCCTGGCCATCGACGAGAAATACCGGGGCCAGGGTTTGTTCCGGCAAATGTTCCTTGAAATCCGCGACCTGGCCAGCCGCAAGGGCTGTGCGCGCATCACCCTGACGGTGTGGGAAAAGAGCGAAGCGCTGCAAGTGTATCTGCACAAGGGTTTTCGCAGCGTGGGCACGTTCGACTACGCCTACAGCCTGTTCTATGACCGGCTGCATTTTCTCGTGTATGAGGGTAACTGAGGAAGGATGCTGAAGGGTAACGGGGCGGCCGGCAGCCGCCCCGTGATGAGGCTTACAGGGCCAGGAAGGCCACGGCAGACACGGCCGTTGGCAGCAGGGCACCGGCCAGCAGGCCGACGGCGCCGATCGATTCATCCTTGAAACCGCGGCGCAGCAGGGCCACGCCGGCCGGGTTCGGCGCGTTGGCGATGACGGTCAGGCCGCCACCGGCCACGGCGCCGGCCATCAGCATGTATTTCGCTTCGTCCGTCATGCCGACGATCAGCGAACCGAGGTAAGTGAGGGCCGCATTGTCGGTAATCGCCGTCAAGCCCAGGGCGCCGAAGAACAGGGCCAGCGGTTTCAGGCTGGAAACGATGGGCTGCAACCACCATTGCTGCATGCCGCCCAGTACCACCAGGCCGCCCAGGAAGAAGCCGACCAGCAAGCCTTCCTTGAGGATCAGCGGGCTTTGATAGCGCTCGTACGCCTGCACGAAGCCGAGGAAGAACAGGAACAGGCCGATGAACAGCACGGGATGGTGCGCCAGTGTCACCACGCCGGCCAGCACGATCATGTGCACCAGGCTGACGGCCAGCGGTACTTTCGGCGCTTCCACTTCGCCCGCTTTCGGCTTGATGTCGGAAGTGTTGCTGTGCAGGTATTTGCGCAGCAGGATGCTCACGCCCGTGGCGTTGACGAGCACGGCGATGGCGGCCTTCCAGCCGAAATGGCTGGCCATGTAGGCGCTGTCCCAGTTCCACGTGGTGGCCACCATCAGCACGGGCGGCGCCGCGTACGAAGTCAGTGTGCCGCCGATGGAAACGTTGACGAACAGCACGCCCAGCGCGCCGTATTTCAGCCATTCAGGGATGCCCGGGCGGAAGATTTGCGGCGCCAGCATCAGCGCGGCCAGGGTCATGGCGGCCGGTTCCGTGATCAATGAGCCCGTCAGGGGAACGAGCGCCAGTCCCAGCCAGACGAGGGCCAGTTCCGTGCGCAGCGGCATCACGCGCGCCACGCTTTTCAACAGGCGCTGCACGGCGTCGAGCACGGGGCGTGAGGCGGCCACGACCATGACGACAAAGACGAACAGCGGCTCCGTGTAATGGCGCGACTCGGCATACTCGATGGCCGCATCGCTGCCCGAGACAAAGGCCATGATGATGATCAGGATGAAGGCCCAGAAGCCGAACACGACTTCCACTTCGCCCAGCAAGTGCAGCAGGCCCGCATGGCGGGGATGGCGACGCGACAAGGTTTCAAACGACTTGGCGGCAAAAGTGTGGATGAGCGCAAGGCCGAAGACGATGGCGCTGATGATTTGGATGGTGGTCAAATGCGTTTCCTTATGGACGGAGGAAGCCGCCCGGTGCATTGCCGAGCGGTAAGGAGAGTGCTTATGGTACAGCAATCGATGCCAAAAACGGGGTTTTTCGGACATGGCGGAGCGGCCCCTGCGATAGCGGCAGTCAGATAAACCTTGCCAAAAGCGGGGCTGGATAGTACTGTATATGCATACAGTATTCATCTATCTATTCAATGATGCAACATTCTCAATTGATGGCCTCGCCGGAAGCCTTGCACCCGTCTTTATGGCGCGCATCGCAGCTGGGGCAGGGCGCCACGCGCTGCCTGGACACGGGCTTTGCCGCCCTGTCCGCGCAGCTGCCCGGCGGTGGCTGGCCCAGCGGCAGTCTCATCGATCTGCTGGTGCAGCAGGCGGGCAGCGGCGAATTGCGCCTGCTGGCGCCCGCGCTGGCGCAACTGCAGGGCTTGCCCATCGTGCTGCTGCAGCCGCCCCATCCGCCGCAGGCGCTGGCCCTGGCCGCGCAGGGACTGGCGCCGTCGCAGCTGCTGTGGCTCAAAAGCGCCAGCAGCAAGGATGCCCTGTGGGCGGCGGAAAACATCTTGCGCAGTGGCAGTTGCGGCGCCTTGCTGTTCTGGCAGCAGCACGTGCGCGCCGACAGCCTGCGCCGCCTGCACCTGGCCGCGCAAGGCGGCAACACCCTGTTTTGCATGCTGCGCCCGCTGCACGGCGCGCAGGATGCGTCGCCGGCGCCGCTGCGCCTGTCCGTGCGCCCGGCCGCCGGCGGCATCGAGATCGGCTTCATCAAGCGCCGGGGACCGCAGCGCGACGCGCCCCTGTTCCTGCCCCTGCAACCTCCTTCATTATTGCCACGCCATGCGACTCTGGATCGGCCTGTGCCTGCCCCGGCTCCCGCTCGAAGTGTTTTGCCCGCGCTGGTCGGCTGACCAGCTGGGCGTGGTGCTGGAGCAGGAGCAAGTGATGGCCCTGTCGCCGCTGGCGCTGGCCGCCGGCATCAAGCCGGGCATGCGCCGCGCCGGCGCGCTGATGCTGGCGCCGCAGGCGCGCCTGCACGAGCGCTCGCTTGAACTGGAAGCGCAAGCCTTGCAAGCGGTGGCGCTGGCGCTGCTGCAATATTCGCCGCTGGTGGCGCAGGGCGAGGAAGCGACCCTGCTGGTCGACGCGGGCGCCAGCCTGCGCCTGTTTGGCGGCGTGCGCGCCCTGTGCCGGCACATCGCGGCCAGCTTGCGCGCGCTCGGTTACACGGCCCAGCTGTCGTGCGCTCCCACGGCGCGCGGCGCCTGGCTGCTGGCGCGCGCCGGCACGCGCCGGAGCCGCGTGCTGGGCATGGAGAGCCTCACCCGCCGCCTCGACGGCCTGCCGTGCGCTCTGCTGCCGCCCGCGCGCGCCTATCTGGACTGGTTCGAGGGCATCGGCTGCCGCACCCTGGGGCAGTTGCGCCACTTGCCGCGGCCCGGCTTGCAGCGCCGCTGCGGCGGGGCTTTGCTGGACATGCTCGACGACGCGCATGGCCACAGCACGGAACTGTTCGTGTGGCTCGAAGCGCCGCCCACGTTCCGCGCCAGCCTGGAATTGTTCGACCGCGTGGAGCACGCCGACGCGCTGCTGTTCGGCGCGCGCCGCCTGCTGCAGCAAATGACGGGCTGGTTGTGCGCGCGGCAATTTGCCGTCGAGCGCATACAGTTGCTGCTGGCGCACGAGCGGGGCAGGGTGGCGCGCCCGCCCACCGTCATCGACCTGGCGCTGGGCGAGGCCGTCTGGCGCGACGAGCACCTGGTGCGCCTGCTCAAGGAACGCCTGGCGCAGCTGGTGCTGGACGCGCCCGTGATCGGCTTGACCTTGGAAGCGCTGCAGGTGCAGCCGATGGCGCCGCCCAGCGACAGCCTGTTCCCCGAGCCGGGCGGCACGCCGCAGGAGCGCCAGCGCTTGCTGGAATTGCTGGTGGCGCGCCTGGGGAGCGAGAATGTCTTGCAGGCATCACCGCGCGCCGATTACCGCCCCGAAGCGGCCAACCAGTGGCTGCCGCTGCCGGCCAGGCCAGGTGCAAAAATCGCGCAGCCGGACTTGCCGCCCGGCTTGCCCGGCATGCCCCGTCCAGGCTGGCTGCTGGCCCAGCCCATCGCCCTCTTGATGCGCGAGCACCGGCCGTTTTATGGCTCGCCTTTGAAAATGGTGTCCGTTGCCGAACGCATCGAGGCAGGCTGGTGGGGCCAGTCGCAGGCGCGCGATTATTTTATTGCCGAAGGCCTCGACCACGCCCATTACTGGGTCTACCGCGAACGCATCGCCGGCAGCGCGGAAGACGCCGCGCCGCGCTGGTTTTTGCATGGCTTGTTTGGCTAAATGCGCTGTCCTGCTGAAATTGCCATGCTTGGCTATACTTGCTTGCGCCGCGTCAACCACTTCAATAAGGATTTCTATGTCCCAACTTTCCGACTTCCCCATTACCCAAAAATGGCCTGCACTGCATCCCGAGCGCCTGCAGCTGTATTCGCTGCCCACGCCGAACGGCATCAAGGTTTCCATCCTGCTGGAAGAGCTGGGCCTGGCGTACGAGCCGCACCTGGTCAGCTTCGAGCAGAACGACCAGCTGTCGCCCGCCTTCCTGTCCCTCAATCCGAACAACAAGATTCCCGCCATCCTCGACCCGAACGGTCCCGATGGCAAACCGCTGGCCCTGTTCGAGTCGGGCGCCATCCTGCTGTACCTGGCAGAAAAGACGGGCAAGTTCATCCCGCAGGACGCGGGCCTGCGCTATGAAACGATCCAATGGCTGATGTTCCAGATGGGCGGTATCGGCCCCATGTTTGGCCAGGTGGGCTTCTTCCACAAATTCGCCGGCAAGGACTACGAAGACAAGCGTCCGCTCGAGCGCTATCTTGGCGAAGCCAAGCGCCTGCTGGGCGTGCTTGAACAGCGCCTGCAGGGCCGCGACTGGATCATGGGCGAGCAGTACACGATTGCCGACATCGCCATCTTCCCGTGGGTGCGCTGTCTGGTGGGCTTCTATGGTGCGGGCGATCTCGTCGGTTTTGGCAATTTCCCGAATGTGCAGCGCGTGCTGGATGTTTTCCTGGCCCGGCCTGCTGTCATCAAGGGTGTCGACATCCCATCGCGTGGCTAAAACAGCCGTGGCCGGACGGCGCTACAATGCGCCATCGGCCGCCCTGCGCGGCAGCTTTGATCTGAGACAATGAAATCCACCCGGCAAGATTTTCCCGGCGCGCATGGCCATGTGCTGGCGGCGCGCCTCGATGCGCCCGACGGCGCCATCCGCGCCTACGCGCTGTTCGCCCACTGTTTTACCTGCGGCAAGGACGTGCTGGCCGCGCGGCGCATCGCGCAAGGCTTGACGGAACACGGCATCGCCGTGCTGCGCTTCGACTTCACGGGACTGGGCGCCAGCGAGGGCGAGTTCGCCGCCACGAATTTCTCGTCGAACGTGGACGACCTGGTCGCCGCTGCCGATTTCCTACGGACAAAACACGCCGCGCCGCAATTGCTGATCGGCCACAGCCTGGGCGGCGCGGCCGTGCTGGCCGCCGCGTCGCAAGTGCCGGAAGCCACCGCCATCGCCACCCTGGCCGCGCCGAGCACGCCCGCCTACGTGACGCGCATGTTCAGCGACCACCTGGAAAAAATCGCCGCCGAAGGCGAAGCGCTGGTGCAGCTGGAAGGGCGGCCTTTCCGCATTCGCCAGCAATTCGTCGACGACGCGGGCAGCCACAGTTTAAAGGAACACATCGCCGGCCTGCGCCGCGCCCTGCTGGTGATGCACGCGCCGAACGACACGACGGTGAGCCTGTCGAATGCGATGGATATCTTTACGGCAGCCAAGCACCCGAAAAGCTTCGTTTCACTCGACGATGCCGACCATTTATTGACGGGGCGCGATGACGCGGCGTATGTCGCCAACGTCATTGCCGCGTGGAGCGCGCGCTATATCAACTAAGCAACTAAGCTGAATTAAGTCTTCACCCATGAAAAACGCCGTACCGGCAAGATGCGGGTACGGCGCAGATGGGGAGAAAACGGCTCAGTCCTCGTCGAATTCTGCCGAAAGATCCTTCCAGCCTTTGCTGATTGCAAAGGCGGAAAATTCCTCAGGAGCTTCCAGAACGATCAGTTTCTTGTCTTGCAGGCCAAGGTCGCCATGGCCGAAGTCGGGGCCAACGTAGCCGAGGCTGCGCAGGCGGGCCAGGATGTGGCCGACCAGGGTCTTGTCCTTGTAGGCGCCCGCTTCGAGCGGGGCGGCGAAATCGACGTAGACGTCGATGATGCCGTAGCCTTCGTCGAAGATGCGGATGGCCTTGATGTCGAGGGCACGGCCGGAGCCGTCGGTGGCCTTGAAGGGGCCGCTGAGCTGGATGTCGGTGTCATTGTTCATGCCGCCAGCATACACCAAAAGCCGGCCCCGCATGGGGGGCGCCATGCAAAATCCCCTTGGAGGGAGCTTGTAAAAATTTCTTACAAATTTCGCGAGGTCTGGGGCGCTTTTCGCCAATTTCAAGGCCTTGAAGGCCGCTTGATCGTCCTTAGATTGGTAGCAAGCGGATGCTCATGGTGAGGTCCGCCCCTCTTATCGCTTCATTTGAAAAGGATATTTATCATGCGTACTTTTGACCTTGCTCCCCTGTATCGTTCCGCCATTGGCTTTGACCGCCTGGCACAGCTGCTCAACGAACAGCGCGCCGATGCGCAACCGAGCTATCCGCCATACAACATCGAACTGGTGTCGGAAGATAAATACCGCATCGTGATGGCCTTGGCCGGCTTCTCGCGCGAAGAGATCGACATCATCACCGAACGCGATTCCCTGCACGTCACGGGCCGCAAGCAGAAAGATGGCGTCGAGCGCACGTTCTTGCACCGCGGCATCGCTGCCCGCGATTTCGAACAGCGTTTCCAGCTGGCCAACCATGTGAAAGTCACGGGCGCCACGTTTGAAAACGGCATGCTGACCATCGACCTCGTGCGTGAAGTGCCGGAAGCGCTGAAACCGCGCAAGATCGAGATCGGCAGCGGCGGCGATACCGTCAGCGTGCTGGAACAGCGCCAGGCAGCCTGATCTGAGCTGAGCTGACCCCGGCGCCCCTCCGGCGCCCAGGTAGGCTCTTTCCATGCAGTAAAATACTGGCCGGTTGATCCGGCCAGTGTCACGTCCGGAGCCCGTTCGGGTCCTCCTTGATCGCCATGCGACATGCGTGCGGCAGGCAAGATTAAACCCTGCTTAAAGGCGCAAATGCCTGTTTCCAAATGGAAAAATGTTAAGCACCGCCTAAGACTCGTGGCCCACTATTGCATACATCAAAATCTCATTGAATGAGGAGCAATTCATGGAACAGCAAAAGAATACCGCATCCCTGAAAATCAAACGCACCGTAGCCGCGCTGGCCGCGATCGGTGTGCTGGGCGCCGGCGGCGCCATGGTGGTGCATCAGAACAATGCCGGCGCGAATGCCGCAGCGGCCGCCGCCGCAGCACCCGTGGCCGCCGCTGTCGCGCCTGCCGCTGCCTCGCCACTGGTGGCCTTGCCCGACTTCAGCCAGATCGCCGCGCGCAACAGCCCGGCCGTCGTCAATATCAGCGTCACGGGCAGCACCAAGGTGGCCTACGACCCATCGGCCCAGGCTGGCAATGACGATTTCGGCAACGATCCGTTCTTCGAATTCTTCCGCCGCTTCCAGGGTCCGCAAGGCGGGCAGCGCGGCGGCCGCGACGTGCCCACGCACGGCCTCGGCTCCGGCTTCATCGTCAGCCCCGACGGCATCATCATGACGAACGCCCACGTGGTGCGCGATGCGCGTGAAGTGACCGTCAAGCTGAACGACCGCCGCGAATTCCGCGCCAAGGTGCTGGGTACGGATCCGAAGACGGACATCGCAGTATTGAAAATTGACGCCAACAACCTGCCCATCGTGCCGCTCGGCCATTCCAGCGACCTGAAGGTGGGCGAGTGGGTGCTGGCCATCGGTTCGCCGTATGGCTTCGACAGCACGGTGACGGCCGGCGTCGTCAGCGCCAAGGGCCGTTCCCTGCCGGACGACAGCAACGTGCCGTTCATCCAGACCGATGTGGCGGTGAATCCCGGCAACTCGGGCGGCCCGCTGTTCAACACGCGCGGCGAAGTGGTCGGCATCAATTCGCAGATCTACAGCCAGACGGGCGGCTTCCAGGGCTTGTCCTTCGCCATCCCCATCGACCTGGCCGGCCGTATCAAGGACCAGATCGTCGCCACAGGCAAGGCCAGCCATGCCAAGCTGGGCGTGACGGTGCAGGAAGTCAACCAGGGCTTTGCCGACTCGTTCAAGCTGGCCACGCCGGAAGGCGCGCTGGTCGCCAATGTGGAGCGGGGCAGCCCGGCCGACAAGGCGGGCCTGAAATCGGGCGACGTGGTGCGCAAGGTGAATGGCCAGCGCATCATCGGCTCGGCCGACTTGCCGGCGCTGGTGGGTACCTCTTTGCCAGGCGACAAGATCAGCATGGATGTCTGGCGTGACGGCAAGATCGTGAGCCTGACGGCAACCCTGGGCAATGCGGCCGACAAGGTGGCCGAAGTGGCGAAGAGCGACAGCGCCGCCGGCAAGGTAAAGCTGGGCCTGGCCCTGCGTCCGTTACAATCGGATGAAAAACGCGAGGCGGGCATCAGCGCCGGCCTGCTGGTGGAAGACGCGGGCGGTGCTGCCGCGAATGCCGGAGTGCAGCCGGGCGACGTGCTATTGTCGGTCAATGGCCGTCCCGTCAACACGGTCGAGCAGGTGCGCGACGTGGTGGAAAAATCCGCCAAGTCGGTCGCCTTGCTGATACAGCGGGGACCGGACAAGATTTTTATTCCCGTACGTTTAGGTTAATGAAGAAGCAAACCCAAGGGCAAATACTGGGGTCGAACCCTCAGGGTTCGACCCCGGTTTTTCGCCTTTGGGGTGAAAAATTGAACAAGGAGCAGCCATGCGCTTATTGCTGGTAGAAGACGATACGATGATCGGCGAAGTGGTGCTCGATTTGCTGCGCGCCGAGCATTACGCGGTGGACTGGGTCAAGGATGGCGACATGGCCGATACGGCCCTGCAGACGCAGACCTATGACCTGGTATTGCTGGACCTGGGCTTGCCGCGCAAGGATGGCCTCGACGTGCTGCGCTCGATGCGTTTGCGCAAGCTCGACACGCCCGTGCTGGTGGCCACGGCGCGCGACGCCGTCGAGCAGCGCATCGCGGGCCTGGACGCGGGCGCCGACGATTACGTGCTCAAACCGTATGACCTCGACGAATTGCTGGCGCGCATACGCGCCTTGCTGCGGCGCGCCTCGGGGCGGCCGGAACCGATCTTTGAACACCAGGGCGTGTCCATCAATCCGCTGACGCGCGAAGTGATCGCCGAGGGCCATCCCGTCAACCTGTCGGCGCGCGAATGGGCCGTGCTGGAAGCGCTGATCGCGCGTCCCGGCATCGTGCTGTCGCGGGCGCAGCTGGAAGAAAAACTGTACAGCTGGAAGGATGAAGTCAACAGCAATGCCGTGGAAGTGTATATCCACGGCTTGCGCAAGAAACTGGGCAGCGACTTGATCCAGAACGTGCGCGGCCTCGGCTACATGGTGCCCAAGGCATGAGGATGAAGGTCACGGTGACGCATTCGCTGCGCGGCCGTCTGCTGTGGTTTTTGCTGGCGGCCATCATCATGGCGGCCCTGGCGCAAGCGTCGATCGCCTACCGCAGCGCCCTGTACGACGCCGACCAGATTTTTGATTATCACATGCAGCAGATGGCCCTGTCGCTGCGCTCCGGCGCGCCGCTGGCCAACCATGCGCAAGCCTTGCCGGCCGACCCCGTCAACAATGACATGGTGGTGCAGGTATGGACGCCGGACGGCGTGCAGGTCTTCCGTTCGATCACGCGCGCGGAATTGCCGCAGCGCGCCGTGCTGGGCTTTTCGAATGTAAAGGCCAACGGCACGACTTACCGCATCTTCTCCGTGCAAACCAGTTCCCAGACCGTGCAGATCGCCCAGGACATGGCCGTGCGCAAGCGCATGGCCGGCAGCCTGGCGCTGCGCACGGTGGGGCCGATTGCCCTGATGGCGCCGATATTGATGCTCGTCGTCTGGTGGGTCGTCAGCGGTTCGCTGGCGCCCGTCTCGCGCGTGCGCAAGCAGGTGGCGGCGCGCCAGGCGGACGATCTGTCGCCCGTTTCGGAAGCGGGCTTGCCCGACGAAGTGCGCCCGCTGGTGCATGAACTGAACCTGCTGTTCGGGCGCGTGAAAACGGCGTTCGACGCGCAGCAGCACTTTGTCGCCGACGCCGCGCATGAATTGCGCACGCCGCTGGCTGCCCTCAAATTGCAGGTATTGAGCCTGGAACGGGCCGAATCGGAAGAAAAGCGCAGCCTGGCGATCAGCCGCGTGAGCGCCGGCATCGAGCGGGCCACGCGCTTGGTCGAGCAGCTGTTGGTGCTGGCGCGCCAGGAAGCGAGCGCCGCCAGCGGCGACCAGCTGCAGGCGGTGGACTTGAACGATGTCGTCAAGCGGGCGCTGGGTGACATGGCCGGTATCGCGCAGGCGCGCAAGATCGACCTGGGCCTGCACCACATGGATGCGGCCAAGGTGGCGGGGCAGGCCGATGCGCTCAACATCATGCTGCGCAACCTGGTCGACAACGCCATCAAGTACACGCCGCAGGGCGGCACGGTCGATATCGACCTGCGCGCCAGCCCCGTCGGCGTGACCTTGTCGGTGGAAGACAACGGCCCCGGCATTCCGCCCGAAGAGCGCGAGCGCGTCTTCAGCCGCTTCTACCGCGTGCCCGGCACGGACGCCAACGGCAGCGGCCTGGGGCTGGCCATCATCAAGGCCATCGCCGAGCGCCATGGCGCGCGCCTGGTGCTGGATAAATCCGAGCGCCTGGGCGGCCTGTGCGTGCGCGTGGAATTCCCGCAAGCCGTGAAAAAATAACGTTTTGATCATGATCTTTGGCATGTTGCATTGACGCGCGCGCCGCTGGCATATATTGTCTGCGCAATAAGCAATCAAGCAAACGGAGCGCAGCATGCAGAAGATCGGCTTTTCAGGCACCCTCGACCCCATCACCAACGGCCACATGTGGGTGATCGGCGAAGCGCGTTCGCTCGCCGACGAGGTGATCGTGTTCCTGTCGCAAAACCCCGCCAAGAAGCCGCAATTCCCCGCCGAAGACCGCAAGCGCATCATCGAACAGAGCGCGCGCGAGTGCGGCTGGGACAATGTGCAGGTGGTTATCGTCAAGGGCGACTATACGGCGCGCGCGGCGAAAAAGCATGGCTGCGACTACCTGATCCGCGGCATCCGCACGACGGCCGATTTTGATTATGAAAACCTGATCCAGCAAACCAATGTGGACGTGCTGCAGGGCGCCAAGACGATTTTCGTCATGCCGCCGCGCGACCTCGGTTCCGTCAGCTCCAGCTTCGTCAAGGCGCTGGAAGGCCCCGTCGGCTGGAACTGGACCATGAAGAAATTCGTCCCCGGTCCCGCCTACCAGGCGTGGATACTCGACTGCCTGCGCAAGGAGTGGGAAGCGCTGTGGAACTACGCCACCGCCTCGCTAGCGGACATCGCGCTGGCGGATCACTGGTTCGCCCACCTGACGGGGCCGCAGGCGTATGGCGGCGCGGACCGCCACTATCACAACCTCGACCATCTGGTGCACGGCTTGTCCGAGATCCGCGTGTGGGCCGACAATACCTTTGCGCCCAAGCGCGACAGTGCGCTGGTGAAAAAGGCGTTCTGGTTCCACGACGCCGTCTACAGCCACGACGACGATGCCCTGTATTCGAGCGAAGAGGCGAGTGCCCAGCTGTGGCTGGCCAGCGGCCTCGATGCCGGAGACAACCAGGATGTGGCGCAACTGATACGCGCCACCGACCACTTCCAGGGGCCCGGCATCAGCCACGCGCTGAAGGACGCCATGCTCAGCGCAGACCTGGCCATCCTGGGGCAGGATGAAGAGGTGTATCAAGCCTACACGCAAGCCATCGTCCGCGAATACGCGCATGTTGACCCCGTGCGCTTCAACGAGCAGCGGGGCCTGGCCCTGCAGCACCTGAGCGCCAAGGCGCAGGCGGGCCAGCTGTTTGGCGATGCGTATTTTGCCGACCAGTACAACGCGCGGGCCATTGAAAACATGCAGAAAGAGATCGCGGCGCTGGCGGGGAACTGAGTTTAACGACGGCTGGCTGCTGCATTCAGCAGTGCATCCTCGAGCCGGTCATTGCCCCAGAATAATTCCCCGTTGCTGATGAAGCTGGGGGCGCCGAACAGGTTCAGCGCTTGTGCCTGCTCAGTCTGGCGGCGCAGGCGCAGCTTGTTGTCCTGTGTCAAAGCCAGCGCCAGGACGGCGCGCGCATCGAGGCCCAGCTCCTCCAAGGCCTCGCTGACGGCCTCGATGTTGTCGATATCGCGGTCCGCGGCAAAATTCATCGTCATCATGGCGCGCGCAAACGGCGCGATCCAGCCCTGGTCCGCGCCGATCAGCGCCACGCGCATGGGCAGCAGGGCCGTGCGGGGAAAGGAGCTCGGTTGCTGCCATGGCAATGCGTACTTTTCGCACTGGCGCGCCATGTCGCGCCACGTGTAATCACCCTTGAGTTTTTGCAAGATGAAGGGCGATGTCTGCCAGCCCAGCGCCTTGAAGACGACGCCCAGCAGGAAGGGTTTCCAGATCACGTGCACCTTCTTTTCACGCGCCAGCGCTTCGATGCGCATGGCGCTCAGGTAGCTGTAGTTGCTGCCGAAATCGAACCAGAATTCCAGTGTGGCCATGGCATCGCTTCCAGGTGGTGATGCTAAGTAGGGCGTAATAAATTATTGTCATTTCTGACTTCCATAACCGG
>NZ_JABXFH010000037.1:0-60114 GCF_013372745.1 Janthinobacterium sp. BJB401 | reverse complement strand
CTGAGGGTCCGACCCCGGTATTTCGCCGTTGGGGTGATACGACAATTATTTCAGGGTCAGCTTCAACGCCGGCTTCTCGCCATAATCCTCATAGCGCTCATTGATGCCGGCGATACAGAACGTGATTTCTTCCAGTAAATCCGGCACTTGCGCCTTCATCGCTTCCGCATCCTGCACAACGATGTCGAGCACTTCGTTTGGTTTCAAACGGAACTGCGTCATGTTTTCGTCGTCGCGCAGATAGCTGAGGCAATCGACCCAGGCATCCATGCTGTTGCCGTAGAACTCGGGGAAACCGAAGGCTGGCACGCATTGCGCGTGAAAGCTCGCTACGTCGGTGATGTCTTTTCCATTCAGGATGGCAGTGGCCATATCTTCCTCAGTTCTTCAGCGACAGCACGTCCTGCATGTCGAACAGGCCGGTCGGCTTGTCGACCAGGAAACGCGCGGCGCGCAGGGCGCCGTGGGCGTAGGTGACGCGGCTGCTCGACTTGTGGCTGATCTCGATGCGCTCGCCGATGCCGGCAAACAGCACCGTATGGTCGCCGACGATATCGCCGCCGCGGATGGTGGCAAAGCCGATGGTCGACGGGTCGCGTTCGCCCGTCACGCCTTCGCGGCCGTACACGGCGCATTCCTTCAAGTCGCGGCCCAGGGCACCGGCCACCACTTCGCCCATTTGCAGGGCCGTGCCCGACGGCGCATCGACCTTGTGGCGGTGATGGGCTTCGATGATCTCGATGTCATAGCCTTCGGACAGGCTTTTCGCGGCCAGTTCCAGCAGCTTCATGGTGACGTTCACGCCCACGCTCATGTTCGGCGCGAACATGATGGCCGTCTTTTCGGCGGCGGCGGCAATCGCAGCCTTGCCAGCGTCATCGAAACCGGTGGTGCCGATGATCATCTTGATGCCATGCTCGGCGCAATACGCCAGGTGCTGCAAAGTGCCTTCGGGACGCGTGAAGTCGATCAGGTAATCGGCGCCGGCCAGGCCGGTGGCCAAGTCGGATTCGATCAGCACGCCGGCAGGTTTACCGAGAAAGGCGGCGGCATCCTGGCCAACGGACGGCGAACCAGCGCGGTCCAGCGCGCCAGCGAGAACAGCGTCAGGCGCGTTGCTGACGGCTTCGATCAGGATATGGCCCATACGGCCGCTGGCGCCAGCGATGGCAATTTTCAGTTCAGTCATTTTATTCTCTTACAACAACTTATTTGGTGGGTTCGGCAGCGGGTGCAGGCTCGGCGGCAGGCGCCGTTGCAGGTGCAGGTACAAGCGCAGGCTTACTCACAGGAATGGCTGGCGCGGCATCGGCCGGCACCGGCACGGCGCTTGGCGCCACGGGCGATGGCACGGCGGCGGCAGGCGCGTCAGCCTTGGCAACCTTGGCGAATGGCGACGGACCGGCGATGCGGTCGATGTATTCTTTTTCCGTCGGCAAGTTGCCGCCTTCGAAACGTTCAACCTTGCCATCCTTGCCGAAGTACACGACCACGCGGCTGCTGGTGGTTTCGCCACTGCCCCGGGCCAGGCGGAACGGGTAATCCCAGCGGTCGGCATGGAAGATATCGGTCAGCAGCGAGGTGCCGAGGACGAAACGCACCTGGTCACGCGTCATGCCCACTTTCAACTGGGCCAGCATCTCTTCGGAGACAAAGTTGCCTTGTTGAATGTCAGGACGGTAGGGCGAGAAAAACCACATGAATTTTTGCAGCGGCGTGATGGTGGTCGTTTGTGCGCCCTGTTCGGGAACCAGTTCCTTGCCTTCTTTTTGAGCAGCTGCCGGCTTTTCGCCCAGAATGCCACGGCTGGCGCAGCCGGACATGGCCAGCGCGACACAGACCATGCCTGCCACGACTGGTGCTCGAAATGAAATACGGTGCCAGAGAGATGGCAATACAGCCGGTGTTACGCGCATAAATGACCTCAATTGGATGAACAAAACGCCAGGAGTGACCGGCCCGCCAAAAAAAAGCATATTTTGGCACTCCCCGACAAAACGCTATATGATAAAGCACCTGACCCACATACGAGCAACAAACATGAGTAACAATCCTAGTGATCTCAAGGCAAGCGGCCTGAAAGCCACCCTGCCACGGCTGAAGATACTCGATATCTTCCAGAGTAGCCCGGTACGCCACCTGACCGCGGAAGACGTGTATAAAATTCTGCTGGCCGACAATATGGATGTCGGTTTGGCAACTGTCTACCGCGTCCTGACCCAATTCGAACAGGCTGGCTTGCTCAACCGCAACCATTTTGAAACCGGCAAGGCGATTTTCGAACTCAACGAAGGCTCCCACCACGACCACCTGGTGTGCCTCGACTGTGGCCGGGTCGAAGAATTCTTCGACGAAGAAATCGAAATCCGCCAGCAAAAAGTGGCCGAGGAGCGCGGCTTCAAGATCGCCGAACACGCCCTGGCCATCTACGGCAACTGCACCAAGACAGCTTGCCCGCACAAAACCGCCTGATCCACGCTTGCCGCTCCCACGGAGCGGCTGGCGCGTCAGGCAGTACGATCAATGATGGCTGAGCGCGCTTGACAGCAACTTGGCCGTGATATCGACAATCGGGATGACGCGTTCGTAAGCCATGCGCGTCGGCCCGATCACTCCCAGCGTTCCCACGATCTTGCCGTTGACTTCATACGGCGCCGTCACCACGCTCATTTCATCCATCGGCACCAGGTTCGATTCGCCGCCGATGAAAATCTGCACGCCCGTCGCCTTGCTCGACACGTCGAGCAGCTGCATCAAACCCGTTTTTTGCTCGAACATGTCGAACATCTGGCGCAGCGAATGCATATTCGATGACAGATCGCTCACGCTGAGCAAGTTGCGCTCGCCGGAAATCACCATGTCGTCGCTATGGTCGGCCATCGCTTCGCTGCCCGCTTCCACGGCCGCCTGCATCAGGCTGCCCATATCGTCGCGCAGCTGGCGCAATTCGCCCTGCAGGCGCACGCGCACGGCGTCGAAGGACAGGCCGCCATAATTCTGATTGATATAGTTGGCCGATTGCACCAGTTGCGCCGGCGTATAGTCGGCTTCCGTCAGCAATAAACGGTTCTGCACGTCGCCGCCGGGGGCGACGATGACGAGCAGGATGCGTTTTTCGGACAGGCGCAAGAATTCGATTTGCTGGAACACGGATTCGCGCCGCGGGCTGAGCACGACGCCGGCGAACTGCGACAGCGACGACAACATCTGCGCCGCGTTGGCGATGGTCTTTTGCGGCTGCGGCGTCTGCAGGCGCATGCGCGACTCCACCAGATGCTCATCCAGATGCCGGACAGTCAGCAAGGTGTCGACAAAGATGCGGTAGCCGCGCGGCGTGGGGATGCGTCCGGCCGAGGTGTGCGGACTGGAGACATAACCGAGCTCTTCCAGGTCAGCCATGATGTTGCGGATCGTGGCTGGCGACAGGTCGAGGCCGGAAATTTTCGACAAGGCGCGCGAACCGACCGGCAGGCCGTCGGCGATATATCGCTCGACCAGGGCTTTCAGCAGTGTTTGGGCACGTGTATCGAGTTGCATGGTGTTTTATTTAGGCAAGTATTTCTTAGCAAGTATTTTTTAGAAAAGCGGCAACGAAAGCGGCCGAACGTGCAGCAACAGCGCCTATTATGCACGTTCGCTCGTCCCGCGGCGATCAATCTTCCAGTTGCCCCTGCAGCCACAACAGCAATTCATCAAAGTTGGCGCAGATGGCGTCGGGCTGCACGCCGGCGGCCAGGTGGGCATCGCTGCCCTTGCGGTTCATCCACACGGCACGCATGCCCGCCCCCTGCGCTCCCGTCACATCGAAATACAGATCGTCGCCGACATACACGGCTTCATGGGGCGCCACGTCCAGCGCGGCGCAAGCGGCCAGGAAGATGCTGGCGTCGGGCTTGGCCACGCCAAAGTCGCTGGCGGCGATCGATACCTTGAAATGCTGCGCCAGGCCGATAATTTCAAGGTCCGCATTGCCATTCGAGATGGAGCCGACCAGCATGCGCTGGCCCATCCAGGCCAGGCCCGGCAAGACGTCGTCATATGGCTGGACGCGATGACGGGCCGCAAGGAACTGCGCGATGGCGCCGTCGACCAGGGCGGGATCCTCGCCGGCCGCCTCGAAGGCGGCCAGCAGGCCCGCGCGGCGCAACTCGATCAGGTTGCCATGGAAATGCGGTTGTTCATTGAGCATGGCCAGACGGTGCTGGCGCAGCAGCTCGATGGAAAACTGCTGCGCCACCTTGGGTGCATGCGTGGCCAGCCAGTCGTGCAGCAGGGTTTCGGCGGCGGCAATCACGGGCGCGATGGGCCACAAGGTATCGTCGAGGTCGAAGAGGATGGCCTTGGGCGGCACGGCGGGTTTTACAGGAGCAAGGGACATGGGACTCACAATGGGATGCTGCGTCACAGTGCGCAGGGTATAGCTATTGTCGCACCGATCGCCGCCGCCGGCATGGCTGCGCCCCCGTGAAATGGGGCCGGGCCAGCGCTTCCCGGCGAAAAATTGTTACAGGGTGATACAAGGCAAGATCATTCAGCTTGCCAGATAGACTAAAATAGGCGCCATTCCAATGCGGCGCCAGCGTCCGCGTTGCGCTACCCAACCTAATTCGTTTTGGAGACTGTATGAAAAATTTGTACCTGCGCTCGATGCTGGCGGCGGCTTGCGCCGCCACACTGGCAGCCTGCGGCGGCAGCGGCGGCAACCTGTATCTGCAAGGCACGGTTGGCGGTCTGGCCAAGGATGGCCTGATTCTCCAGAATGACGGGGAACGCTTGCCGGTCCCTGCGGGCCAGGGCCAGTTTGTTTTCACCAAGCTGGTCAAGAACGATGACCGCTACGACATCACCATCGCGCAACAGCCCAAGGGCGCCGTTTGCACGATTATCAATGGCGTCGGCAAGGCATCGAGCTACTCCGTGACCACGGCCCAGGTGATCTGCAAGACCAATACCTACCCGCTTCGCGGCACGGTCACGGGCCTGAGCGCCGATGGCTTGCGTCTGGTGATGGGCCCCAACGGCACCACCCTGCTGGCTGGCGCCACCGCCTACGAATTCGCAAGTGTTGATGACGGCGCCGCGTACGGCATTTCCATACTGGCTCAGCCAACGGGCCTGAAGTGCCGCTTCCAGGGTTCCAGCAGTGCGGACGGCAGCGATACGGTCGGCACGATGGGCTCCGCCGCCACGACCGCGGCCACACTTGACTGCACGCCGCAGTAATCCTTGCGATCCGTCACCTATTTTTTGGAGAAATACATGAAGTTATCCTGCTTGCGCCCACTCGCCGCACTGCTGCTGACCCTGGGACTGGCCGCTTGCGGCGGCAAGGCCTCGTATGATGTCAGCGGCACCATCACAGGCTTGAACAATGAAGGACTGATCCTGGCCAATGGCAGCGACACCCTGCCGGTTCCTGCGGGCAAAACGTCGTTTACCTTCGGCAAGCGCATCGACTATGGCACCGACTACAACATCACCGTCAATAAACAACCAGCCCACATGACTTGCGGCATCAGCGGTGGTTCCGGTTCGGCTGGCCATTACATCAATATCAGCGCCGCGGTTACTTGCTCGCAAAACAGATATACCGTGGGCGGCACGGTTTCCGGCCTGACGGTGGACGGCCTGGTGCTGATTAACGGCAGTACGACAACAACGGTGGCCAAGGACGCCACGACCTTTACCATGTCCGGCTCGGTCGCCTATGGCGACACCTATGGCATCAGCGTCTCCGAAACCCAGCCAAAGGGGCTGAAGTGCTCGGTACAGCCAGGCACGGGCGGCGGCACCATGGGCGAAGCGAATGTGACGACGGTGCAGATCGTTTGCAATCCGGCCTGAGTGGCGGCAACGGTAGCCGCTGCGCGGCTACCGGGAAGAGATATCACGGAAATCTATAGTTGATATTCCAAAGATAAATTGGAGTTATATGTGGCGATGCAGCATAATGCATCTGTCTCCTCCAACTCTTCCAAGAATTGGATTTAGCCCGCTTTTACCAGCGGGCTTTTTTTTGCCCAAAATTCCTCAAACGGGTTTATTCAAGCCCGGCTGCAACATTTGCACGATGCTGGAGAAATCCTGCTGCGCATAACCGGCTTGCGCATGCATCTGGTACAACTGCCGCACCAGCCCGCCCAAGGGCGTGGGCGCGTTCGCCGACAGGGCCGACTGCTGCGCCAGGCCCAGGTCTTTCAGCATCAGCGCCGTGCCGAAGCCGCCCGTGTAATCGCGCGAAGCAGGCGTGCCGTCCATGACACCGGGCCACGGGTTGTACACTTCCAGGGTCCAGTTGCGGCCCGAACTCTTGGCCATGATATCGGACAACACTTTCGGGTCCAGGCCATGCGCCACGCCCAGGTTCAGCGCCTCGGCCGTCCCCGCCATCAAGATCCCCAGCAGCATGTTGTTGCAAATCTTCGCCACCTGGCCCGCGCCCGCCTCGCCCGCATGGAAGATGTTCTTGCCCATCTTTTCCAGCAAAGGCCGCGCCTGCTGCAAGGCCGCTACACTACCGCCGACGATAAAGGTCAGGGTGCCGGCCGCCGCGCCCGCCGTGCCGCCCGAGACGGGCGCATCGATCATGGCAAAGCCGCGCTCGCCAGCCGCTTGCGCTACCTGGCGCGCCACATCGGCCGCAATGGTGCTGCAATCGATGAACAAGGCACCGGGCTTGGCCGAGTCCAGCACGCCGCCGGCCGCCAGGTACAGTTCCTGCACGTGCTTGTTGGCTGGCAACATGGTGATGACGGCGTCGGCCGTCTGCACGGCCGCGCTGGCGGACGCAGCCGCCGTGGCGCCCGCCTCAACGAGGGACGCCACTGCCGCCGGCGCCAGGTCGAACACGGACACGTGGAAGCCGGCGGCCACCAGATTGCGGGCCATCGGCGCGCCCATGTTGCCCAAGCCGATGAAAGCGATATGTTGCATGGTAAAAATCTCCTGTTGTTCTTTTAATGCAGGTCGCGCAAAGGATGGCTATCCCATGGCGCCGCGAAATATTCATTGAGATACGCACCGCTGACCTCGGCCAGGCTGGCCGGCTGCCATTGCGGCGCGTTGTCCTTGTCGATCAGCAAGGCGCGCACGCCTTCGCGGAAATCGGCATGGGCACAGCATTGCACGGCAACAATCAATTCCAGCTGGAACACTTGCGCTAGACTCATGTGGCGTGTGCGGTCGCGCATGGCCCACACCAAGGCGGCCGAAGTGGGCGCGCCCTTGTCGAGCGAGTGGGCCGCCTTTTGCAGCCAGGCCGAATCGCCGTCATACGCGGCAATGGCCGCCACCACTTCAGGCAAGGTGGGCGCTTGCGTCAGCACGGCGATGGCGTCGAAGTTGGCGCGCACTTCCGAGACGGGCAGCATGGACGCCGGCGCCGAGAAGCCGCGCAGCAAGCGGTTCAGCTGCTCGCTGTTCGCCTGCGGGCTGGCTTGCCATTGCGCCAGCGCCAGCGAGTCGAGCACCATGGCGCGCTCTTCCTGGCGCAGGAAATAGTCGCCCAGACCGGTGAACAGGGCGTCGGCCGCGTTCATCGGCGCCCCCGTCAGCCCCAGGAACAGTCCGCTGCGCCCCGGCATGCGGCCCAGGAACCAGCTGCCGCCCACGTCGGGGAACAGGCCGATCGTGATTTCCGGCATGGCGATGCGCGTGCTTTCCGTCACGACACGGTGGCTGGCGCCCGCCATCAGGCCCAGCCCGCCGCCCATGACGATGCCGCCGCCCCACACCAGCAGCGGTTTCGCATACGTATGGATGCGGTGGTCGAGCCGGTATTCCTCGGCAAAGAAGGCCAGCGCCTGCGGGTTCGGCACGACATCCGGCTGCTCGACGATGGCCGTACGCAGGCTGCGCACGTCGCCGCCGGCACAGAAGGCCTTGTCGGTCGACGATTGCAGCACCACGCAGGCGATGGCGTCGTCACTGGCCCAGCGCACGAGGGCGCCATCGATGGCACGTATCATGTCCAGGTTCAGGGCATGCAAGGACTTTGGCGCGTCGAGGGTGATGACGCCCAGCTTCATGCCGCCAGGACAGTCGCGTTCTTCCAGTTTCACTGTTTCAAGCAAGGTTTCAGCCACAGTAGTTTCAACCATTCTTCCACTCCGCCGGACGTTTTTCCAGGAACGCTTGCACACCCTCTTTCTGGTCTTGCGTATCGAACAGGCCGAGGAACAGGGTGCGTTCATCGGGCAAGGAGTTGACCAGCGGATGGCTGCGCGCGCCCTGGATCAGGGTCTTGCACGCCGTCACGCTGCTGGGACTTTGGCGCGCCACCTTGGCGGCCAGGGCCAGCGCCGTGGCGGCAGCCTTGCCGGTGGGCACAACTTCCTCCACAAGGCCGATGGCCAGCGCCTTGGCCGCATCGACTCTCTCGCCGCATAAAATCATGCGCTTGGCCCAGCCTTCGCCCACCAGCCACGGCAAATGCTGCGTGCCGCCCGCGCACGGCAGCAAACCGACCGATGCTTCCGGCAAGGCCATCTGCGCATGTTCTTCGGCAATACGGATATCGCAGGCCAGCGCGCATTCGAGCCCGCCGCCCATGGCATAACCATTGATGGCGGCAATGCTGACGCCGCGAAACGCGGACAGCGCCTCGAAGGCCTCGCCAAACGCGGCGGCCATGGCGAACGCCGTGTCCTTATTGCCATCGGCAAACACTTTCAGATCCGCACCGGCCGAGAAGAACTTGGCGCCGCCGCCCGTGATCACCAGCGCGTACACGTCCGGATCCGCGTTCAGGTCGGCCACCAGCTGCGTCAGCGCGTTCAGGCTGGCCAGGGTCCACGTGTGGGCGGGCGGGTTGTCAAGCGTCACCAGGGCCGTATGGCCACGGCGTTCCAGCAGTAAATTTGTATACACTTTGCTCATCGTAAGGTCTCCGTGGCGCCGTCTTTCAAAATCGCTCGCGCGACGATCAGGCGCATGATTTCATTCGTCCCTTCCAGGATCTGGTGCACCCGCGTGTCGCGCACGTGGCGCTCGAGCGGATACTCGCGAATGTAGCCATAGCCGCCGTGCAATTGCAGCGCATCGTTGGCCACATTAAAACCGGCATCCGTGGCGAAACGTTTGGCCATGGCGCAATACGCCGTGGCGTCCGGGCTTTCCTGGTCCAGTTTCCAGGCTGCCAGGCGCACCATCTGGCGCGCCGCCACCAGTTCCGTCAGCATGTCGGCCAGCTTGAATTGCAGAGCCTGGAATTGCGCCAGTTCGCGGCCGAACTGCGTGCGCTCCTTCATGTACACCTGCGCCCGCGTGAGGGCCGCCTGCGCCGTGCCCACCGAGCACACGGCGATATTGATGCGCCCGCCATCGATGCCCTTCATGGCAATGGCAAAGCCTTCGCCTTCCGCGCCCAGCAAGTTAGCCGCCGGCACTTTCACCTGGTCGAAGCTGATGATGCGCGTGGGCTGGCTGTTCCAGCCCATCTTTTCTTCTTTCTTGCCATACACGATGCCGGGCAAGTTGGCCGGCACGGCAAACGCGGAAATACCCCCAGCGCCCTCGCCGCCGGTTCTCGCCATGACGATCAGCATATCCGTCTGGCCCGCGCCGGAAATGAAGGCTTTCGTGCCGTCGAGTACATAAAAGTCGCCATTCCTGACGGCTTTGGTGCGCAACGATGCCGCGTCGGAACCGGATTGCGGTTCCGTCAGGCAATAGCTGGCCAGCTTCTGCCCGGCGGCCAGGGCCGGCACCCACTCGTCGCACAGGGCTTCTTGGCCCCAGCGCGATAGCATCCAGGTGGCCATGTTGTGGATGGTGATGTAAGCCGTGGTCGAGGTGCAGCCGCCGGCCAGCTCTTCAAACACGATGGCCGCATCCTGGCGGGAGAGGCCCAGGCCGCCCCAGCGCTGTGGCGTGTACAGGCCGCAAAAGCCCATCTCGCCCGCCTTGGCTATCGTTTCCACAGGAAAAATCGATTCCGCGTCCCAATGGGCCGCGTGCGGCGCCAGTTCGCCTTCGGCAAACGCGCGCGCCGCCTGCTGGAACTCGCGCTGCTCGTCGCTCAGTTCAAAGTCCATGCCAGCTCCTTATTTCAGGCTGATGGTGGTGTTGACCTTGCCCACCGAGGCAGCGTCCGTGAACCAGCGCTGGGTAATCGTTTGCGTCTGCGTGTAGAACAGCACGACTTGCTTGCCGAACGGACCCAAATCTCCCAGCTTGGAGCCGCGCGAGCCCGTAAAGCTGAACAGGGGAACGGGCACGGGAATGGGCACGTTGATGCCGACCTGGCCCACGTCGATTTCTTCCTGGAAGTAGCGGGCGGCCGCGCCGCTTTGCGTGAACAGCGCCGTGCCGTTGCCGTTCGGATTCGCGTTGACCAGGGCAATCGCTTCATCGAGCGTGTCGACTTCGACGACGATCAGCACGGGGCCAAAGATTTCCTGGTCATACACGGCCATGCCCGGTTTCACGCCAGACAGAATCGTCGGTCCGACGAAGTTGCCGTTCGGGTAGCCATCGACCTTGACGTCGCGGCCATCGAGGGTCAGCACGGCGCCCTGTTCGATGCCCTTGGCGACCAGGCTGAAGACGCGCTCTTTTGCCGCGCACGAGATGACGGGACCCAGGTCAGGATTGTCCTTGCCCGCGCCCACCGTCAAGGTCTGCGCCTTGGCCGATAATTCCGGCAGCCACTCGCGCGCCTCGCCCACCAGCACGGCGACCGAGGCGGCCATGCAGCGCTGGCCGGCCGCGCCGAAGCCTGCGCCCAGCAACTGGTTCAGGGTCTGTTCTTTATTGGCGTCCGGCAAGACGACGGCGTGGTTCTTGGCACCCATCATGCATTGCGCGCGCTTGCCGTTCAGGCTGGCGCGCTGGTACACGTGCGTGCCCACCTTGCTCGATCCCACGAACGAGATCGCCTTGATGTTCGGGTGGTCGCACAGGGCATTGACGACGTCTTCGCCGCCGTGTATCACGTTCAGCACGCCGGCCGGGATGCCAGCCTGCAAGGCCAGGCGCACGAGTTTTTCCGTCACGAGCGGGTCTTGCTCCGATGGTTTCAGCACGAAAGTGTTGCCACAGGCAATCGCCATCGGGAACATCCACAGCGGGATCATGGCAGGGAAATTGAACGGGGTAATGCCGGCGCACACGCCCAGCGGCTGCATCACGCTGTAGGTATCGACGCCGCCGGCCACGTTTTGCGCATATTCACCCATTTGCAGGGTGCCGATATTGGCGGCATGCTCCACCACTTCCAGGCCACGGAAGACGTCGCCTTCCGCGTCGAGCAGGGTCTTGCCCTGTTCCATGGTGAGCGTCGCGGCCAGATCGGCCATGTTTTCACGGATCAGCTGCTGGAGCTTCAAAAAGATACGCGCGCGCGCGCCAATCGGCGTCTTGCGCCAGGTTTTGAAGGCGCGCTGGGCCGAGGCGATGGCCGCGTTGACTTCGTCCGGCGTGGCGAACGGTACGCGGGCCAATACTTCCTGCGTGGCAGGGTTGACGACGTCGCGCCAGATGGTGGTTTGGGATTCAACCCACTCGCCGTTGATCAACAGTGGAACGGTCGGAATTGCAGTTTGCGTGGTCACTCGGTGTCTCCTTGTGTGGGTATCAGTCTGTTTGCATTATTCGCACAATCGCCGCCGCGAACAAGGCGTGAAAATGCGAGATAATGCAAAGCTGAATCTGTTAATCTGCAAATATTGTAAATTTGCAGATTCCACAAACCGGGGAAGAGGAAACGCGATGGCAAAGGTTTTCATGGGCGTGCGCCTGCAGCGGCTGCGCGAGGAACGGCGCATGACGCAGGTGGCGCTGGCCAAGTCCCTGGGCATTTCGCCCAGCTACCTGAACCAGATGGAACGCAACCAGCGCCCGCTGACGGTGCCGATTTTGCTGCGCATCGGCACGGTGCTGGGGGTCGATCCGCAAATCTTTTCCGAACACGACAGCGCCAGCCTCGTGGCCGACGTGCGCGACGTGTTCGGCGAACTGCCGGACGCGCCGCCCACGTCGATGGCGGAACTCAAGATGCTGGTGGAAAACATGCCGGAGCTGGCCCGCTCGATCTTGCTCTTGCAGCGGCGCTACCGTGTGATGGCGGAGCGGGCCGACACGCTGGCCGCGCGTCTCGACGATGGCAGCCGCGGCGCCAGCTCGGCGGCCCCGTCCACGGACGAGGAAGTGCGCGAATACCTGAACCGGCGGCAAAATTACATCGATGAGCTGGACCGGGCGGCGGAACTGGTGGCGGGCGAGTTCGATCCCACCCTGCGCACGCTCGATGCGCTGCAAGGCCGCTTGCTGGAGCGCCACGGCATCGCAGTGCGCTTGTCCGATGGCGACGCGGGCATGGTGCGCAAGCACCGCTACGACGCCCAGCAACAGATACTGTGGCTGCCCGACACCCTGACGGGCGGCCAGCGCGCCTTCCAGATGGCGGCGCAAATCAGCCTGCTCGAGCACAGCGAGCTGATCGACGCTCTCGTGCTGGCGGCGGGACTCTCCGGCGCGGCCGCGCAAACGAGCGCGCGCCTGGCGTTTTCCAATTATTTCGCGGGCGCCCTGTTGATGCCGTACCAGCGCTTCCTGCAGGCGGCGGAAACGCGCGCCTACGATATCGAGCGCCTGGCGCACCAGTTCGGCGTGGGCTTCGAAGCCGTGTGCCACCGCCTGAGCACCATGCAGCGCCCCGACGCGGCCGGGCTGCCGTTTTTCTTCGTGCGCGTCGACCGCGCAGGCAACGTCTCGAAGCGCCAGTCGGCCACGGACTTTCATTTCTCAAGAGTGGGTGGCACGTGCCCGCTGTGGATCGTCTACGACGCCTTCAGCCATCCGGGACAAGTACTCACGCAAGTGGCCAGCATGCCGGACGGCTGCACCTATCTGTGGATCGCGCGCCAGGTCAGCACGGCCTCGCCGGGCTTTCGGGCACCGGGCAAGACGTTTGCCGTGGCGCTGGGCTGCGACATTTCGCAGGCGCACCGGCTGATCTACTCGAAGGGACTCGATTTGCACGACCCGAGCAGCGCCACGCCCATCGGCACGGGCTGCAAGGTGTGCGAGCGCCAAAGCTGCCCGCAGCGGGCGTTTCCGTCGCTGCTGGCACCGCCGCCAGCGTCGGCCTGATTTACTCGGCGACCCGGGCGCGCAACGCATCGAATTCGCGCGCAAACTCCGCGCGCCAGTCGCGCCGCGTGGACTCGTCTATCCAGGCCGCGTCGAGGCCATTCAACATGAAGCCGCGCATGTCATCGAGGCCGAAACCGAATTCGCGCATCATCATCCAGGCGCCCGTCGGCGTCACGTGGTGCAGGGTCGGGTCGTCCGTGTTCGGATGCAGTTTCAGGCCCAGCTTGGCCATGGCGCGGATCGGGTGGTCGAGCGCCCAGCGTTCGGGCGCCAGGGTGCGCAGATAATAGGAATTGGTCGGCACCACGGTGAAGACAAGGCCGCGCTCCACGCAGCGCTGCGCCAGTTCCGGGTTGTCGACGATGGTGTAGCCGTGGTCGACCCGGTCCACCTTCAATTCGTCTATCGCCGTCGCCACGTTCATCCACGGCATGCCGAATTCGCCCGCATGCGCCGTGCATTTGAAACCGGCCTCGCGCGCGGCGCGGTAAGCTTCGATGAACAGCTCGGGCGGGCGGTCGTTTTCGCGGTAGTCGATGCCGATGCCGATGACTTCCGGCGCGCGGTAAGCCTTCATCCATTCCACCATCTGCACGGCTTCGGCGGGAGCCGCTTCGCGGTCGATGCTGGGGATCAAACGGCCGATCACGCCAAAGTCGCGCTGCGCGTCGCGGATGGCGGCCACGATGGCGTCTTGCGCCGCCTCATAGCGGATACCCGAGACGCGTACGGTGCCGGTCGGGTTCCAGAAGAACTCCGCATAGCGCACGCCGTGGCCATGCACGTCTTCCAGGTATTCGTAGGCCAGGCAATACAGGTCTGTCGGCGAGACGATCAGGTGCGCATCGAGCGCGCGCAGCACGCGCAGCACGCCGACGGGCTTTTCGCCGCGCGTGTAGAAAGAGTCGATTTCCTCGGGGGTGACGACATTGCCCGTCTTCGCGGCCAGCGCGCGGAAAGTAGCCTGGCGCACCGTGCCGAACAAATGGCAATGCAACTCCACTTTCGGCATGGCGCGTAAAAACTGTTCGATGCTCAGGGGGGAATTAGACATGAAACTCGTTTCGTAATGAAGTGGATCAGGCTAGAAGGCGGGCGAGGCGCTGCATCAGCAGTGCGATGGCGGCCGGGCCGTCGGCCAGCATCGCCACTTGCGTATTGATGGCGGCGCGGCGCGGCACGCGGAACTCGCACACCGTCATGCCGCGCGTCAGTTCGCCCGTCAATTCGATGGCCACGTGGGCGCTCTGGAACTGGAACAGCTGCGGCGCTTCCAGGTACAGGGCCACCACGGGGTCGTACATGGGCATGGGCACGGAACCGTCGGCGCTGCGGATGCGCACATACGCTTCCAGGTAGCCGGCCAGCCGCTGCGCGCGCGGCGTGCCGATGGCGCGCAGCTGCCGCACTTCCGCATTCGTCACCAAGAGCTGGCGGCACAGGTTCAGGCCGAACATGCGTAGCGGGATGCCGGCCTGGAACACCTGGGCGGCCGCTTCCGGGTCCGCATAGATATTGAATTCGGCCGCCGCCGTATGGTTGCCCTGGTCGGTCGAGCCGCCCATCAAAATGATTTCGACGATTTTTTCCGCGATGTCGGGCGCCTTGGCCAGCGCGGTTGCGATATTGGTCATCGGCGCAATCGCCATGATGGTGATCTGGCCAGGATACTTGCGCACGGCGTCAATCAGCGCATCGACGGCGTGGCCGGGAGCGTCCGTGGCCGCGCCGGGTGGCAGGATCTCGCCCGTCGTCGGCATGCCGCTGTCGCCGAGGATGCGCTGCGCCGTTTCGATGACGCCGGCCAGCGGCTCTTCGCAGCCGCGGTAGATCGGCACCGTCAAACCGTCATGGGCCTTGATGCGCAAGGCGTTGTCGTAGGTGATGGCGACGGGCGCATTGCCCGCCACCACGCTCACGCCCAGCCACTCGATGTCCGGATTGCTACTCAAGAGCAGCATCGTCAGCCAGTCGTCGAAACCGGGATCGGTGTCGAGCCAGATCTTTTTCAAGGGTTTGTCCATGATGATTCCAAACGAGGTTACGCAGCCAAACACAGGGCGCTGCCGGCAGGCAGCACGAACGAGACGGCAGTGCCTTCGCGCCAGGCGGCGCCGCCGGCCGCACAGATACCCTTGACCTGGCCCAGCGGCGTTTGCAGCAGGTATTCGACGGTGTCGCCCAGGAAGCCACGCGCCAGCACGGTGCCCGGATACTGGCCCGCCGCGTCATCAAAGGCGCAGACGCGCACCTTGTCCGGACGCCAGCCCAGCACCGTGGTGCCGGCAGCGACGGGAGACGTGTACGGCAGGCTGGCGCCCGCGTGGTGCAACGCGCCGTCGCGGTAGTCGAACAGGTTTTCAAAGCCCATGAAGTTGGCGACAAAGCGCGTCGACGGCGTATTGAAGACGGCTTCCGGCGCGGCCAGCTGCTCGATGCGCCCGCCATTCATGACGACGATGCGGTCGGACAGGGCCAGCGCTTCTTCCTGGTCATGCGTCACGTACAGCATGGTGATGCCCAGTTCGCGCTGGATGCGGCGCAGTTCGGCGCGCATCTGCACGCGCAGCTTGGCGTCCAGGTTCGACAGCGGTTCATCGAGCAGCAGCAGGGCCGGCTCGACGACGATGGCGCGCGCCAGCGCCACGCGCTGCTGCTGGCCGCCGGACATCTGCGCCGGCAAGCGGGTTTCAAAACCCGTCAGGCCGACGGCGGCGATCACGGCTTCCACCTTGGTTTTCAGCAGGGCCGGCGCGACCTTGCGCAGGCGCAAACCAAAAGCGATGTTGTCGTACACGTTCAGGTGCGGGAACAGCGCGTACGACTGGAACACCATGCCGATATTGCGCTTGTTCGGCGCCAGCTTGCCGATTTCGCGGCCATCCAAAATGATGCGGCCCGACTGCAGCGGCATCAGGCCGGCGATGGCGCGCATGGTGGTGGTCTTGCCGCAGCCGCTGGGGCCCAGCAGGGAGATCAGTTCGCCCTGCTCGACGTGCAGGTCCAGGTCTTTGACGGACGTCGTGTTCTTGGCGTAGCCGAGGTTCAGCTTGTGCAGTTCCAGATAACTCATGGTGTGTTGCCTCTTACATGTATTTAGAAATGCCCAGCACCTTCTCGGTCACCATCACGAAGGCCATGGTGAACAAGACCAACAAGGTCGACAGGGCAGCGATCGACGGGTCGAAGCTGTTTTCCATATGGCCCAGCATCTCGATCGGCAAGGTGCTGATGCCGGGGCCCGTGAGGAACAGCGACACGGGCACCTGGTTGAACGAGGTGACGAAGGCGAGGAAGAAGGCGGCGATCACGGCGTTGCGGATATTCGGCAGCACGATCATGAAGAAGGCCCGCAGGCGCGACGCGCCCAGGGTGATGGCGGCATCTTCGATATCCACGCGCAGGTTGACCAGGCTGGCGTACACGACGCGCACCGAATACGGAATCAGCAGCGCGATGTGGCCGATCAGCAGGCCCACGTACACAGGCGCGTTAATCGTCAGCACCAGGTGGTGCAGCAAGCCCAGGCCGACGAGGATGGCGGGAATGATCAGCGGCGACGTCAGGATCTGGCGGATGGCACCGATACCGGGTGGCGGCATGCGCGAAAACGCATACGCGACGGGTATGCCCAGCAGCAGCGCGATGACGGTGGCGATCAGGCCGATCTCCAGGCTGGTCTGGAAAGCGCGGCGGAACTCGGGCGCCGACCACACTTCGAGGATCCAGCGCAGCGAATACGACTCGGGCGGGAACGCCAGCGTCTCGCCGCCGGAAAAGCCGGCCAGCACGACGATGGCGAAAGGCCCCAGCAGGAACAAAAACACCAGCCACAGGACGGCGCGCGAAAACAGGCTTTCTTTCATACGGAACTCCGGCTCGAGGAAATACGTTTAAGGCCGGCATTCACCAGCAGGGTCATGCAGACGAGGATGACGGCGATGACATTCGCCGCGCCGAAATCGCTCTCCACGCTGACCTTCTGGTAGAGCAGGGTTTCCAGCATCAGCACCTTGGTGCCGCCCAGCAGGGCCGGCGTCACGTAGGCCGTCACGCAGCCCGTAAATACCAGGGTGCCGCCGACAACCAGGCCTTCCTGCGTCAGCGGCAGGGTGACCTTGCAGAATACTTGCCATGGATTGGCGCCCAAAGTCGCCGCGGCCGGTTCCACGTCGCGCGGCAGGTTTTCCAGCGCGCCCGCCAAGGACATCAGCATCAGCGGCAGCAGCAATTGCAGCAGGCCGACAAACACGGCGAACTCGCTGAACAGCAAACGCTGGGGCTCTTCCGTGAAACCCATGTTGACCAGCGCCGCGTTGACGGCGCCGTTACGGCCCAGCAGCACGATCCACGCATAGGTACGCGCGATCGGCGAGACCATCAGCGGCAGGATCATCATGCCGACCACCAGCCCGCGCCACTTCGGCGACACGCGCGCCACGGCTTGCGCGGCCGGGTAACCGAGGATGATGGAGGCGAGCGTCACCAGCGCGGCGATGCGCAGGGTGCGCCAGAAGATGGTGCGGTTGAATTCCTGCGAGAAGAAGTCAATGAAGCGGTCAACGCCCCACTGCATGCCGTCGCCGACGCGGAAGGCGTCGACCAGCAAAGCCAGCACGGGCAGCAGGAAGCAGACAACGATAAAGATCAGCGCCGGCAGGACCAGCAGCAGTCCCAGACGCTTTTTTGGATCAGCAAACATGGTGTTCTCTCCTCGTCACCACTATTTGCTCATGGCCTTGTTCCACTGCGTCATCCAGTTGCTGCGCTGCTTGATGATGGTTTCCGGCTTGACGAATTTCAGCGAAGTGATCTGATCGGCGCCATAGGTATTGAATTGCGCGGCAGCCACGGACAGGCGCACGTCCTTGTTGACGGGCGAGTCGACCAGGTTGGTCGCCAGCTGCGTCTGCACTTCCTTGGACAGCCAGAAATCCATCAGCTGGTACGCCAGGTCAGCATTCTTCGAGCCGGCCACGATGCCCATCACATTCATGCCGGCCGCCTGGCCTTCGGCCGGGATGCTCCATTTCAGGGGCAGGCCCGTCTTGAGCATTTGCGACCACGTAAAGCGCGCCACGGGCGCGGCCCAGATTTCATCTTGCGCAAACAGGGCGGCCAGCTGCGCGCTGTTCTTCGAGAACGTGACGACGTTGCCCTTCATGCCGACGATCTTCGCAAAACCGGTGGCGTAGTCGTCCGTCTTGCCGCCCCAGGCCGCATCGGCCATGCGCAGCATCAACGGGCCCTGCGTGGTGCTCACGTCGGGGAAGGCCACGCGGCCCTTCAGTTCAGGGCGCCACAGGTCCTTCCACGACGTCAGCGGGGCAATCTTGTCGCTGCGGTACACCAGGCCGACCGAGTACAAGGTGTAGCCGACGGCGAAGTTGCCGCCGATGGGGTTTTTCGCCACGTCATACAGGGCTTTGTAATTGCTCAGCTTGGCATAATCCATGGGCTGGATGACGCCTTTTTGCGCCGCTTCCAGCATGCCGGAATCGGACAGCAGCACCAGGTCGATCACCGGATTTTTGGCGTGCACCACCAGCTTGGCGATGCGATCCGCGTTATTCCCCGTTTCCACCTTGATGTCGCAACCGCATTTGGCCTTGAACGGCTCGTACACATACTTCATGAACAAGGGCTGGGCAATCGGATAGGCCGAAATGACCAGCTCGCGTTTTTCCGCGTGGGCGGCGTTAGCCAGCAAGCCTAGGCTCAACGCCAACATGAGGTGCTTTTTCAAGATGCTTCCTTTCAGGGGACGGCGCTGCGGGACAGCGCCTGTAAAGATGTATCAGACTCAGAAATAATGTCGCATGCCGACGATCAGAACGCTTTGCGTCTTGCCGCCCGAGGCGCCAAAGCCGAACACGCGCGCGAACGTCGCGTCGCCCGCCGCTTTCTGGTAGCTCCAGGTGATGGCCACATCGGTGCGCTTGGACAGGAAGTAATCGGCCTGGAAGTTGACCTGATGCCATTTCGGCGTCTTGTTGATCACGTCATATTTACCGGTGGTAAAGAAATACGACGCGCCCAGGTTCAGCGCTTCCGTCAGCTTGTGGTTCACGTTCAAGTCCACGTTTTGCAAGGTCAGATTGCTTTGATCCAGGTAGTGGTAGCGCACGTTGGTGTACAGCGCGCCAAACTTGGTCTTGCCGACATTATAAAAGCCTCCCGTGCCGGCGATGGCCTGGTCATTCACGCCGGCGCCGCTGACGGCGCTCTTGTTGAAGATCAACAAGGGGCTGCCATAGTCATTGCCGATGGCGCCATTCGGCGCGTCCGGGCTATTTGGATGATCCATCTTGGTATAGGCGACGGCCCAGCTGAAGGCATCGACTTTGTAGCCGGCGCCCATGCTGTAGACGCGGTTGCGGTTGGAATCCTGGGGATTTTCGCTGACACCATACAAGCCCGTGAACGACACGTTGCTGATGTTCGGGCTGACGTACTTGACGGCGTTTTGCACGCGCAAGTTGTTGTAGCCATTGTCGTTGTCGCCGATATGCACGCCGTTACTGGCGATGACCACCGGGCCCAGCAGATCCTTGACGGCTTCATACTGGCGCCCCAGAGTCAGGGTGCCCTTGTCGTTGCTCGACAGGCCCACATACGACTGGCGGCCGAACAGGCGACCGCTTTGCGAGGCCGCGCCCGTCATCACGTTAAAACCGTTTTCCAGCACGAAGATGGCCTTGGTGCCGTTGCCCAGGTCTTCCTGGCCGCGGAAACCGATGCGGGGATTCTGGTTCGTGCCGCTCAGCGCATGCGTGCGGCTGCCGTTACCCTCATCCGACACATAGCCGATACCGGCCGACAGCAAGCCATACACTTGCACGCTGCTTTGCGCCTGCGCCGCACCCTGCGCCGCCAGCAAGCCACCCACGACCATCGTTCCCGTCATCCATTTGTTCATCGCCGCCACCCTAAAAAGAATAAACCCTGAGTTTTTTGGAATTATTGTATTGATGCGTCCCCTGCATGGCGTGCCACCGCGAGTACCGGCGCCGCCTGGCAAGCGCTTCTCTGAAGATTGTTGCCTTCAAGACAAGTTAAGACCAGTCCAGAATATGGTAAATTGCGGGATAAGAAAATTTGTTTATTTTTATAAATCCATTACTTTTTCTAATAAGCAAAACCCATGCATGAGTTGAGCAAGAAGATTTCCTTACGACATTTGCAAGCGTTTGCCACCCTAGCCCGGGTAAACAGCTTCAGCAAGGCTGCACAGGAATTGTGCGTGACCCAGCCGGCCCTCAGCGCGTCGATCAAGCTGCTGGAAAATCAGCTGGGAAAAAAGTTGTTTAACCGCACAACCCACCAGCTGGAACTGACGCGCGAAGGCAAGCTGGCGCTCGATTACGCCACGCATTTATTGAATACGGCGAGCAACACGTTTGCCGATATCCAGCGCGCCATCGGCAGCGGCCGCCACCGCATCCGCATCGGCGCGATACCGTCCGCCATGGCGATGACGGCTGTGGTGGTGGCACGCTACTGCGAGCAGCATGGCGACGAAGTGGAAATCGTCCTGTCGGACATGCCCAACGACGGCTTGCTGCACGCGCTGCATTCGGGCCAGCTGGACTTTTGCGTGGGCATCGAGGTGCCCGGCTCCGTGTCGCTGGAAAGCGTGGGCCTGTTTGAAGACGAGCTGGTGCTGGTGACGGCGGGACGCCATGCGCTGGCGCCACTGAAGGAAGTGCGCTGGGAGCAACTGGCGGGCCAGGAAATCGTCGTGTTCACCAAGGGCAGCATCTGGGAATTCGCCTCGAGCGCGCTGCGCCAGCATGGCTTGAGCCCGTCGAGCCTGTACCAGATGATCCACAGCGAGTCGCTGTACGGCGTGGTGCGCGCCGGCATCGCCGTGGGCATCATGCCCAGCCTGTACACGACCTTCCTCAACGACGAGGACTTGCACGTGGCACCGCTGCGCCAGCCCACCTGCAAGCGCAAGATCGCCCTGATGCGGCGCAATGAAATCAGCCGCAACCACCATGTGGACGACTGTTTTTCAGCGCTGCGGCAGGATTTGCAGCAGGTCGACCAGTGGTTTTAAGTTAAGCCAGCACTGCCGGGGTCAGACCCCCGCTCACGTCGGCGCCTGCTCAGACGCCGGTGGTGGAGAGGGTCTGACCCCAGCCCTTGCGATTACTGCGGTGCTTTGAGCAGATTCGCCAGCGCCACGTATTGCTCCAGCCCGACAGTCTCCGGACGCAGGGTCGGGTCGATGCCTGCCGCCTTGATCTGCTCTTCCGTAAACATGCCGGCCAGGCAGTTGCGGATCACCTTGCGGCGTTGCGAGAAGGCCTTCATGACGACCGCTTCCAGGGTCGCCTGGTCGCACGCCAGGCGCTCGGCCACGGGGATCATGCGCACGATGGCCGATTCCACCTTCGGCGGCGGGTCAAACGCTGTCGGCGGTACGATGAACAGCAGCGACATTTTGTAGCGCCATTGCAGCATCACGGACAGGCGGCCATACGCCTTGCTGCCCGGTTCGGCCACCATGCGTTCGACGACTTCCTTTTGCAGCATGAAATGCTGGTCCTGCACCAGCGGCGCGAAATCCGCCAGGTGGAACAGCAATGGGCTGGAGATGTTGTACGGCAAGTTGCCCACGATGCGCAGCTTCTGGCCGGCTGGCACGGGGATTTGTGCGAAATCGAACTTCAGCGCGTCGCCCGAATGGATCGTCAGCTTGGCCGGATTGAAGGTTTTTTCCAGGCGCACGATCAGGTCGCGGTCCAGCTCGACCACATGCATCTGTTTCAAATGGCGCAGCAGCTGCTCCGTCATGGCGCCCAGGCCGGGACCGATCTCGACCATGGCATCGTCCGCCTGCGGCCCGATGGCGGCCGTGATGTCGTCGAGGACGAAGCGGTCATGCAGGAAGTTCTGGCCAAAGCGTTTGCGGGCAACGTGTTTCATAATTTTTTCTATCAATGCGGTAAAGCCGGCACAGGCCGGCGGGATCGTTGAGCAGGCAGCGTCGGGTTACGCCTTGCGGCTAACCCGACCTACGCTCTGGTCGGGGTGCTGGCGCGCAGCATGTCGAGCGCCGTTTGCAGCGCCTGCTCCATGCTGTGGCAATCGGCCAGCCCCAGCCCTTGCGCGGCCAGGTCCAGCGCCGTGCCGTGGTCGACCGAGGTGCGTATCAGCGGCAAGCCCAGGGTGATATTGATGCCGCGCCCGAAGGTCGCGTATTTCAGCACGGGCAAGCCCTGGTCGTGGTACATGGCCAGCACGCAGTCGGCATCGGCCAGATATTTTTGCTGGAACAGGGTGTCGGCCGGGTACGGTCCGCGCGCATCGATGCCGCGCGCTTGCGCCGCGGCAATCGCCGGGGCGATGACGTCGATTTCCTCGCGTCCCAGATACCCGCCCTCGCCCGCGTGCGGGTTCAGGCCGGTAACGAGGATGCGCGGCGCGGCGATGCCGAATTTCTGTTGCAGGTCCGTCTGGAGAATATCGAGCGTGACGGCCAGGCTGTCCATGGTGATGGCGGCGGACACGTCCTTCAATGGCAGGTGCGTGGTGGCCAGCGCCACGCGCAGGGTCGGTTCGCCATGTCCCGGTTCGCCGGCCAGCATCATCACCACTTGCGGTGTATTGGTTTTTTCTGCCAGGTATTCCGTGTGGCCGGAAAAGGCCACGCCGGCGTCGTTGATCGTGCTTTTTTGCAAGGGAGCCGTGACCATGGCACCGAACCAGCCGGCTGCTATGCCTTCCACGGCCGCGTCCAGGGTGGCGAGCACGGAACGCCCGTTTTCCTTGTCCAGCACGCCGGGAATGACATTGTTGACGGTGGGAATATCGATCACGGCCAGGCGGCCCGGTCCGAACTGGGGCAAGCCGCTGTTGCGCACGGCTTGCAGCGACAGTGCCGCCAGTCGGATCTCCGGATCGATCAGGCTGGCCGTCAGCGCCAGGAAGGCGGCGTCGCCCAGCAGGATGCAGTTGACTTCATTGCGCATGGCCCAGGCCGCGCGTATGGAAATTTCCGGGCCGACACCGGCAGGTTCGCCACAAGTGATGGCGATGGCCGGGCGGCGTGCAGGGGGCAAGTTACTCATGCGCAATGAATCAGCGGCATTACTGGTCGTCCGCGCGGAATTCGACGTAGGCACGGTCGCGCACTTCGCGCGCCCAGTTTTCCGTCGCTTCTTCCAGCTTGCGTTCGCGCAAGGCATTGCGTGCGGCGGCGCGCTGTTTCTCTTTCGAGACGTCGTCGCTCTTGCGTTCCAGCACTTCGATCAGGTGGAAGCCGAAGCTCGATTCGATCGGTTCGCTCACCTCGCCCGGTTTCAGCGCATTCATCGCCGTTTCGAATTCCGGCACGGTGTCGCCTGGATACAGCCAGCCCAGGTCGCCGCCCTTGGCCGCCGAACCGTCATTCGAGAACAAACGGGCCAGGTCTTCGAACTTGGCGGCCTTGTTGTCGAGACGCTCTTTCAATTCCAGCAATTTACGCTTGGCTTCGGCAGCCGACAGGGTCGGTGTTACTTTCAGCAGGATATGGCGGGCATGCGTCTGCTGCACGGCAGCGACGGCTTGCGCTTCGGCCGCGCTGCGGCGGTCCACCAGCTTGAGGATGTGGAAACCGGTGTTGCTCTTGATGATAGGCGTGATCTGGCCCGGTTTCAGTTTCAGCAGTTGTTCCGTGAACAGGGGCGGCACGCGGTCGCTATGGCGCCAGCCGATATCGCCGCCGCTCAGCGCATCGCTGGCGTCGGAATAGGTGGCGGCCATCTTGGCGAAATCGGCGCCCGTGCGCAGCTGGCGGCTGACTTCTTCGGCACGCGCGCGGCGCGCGGCGATCTGTTCGGGGCTAGAGTTTTCCGGAATGCGCACGAGAATCTGCGCCAGATTCAGCTCCACCTGTTCGCTGGCGGCCGCTTTTTCCGCTTCCAGGAAGTTATCCACTTCGGAATCGGAAATCTGGATCTTGGCGTCGACTTCATGTTCGCGCAGGCGCTGCATGATGATTTCATCGCGGATTTCTTCGCGGAAGGTCGCAAACGGCGTGCCTTCTTTTTCCATCTGGTTGCGCAATTCCTGCACCGTCATTTTTTGCTGTTCAGCAATACGGCCGATCGCGCGGTCCAGGGTCTGGTCATCCACGCGCACGCCCATTTCCTTGGCCAGCTGCATTTGTGCGCGCTCAACAATCATGCGCTCCAGCAATTGACGACGCAGGTCGGCAGGATCGGGCAAGGGCACGTTCTGCGCCTTCATGCGCTGTTCCACGCTCTTGATGCGGGCAACTACTTCATTGCGCGTAATCACTTCATCATTGACGACGACGGCGATGGAGTCGATGGTCTGGCCACTGCTCGAGGCCGGTGGCGTGAACCCCTTGGCCGGCGCTGGGGCGGCGGCAGCGGGCGTGGCGACAGGCGCTGACGCAGCCTGTTGCGCCCAGACACTACTGGTCGCGGCGCCGGAAATGGCGCACAACAAAACCGTTGCAATTTTGAGTTGGTGCATACTGGCATTACGCATAATGTGTAGAGCGCTCATGAGTTCAGGTGAATAAAAAAACCGGTTTGTGCCAGCGCCGGGGACACCGGCGGCGGCAACGGTGCCTATCTTAACGGAGTGGCTGGCTCAGTGTCTGGTAACCAGGGATGGTTTTTGTAAAAGTTTCCAGGCCATTCGCGCCCAGACCCAGGCCGTTCGACAAGCCCGTCAATTCCAGCTGGAAGAAAATCGGCGTCGAGACAGTCTTGGCCGTCGTCACGAAACGCTGCGCACCCATGCGGAACACCCAGCAGTCACCCTTGTATTCAAGGCCGACCAGGCTTTCCAGCATGCTGCGATCCTTGATGGAGTAACTGATGCGTCCCACGCCATACAGGCGGTCCGTCAACGGCCATTGCGTCGATATTTCCGCATTGCGCAAACTGTCGCGCTGGAAACGATTGCTGAAATTCAATACTTTCTTGGCACCAGGCTGATATTGCAAGCTGTAGTTGTAGCTCATCAGGCGGCGATCGCTGGGATTGTACTGCACCAGGCTGTCGGCGGTCCAAGTCTCGGACACGCGGCCCGTTGCTGCCAGCAGGATATCCGAACGCGACTGGTTGACGGGCGTGGTCGAATTGAGCTGCACACGCTGGTCGGCAAAATAGAAACGCTGGCCGAAGGTCAGGCGCATGCGCTCGGTGCCGTCCGACTGCAGGAAGCGCGAGACGACGGCGGCCGTGACCTGGTTGGCATCGCCGATGCGGTCGCTACCGACAAAACGGTTTTCCGTGAAGATCTGCGTCAGGTTGAACGTGCCGTCGGCCGTATCGAAATTCGGAAACTGCGACTGGTCGCGGTACGGCGTGTAGACGTAGAACAGGCGCGGCTCCAGGGTTTGCGTGCCGCCCTTGGCGCCAAACAGATTCGTGTCGCGTTCAAACACCAGGCCGCTGTCGACCGAGAAGGTCGGCACGGCGCGCGTAAACGACGTATCCGGAAACAGCGCCTTGGTCCTGGCGTCATTGTCGAGCTGATACGCGCTGGCATTGAGCATCAGCTTGGGCGTGATGAAGTAGCCAGGGCGCATGATGGGGAAACTCACCTGCGGCACGGCCACGAGGCGCGAGCCTTGCACCAGGGTCGGGTGGGCGAAGCGCGTCGCTTCCGCGTCAAAGGTCCAGTCGAAGCCGCCCCAGACGTCATATTTGCCAGCGTGGAAGTTCACCGCCGGCAAGCGGTCATACGGACGCGGCACGGTCACGTTGGGATCGGGATCCTGCAGCACCTGGTAATTCTGCACGCGCGCCGTCAGGTTCCAGTCCTCGGTGCGGTAATCGGTGCGCAATTCGCGCAGCAACTGGCGCTCGGTGGCGGTGGCGACGGTTTTCGAAAAATCGTTCGGGTAATTATTGTCGGACGCCTCGCGCAGATCCCAGCTGTAACTCCAGCCCTTGGCCAGCGCCTGCTCATGCCTGGACTTGATCATGTAGCGGTTGGTCTTGGTTTGCTTGTCGTTAGGCAAGAACTCAAACGACGTTTCACCCTGGTACAGGCCGGCATCCGTCTCGCCCATGTAGCGGCCCGTCGCGCCGAGCTGGATGCCGCGCCGCTGGATGTAGCGCGGGAACAGGGTCAGGTCGCGGTTCGGCGCGATGTTCACGTAATACGGCATCAGCAGCTCGAAACCGTTCTTCGAGGCAAAGCCCGGCGTGGGTGCCAGCCAGCCCGAGCGGCGCGCACCGGACAGCGAAAACGAAATGCCCGGCGTGCCCAGGATCGGCACGTCCTTGAAATAGATGATGGTCTTGCTGCCGGTGCCCACGTCGCGACCCGTATCGAGGTTCAAGGTGCTCGATTTCAGGTACCAGTCCGGATTCGGCCCTTCGCAGGTACTGTAGGTGCCATCGATGACAGTGGCTTCGTCGGGGTTGATGAAGTCGACGCGCTCGGCCTTGCCCTGGCCGCCGCCCACTTCGAAGCGGTACGTCGGGTTGAGCAGGAAACCCTTGCCGGTCTCCATGTTCAGCTTCAGGACGTCGCCCGTGTAGTAATCGCCGAAACGCCACATCTTGATATGGCCCTCGGCGTCGAACTGATCTTCAACTTGTTTGTAACAAGCTGTATCGGCCGTCATTTTTGTGGTTTTTCCGCGCTCAATCACGACATTTTTGTCGAGATTGATCTCCCTTTCGGGGCGTCCGTTCATGCTGTTCGCCGTCATGACGGTGGGCGCGTCGGGATCTTCCACGTGAACCGGGCGCGGCGCTTTCTGGGCGTGGACAGGCACCGTCGTGGCGACGACGAGCGCGCTGATGGCGAAAGCCCAGCGCTGCGAAGGGGGGGAGGCCGAAAACCAGCTCATGAATTGGAAGGGGCAAGCACCATGACAGGCGATTTTTTGATTTGAATCCCTTATTATATGGGAATACGCACCATCAACCCGATTCCACAGGCCGCTTAATGTCATTCTCCCCCAATTCCTCCACCGCGCCGGCCTCCGCCGACGCTCGCCTGACCCTGTTGAAAGCCTGGTTGGCCCCGCTGAACCTCGTCGCGCCCGAATCCGCCCGCCCCGCTTCCAGCGATGCGAGCTTCCGCCGCTACTACCGTCTCGACGTGCTGCCAGGCAATGCAACATTGCCAGGAAGTACACTCATCGCCATGGATGCGCCGCCCGAGCGCGAAAACGTGCCCGCCTATATCAAGGTGGCCGGCTTGCTGAAAGGCGCCGGCGTGTCCGTCCCCGAGATCATCGCGCAAGACCTGGAACAGGGTTTCCTGCTGCTGTCCGACCTGGGCACGACCACCTATCTCGACGCCCTGAACCACGACAATGCCAGCGTGCTGTACGCCGAAGCGCTGGAATCGCTGATGAAAATCCAGCTGGCCAGCCAGCCCGACGTCTTGCCTGAATTCGACCGCGCCTTTATCCTGCGCGAAATGAATCTGTTCCCGGAATGGTTTATTGGCAAGCACCTGGGCGCCACCTTGACGGATGTGCAACAGACCCAGCTGGACAAGGTTTTCGAGGCCATCACGGCGAATATCTTGTCGCAGCAGCAAGTATTCATGCACCGCGACTACCATTCGCGCAATTTGATGCACATCAACGATGGTTCCATCCCCAATCCCGGCATCCTCGACTTCCAGGACGCCGTCTTCGGCCCCGTCACCTACGACATCGCCTCGCTGCTGCGCGACGCGTATATCCAGTGGGATGAAGAACTGGTACTCGACTGGGTGATCCGCTACTGGCAGCGCGCCAAGCAGCTGGGCTTGCCAGTCAATCCCGACATCGACGCCTTCTACCGCGATTTCGAATTCACGGCCCTGCAGCGCCACCTGAAAATCCTCGGCCTGTTCGCGCGCCTGAACTACCGCGACGGCAAGGATCTGTACATGGGCGACCTGCCAACCGTGCTCGACTACGTGCGCAAGACGGCCAACCGCTACACGGAACTCAAGCCGCTGGTGCGTTTGCTCGATGCCCTGGAGAATAAAACGCCGCAAGTTGGCTACACCTTCTGATCACTTCAGAGCAATTTACAATGCATCAGAAAACGAGTATTCCATGAAAGCCATGATCTTTGCCGCAGGCCGCGGTGAACGGATGCGTCCGCTTACCGATACCTGTCCCAAACCGCTGCTGAAAGTGCGCGGCCGTCCGCTGATCGTCTGGCACGTGCTGAACCTGGTGCGCGCCGGCATCACCGACATCGTCATCAACCATTCGCACCTAGGCCACCAGATCGAGGCAACCCTGGGCGATGGCAGCGCGTACGGCGCGCACATAGCGTATTCGCCCGAGACCACGCCGCTGGAAACGGCAGGCGGCATCGCCCAGGCGCGCCACCTGCTGGGCGATGAACCCTTTCTCGCCATTTCCGGCGACATCTATTGCCCGTATTTCGACTTCAAGCAGGTACTCGACGTGCTGGCCGACAAGGACGTGCTGGGCACGCCGTATCCGGCCGACCAGCGCGACATCGCCTGGACTTACCTGGTGCCCAATCCCGACTTCCACCCACAGGGCGACTTCGGTCTGACCTTGTTCGCGATCAACAATACGGACGACACCAAGTGGACCTTCGCCAACATCGGCGTGTACCGCCCTGAAATGTTCGACGGCATCGCGCCCGGCAGCCACGCCAAGCTCGGCGATTTGCTGCGCCGGTACGCGGACCAGGGCCGCGTGGGCGGTGAAGTCTATCCTGGCGAGTGGACGAATGTGGGTACGCCGGCACAGCTCGACGCGCTCAATGGCGTCACGGCCAAGGCAAGCGCAACATGATGGCCAACTACGCGGCCCGGCGCGCGGCGCTGCTGGCGCAGATGCTGCCGGGCAGCGTGGCTGTCATTGCCACGGCGCCCGAGGTGCCGCGCAACAGCGATTGCGATTATCCGTATCGCCACGACAGCTATTTCTATTACCTGAGCGGCTTTACGGAACCCGACAGCGCCGTGGCCCTCGTGGCCGCCAGCGCCACGGCGCCCGCGCGCGCCATCCTGTTTTGCCGCGCCAAGAACACGGAGCGCGAAATCTGGGACGGTTTCCGCCACGGCCCCGAGGCAGCCCGTGCCAGCTTCGGTTTTGACAGCGCCTTCCCCATCGAGGAACTCGACGTGGAAATGACGCGCCTGCTGGCCGACTGCCCCGCCATTTACTATGCGCTGGGCGGCAGCCTCGATGCGCAAGTAAAAGTCTGGCGGCACAACGTGCGGCAAAAGGCCCGCAGCGGCGTCACGGCGCCCGCCATCGCGCATGACGTCAATGACATGCTCGACGCCATGCGTCTGCTGAAAGACACGGAAGAACAGGGCCTGATGCGCCGCGCGGCCGCCATTTCCAGCGCCGCCCACGTGCGCGCCATGCGTGCCACGCGTCCCGGCATGCACGAATACGCGCTGGAAGCGGAGCTGCTGTACGAATTTCGCCGCAGTGGCGCGCAATTCCCCGCGTACTCCTCCATCGTGGCCGGCGGCGGCAACGCCTGCATCCTGCACTACAGCGCCAACAACGCGCTCTTACAAGACGGCGAGCTGGTGCTGATCGACGCCGGCTGCGAACTCGATGGCTACGCCTCCGACATCACGCGCACCTGGCCCGTCAACGGCCGTTTCAGCGGCCCGCAACGGGCGCTGTATGAACTGGTGCTGGCGGCGCAACAGGCGTCGCTGGACATGCTGCGTCCCGGCTTGCCGCACAGCGCCATCCACGAGGCGGCCGTGCAGGTGCTGGCGCAGGGCATGCTGGACCTGGGTTTGCTGGACCGGCAGAAAAGCGGCGGCGTGCAGGACGTCATCGCCGACAAGGCGTATATGCCCTTCTACATGCACGGCACCAGCCACTGGCTGGGCATGGACGTGCACGACGTGGGCGCCTACCGCGACACGGGTACGCCCGGCAAGCCGTGGCGCGCTTTGGCGCCGGGCATGGTGCTGACGGTGGAGCCGGGCATCTATGTGCGCCCGGGCGCGGGCGTGCCGGAGCAGTTCTGGCATACCGGCATCCGCATCGAAGACGATGTGCTGGTCACGCCGCAAGGCCATGAAGTCTTCAGCTCGGCGCCCAAGAGCGTCGCTGAAATCGAACAACTGATGTCACAGGATTAACGCCGCCGCATGCATACACCGTCCACTTTCGATCTCGCCATCTGCGGCGCCGGCCCCGTCGGCATGGCGCTGGCCGCCCTGCTGGTGCAGCGCGGCGGCCGCGCCGCCGGCATCGCCCTGCTCGACGCCAAATCCATCGAACAAGCCAGGCGCGACCCGCGCACCATCGCCCTGTCGCACGGCAGCCGCCAGATTCTCGAGGAAGCGGGCGCCTGGCCCGTGGAGGCGACACAGATCCACCAGATTCACGTCTCGCGCCGCGGCCAGTTCGGGCGCAGCCTGATGGACCGCGGCGAGCATGGCGTCGAAGCGCTCGGCTATGTCGCCCGTTACGGCGCCGTCGTCAGCGCGCTGGCCGACGTGTGCGAGCGCCTGGGCGTGGCCAGCCTGCGCCCGGCCCTGGTGACGGGCAGTGCCGAGGATGCCGACGGCGTCAGCGTGCAGATCGAGCAGGCGGGCGCCGCCTCGAGCTTGCGCGCCAGCCTGCTGGTGCAAGCCGAGGGCGGCCTGTTCGGCCAGCAACCGGAACGCGCCGTCAGCCGCGATTATGGCCAGAGCGCCATCATCGCCCATGTGCGCACAAGTAGCCCCATCGCCCACCGCGCGTATGAACGCTTCACCGACGAAGGCCCGCTGGCCCTGCTGCCTCAGGACGATGGCTACGCGCTGGTGTGGTGCGTGCCGCCCACGCGCGCCGAACAATTGCTGGCCCTGGACGACGCGGCCTTCCTGGCGCGCCTGGGCGCCGCCTTCGGCAGCCGCCTGGGACGCTTTACGCATACGACGGCGCGCCTGGCCTATCCATTGGGCCTGAACGCCCAAGGGGGCGGCACGCCGCGCACGGTCGCCATCGGCAATGCGGCGCAAACCCTGCACCCGGTGGCGGGACAGGGCTTGAACCTGGGCTTGCGCGACGCCGCCGTGCTGGCCCGCGTGCTGGCGCAGGACGGCAGCCCGGCCGGGCTGGAACGCTACGCCAGCCTGCGCCAGGCCGACCGGGGGCTGACCGTGCGCGTCACCGACACCATGGCGCGCATCTTCACGGGCAGCGCTCCCACACAGGGCTTGCTGGGCCTGTCGCTGGGCCTGCTGGACGCATTTCCCCCTGCACGCAAGGCATTGGCTGGGCTGATGATGTACGGCCGCCGCTAAGGCTTAGCAATAAGGAAAGAGCTGGGGCAAAAAAGAAACAGGGAACATATCCGGCATGGAGTAAACGGCCCGCGGATGCGACAATGGCTGTCACCTGGTTTCTGGCGACCGTTCCATGACAGATGCATTGCCCGCAGCACCGCCTGCCGCTCTTCCCGAAGTGCTGTTTTCCCGCCTGCTGGAAGACGCCCTCGACGCCGTCATCATCATCGACGAGCAGTGCCGCATCCGCTATATCAATGGCGCCATGCAGGCATTGTCCGGCTATGCCAGCGGAGAATTGCTGGGCCAGACCCTGAACGGCCTGCTGCCCGACGCCGTCGGCGCGCAGCACGACAACCACGTGATCAACTACATCCGCAGCTCGCGCACCTCCAGCGTGCTGGGCAAGATACGCGAATTCGCCATCCGCCACCGCGACACGCAAATGATCCCCATCGAAATGAAGGCGATGGACCTGGGCGTGGTCGACGGCATGCGCTATTTCGGCGCCTTTTTGCTCGACGTGCGCGAACGGCGCGAACTGGCGGCAAAGAACGCCAGCCTGCTGGCGCAGCTGGAACAGCAGGCGCTGCACGATGCGCTGACGTCGCTGCCGAACCGGCGCGCCTACGAAGCGCAAGCCGAGCAGGCGATGGCGCGCGCGGCGCGTAGCGGCGCCGCCCTGAGCGTGGGCGTGGCCGATCTCGACCATTTCAAAAAGATCAACGATCGCTATGGCCATGCCGTGGGCGACGCCGTGCTGCGCACGGTGTCGCAGGCGCTGCGCGACACGGGACGCATCACCGACGTGGCGGCGCGCCTCGGCGGCGAGGAGTTCGGCCTGCTCTTCCCCGACGCCAGCCTGCAGCAGGCGCACCAGGTGGCCGAGCGCATCCGCGCGGCCGTGGCAGCGGCGGTCACCGTGCTGCCCGACGGCGGCGCGCTGCACGTCACCATCAGCATCGGCGTGGCGCCGCTGGTGCAGGGCGCCAGCCTGGACGCGGCCATGTCGGATGCCGACAAGGCCCTGTATGTCGCCAAGCACCAGGGACGCAACCAGGTCGTCGCGGCAGCGGCCGGCCAATAAAAACGGCCCGCGCAAGGCGGGCCGTCCGGTCGCCGCAAGCGGCGTTACTCGATGGCTTTCAACATATCCTCGATCACCTTCTTGGCGTCGCCAAACACCATCATCGTGTTCGGCTGGTAGAACAAATCGTTGTCCAGGCCCGCATAGCCGGACGCCATCGAACGCTTGTTGACGATGATGCTCTTGGCTTTATAGGCTTCCAGAATCGGCATGCCGGCGATCGGCGATTTCGGGTCTTTCGCGGCCGGATTGACGACGTCGTTCGCGCCCAGCACCAGCACCACATCCGTCTGGCCGAATTCGCCGTTGATGTCTTCCATCTCGAAGACCTGGTCGTACGGCACTTCGGCCTCGGCCAGCAGCACGTTCATATGGCCCGGCATGCGCCCCGCCACAGGGTGGATCGCGTACTTGACGGTGATGCCCTTGTGCGTGAGTTTTTCCACCAGCTCTTTCAGCGAGTGCTGCGCGCGCGCCACGGCCAGGCCGTAGCCGGGCACGATGATGACGGTTTCCGCATTGCCCATGATGAAGGCGGCGTCGTCGGCCGAACCCGATTTCACGGGACGCTGTTCCTGCGCGCCCGCCGCGCCAGCGGCCGGCGCATCGCCGCCGAAGCCGCCGAGGATGACGTTGAAGAACGAACGGTTCATGGCCTTGCACATGATGTACGACAGGATCGCGCCGGAGGATCCCACGAGCGAACCGGCGATGATCAGCATCGAGTTATTCAGCGAAAAACCGATGCCGGCCGCGGCCCAGCCCGAATAACTGTTGAGCATCGACACCACCACCGGCATGTCGGCGCCGCCGATGGGGATGATGATCAGCACGCCCAGCGCAAAGGCGATGACGGTCATGACGATGAACGGCGTCCAGGCCGGCTCGACACCGTCGGCGAAGCAGAACACCAGGCCCAGCGCGATCATCACCAGCGCCAGCACGAGGTTGAGCATGTGCTGGCCCTTGAAACTGACGGGCGCGCCCTGGAACAGGCGGAACTTGTATTTGCCCGACAGCTTGCCGAAGGCGATCACGGAACCGGAGAACGTGATGGCGCCGACAAAGGTGCCGATGAACAGCTCGAAGCGGTTTCCGATGGGCAGCGCCTGGCCCTGCTGGGCGATATTGAAGGCCCACGGTTCCGACACGGCCGCCACAGCGATGCACACAGCCGCCAGGCCGATCAGCGAGTGCATGGCCGCCACCAGTTCCGGCATCTTCGTCATTTCCACGGTTTTCGCCAGGTAGGCGCCGATGGCGCCGCCCGTGACGATGCCGATGATGACGAGGGTCAGGCCCATGCCGCCCGTTTGCTGCTCCTTCAGTTTCAGGATCAGCGCCACGGTGGTGACGGCGGCAATGGCCATGCCGCTCATGCCGAAGGCATTGCCGCGGCGCGCCGTCGAGGGCGACGACAGGCCTTTCAAGGCCTGGATGAAGCACACCGAGGCGATCAGGTACATCATCGTCACCAGGTTCATGGTGACGAAGCTCATGGCGTGACTCATTCTTTTGCTCCTTGCTTGGCTTTCGGTTCTTTTTTACGGAACATCTCGAGCATGCGCTGCGTGACGAGGAAGCCGCCGAACACGTTGACGGCGGCCAGCGCCACGGCCAGGGTGCCGGCCGCCTGCGCCAGCGGGCCTTGCGTCAGGCCGGCCGCCAGCATGGCGCCGACGATGATGATGGCGGAAATGGCATTGGTGACGGCCATCAGCGGCGTATGCAGCGCCGGCGTGACGGTCCAGACGACGTGGTAGCCGACATAAATGGCCAGCACGAAGATGATCAGGTTAATGATGGTGTGACTGATTTCCATGATGTTGTTCTCTCCGGCGCCGCGTTATTTTCTGAGGATGTCATTGCCCGCGCAAACCAGGCTGGCCTTGATGATTTCATCCTCGCGGTCGATCAGCAATTGATCGTCCTTGTCGATGATGAGCTTTAAGAAGTCCAGCACGTTGCGCGCATACAGGGCCGAGGCGTCGGCCGCCACCAGGGTCGCCAGGTTCGGTTCGCCCACGATGTACACGCCGTGCTTGACCACGGTCTTGCCCAGTTCCGAGAGCGGACAATTGCCGCCCTGCTCGACGGCCAGGTCGACGATGACGGAACCCGGTTTCATGGCTTTCACCGTTTCCTCGGAAATGAGCACGGGCGCGGCGCGGCCAGGAATCAGCGCGGTGGTGATGATGATGTCGGCCAGTTTCGCCCGTTCGTGCACGAGTTCAGCCTGGCGGCGCATCCAGTCGGCCGGCATGGCGCGCGCATAGCCGCCCGAGCCCTTGGCGATTTCCTTTTCTTCATCCGTGAGGAAAGGCACGTCGAGGAACTTGGCGCCCAGGGACTCCACCTGTTCCTTGACGGGTGGGCGCACGTCGGACGCCTCGATGACAGCACCCAGGCGCTTGGCCGTGGCGATCGCCTGCAAACCGGCCACGCCCACGCCCATGATCAGCACGCGGGCCGCCTTGACGGTGCCAGCCGCCGTCATCAGCATCGGCATGAAGCGCTGGTAGGTATTCGCGGCCACCAGCACGGCCTTGTAGCCGGCGATGTTCGCCTGCGACGACAGCACGTCCATCGACTGCGCGCGGGTGATGCGCGGCACGGCTTCCAGCGCGAAGGCGGACAGCCCGGCCGTGGCCATGGCGGCGATATTGTCCGCGTCAAACGGGTTGAGCATGCCGATCAGCACCGTGCCGCTGGCCATCAGCGCCCGTTCTTCGGCATCGGGGGCGCGCACCTTGAGCACGATGGCGCAGCCATAGGCTTCCTGGGCGGTGCCGATCTGCGCGCCGGCGGCGGCATACGCGTCGTCGGGAATCGAGGCTTGCAAGCCCGCTCCCGACTGCACGACGATCTGATGCTTGGCTGCCAGCTTCTTGACTGTCTCGGGCGTTGCCGCCACCCGCGTTTCACCAGGCCGTGTTTCGGCCGGTATGCCTATCCTCATGATGCCTCCGCTAATTGATAAACTGACTAGAATCTAACACGGAAAGCAGCGCGTTAAACGTTTGTGAAGCAGCAACTTTTAGTCGTACGACACTAATTTACCCGTAATACCAATCCTTGTTCCGCCATGCGGTATGGCGCCCGTATTGTGGGAAAGGTGTGTCAATCTCACCACAGTCGAGCACGTGTGCGTGCTTGTTTTGACCACCGGTAAAGCCTATATTAGCGGGCGTTTCCTGCCATCTTGCCGCCTAAGCCCCCATGCTAGTGCGCTCCCCGGGAAAGACGTAAGTACCTCCCACCGCTATTTGCTAAAACGTTGTCATTTATCAATATGTCCGCGCAACAGAAGGCCGGGTTCAAACCGCGCGCGCAGAACAAGATAAAATGTCGGCTCTTTCAAGGATGGAATCATGCCGAGAATCTGGAAACCCTCTGTCACCGTTGCCGCCATCGTCGAGCGCGACGGCCTGTTTTTACTGATTGAAGAAGAGACCAGCGAAGGCATCAAGATCAATCAACCGGCCGGTCACCTCGACCCGTTCGAGTCGCTGGAGCAGGCGGTGATCCGCGAAACGCTGGAAGAAGCGGCCTACGATTTCATCCCCACGGCACTGGTCGGCATGTACATGTCGCGCTATCAGTCACTGCGCACGGGCGAGGACGTGACCTATTTGCGCTTCACCTTTTGCGGCACGGCCGGCGCCGAGCATGACCGCCCGCTGGACGAAGGCATCATCCGCACGCTGTGGATGACGCGCGACGAGCTGGCGGCATGCCAGGAACGCCACCGCAGCCCGCTGGTGCTGCAGTGCGTGGACGAATACCTGGCCGGCCGGCGCGCGCCGCTGGCCCTGCTGCATACGCATGCGTCCGTTTTCAATAGCGCATAGCAATACGCATTGCCATATTATTAAAGTAACTGGAAAGCAAGATGAGCAAGAAGAAAGTCGTTATCGGCATGTCGGGCGGGGTCGATTCCTCGGTCGCGGCATGGATGCTGAAGGAACAAGGCTATGAAGTCATCGGCCTGTTCATGAAAAACTGGGAAGATGACGACGATTCGGAATACTGCTCCACGCGCCAGGACTGGATCGACGCGGCCAGCGTGGCCGACGTCATCGGCGTCGACATCGAAGCCGTCAATTTCGCCTCCGAATACAAGGACCGCGTGTTCGCCGATTTTTTGCGCGAATACCAGGCCGGCCGCACGCCGAACCCGGACGTGCTGTGCAACGCCGAAATCAAGTTCAAGGCCTTCCTCGACCACGCCATGACCCTGGGCGCCGACCTGATCGCCACCGGCCACTATGCGCGCGTGCGCCAGGCGCCCACCGATGCGGGCCGTTATGAGCTGCTGAAAGCCGTCGACGCCAGCAAGGACCAAAGCTACTTCCTGCACCGATTGAACCAGGCGCAGTTGTCCAAGACTTTGTTCCCACTCGGTGAAATCCCGAAGACGCAAGTGCGCCAGATCGCCGAGAAACTGGCGCTGCCGAACGCGCAAAAGAAGGATTCGACGGGCATCTGTTTTATCGGCGAGCGCCCGTTCCGCGAATTTTTGAACCGCTACCTGTCCTACAAGCCGGGCCCGATGAAAACGGCCGACGGCAAGACCGTGGGCGAACACGTGGGGCTGAGTTTTTATACGCTGGGCCAGCGCAAGGGCATCGGCATCGGCGGCGTGAAGTCGTACCAGAATGCGGACGGCAGCAGCGACGCCTGGTATGTGGCGCGCAAGGATATCGCCAACAATACCCTGTGGGTGGTGCAGGGCCATGACCACCCGTGGCTGCTGTCGCCGGCCTTGACGGCCGACCAGGCCAGCTGGGTTGCCGGCGTGGCGCCGCAAGCGGGCGCCTTGAGCGCCAAGACGCGCTACCGCCAGGCCGACGTGGCTTGCCAGCTGCTGCCGGACGGGAATGAACACTTCAGCCTGGCCTTCGACCAGGCGCAATGGGCCGTCACGCCCGGCCAGTCGGCCGTGCTGTACGACGGCGACGTGTGCCTCGGCGGCGGCATTATCGCCAGCGCGAGCGGCCTGGAAGGCGTCTAACTATTGCCTTGCGCGGCGGCAGCCAAGGCCTGCTGCTGCTTGCGCACCATGGCAATGACCGTGTTGCGCACGGTTTTCAGCACCGTATCTGCCATGAACGGTTTCACGATGAAGCCCGACACGCCCATGGCGTGGGCCGCCTGCAGCGAGGCGGCGTCGATGCCGCCCGAAACCATGAAAATAAGCGTCTTCGGATACTGGGCGCGGATGGTTTGCACCACATTCGTCCCATCTTCCACCTGCTCGCGCGCGATGCACACGAAATGCGGGTGGTGCTTGACCAGCAGCGCCAGCCCCAGCGCGCTCGTATGCGTCTGCCCGCAGACATCGTAGCCGCCATCGGTCAGGACCGTGTTCAGCAGGCCGCGCGCCACGGCGCTGCTATCGATCAGGACTGTCTTTAACATCATGATTTACTTCCCTTGCTTGATTGTTCTTGCCTGGCGCTCTACTTTTCCCACGCCAGCTTGTTCCAGGTGACACCCAAGGTCACGTCGGTCTTGAGTTCCACTAACTTTCTTGAAAGATACAGTATTTCCCGCTCTTTTCGCAGGCTTTCACCCAGTGCACCGGGCAAAATGCCCGCGCCGGCCATCACGGCGTCGATATTGCCGTAGGCGCGCAACAGTTTCGCGCCCGTTTTCAAGCCGATCTTCGACACGCCGGGGATGCTGTCGGTGACGTCGCCCATCAGCGCCAGCAGGTCGGGCAGCAGTTCCGGCGGCACGCCGAACTTTTTCTCGACCCAGGCGTGGTCATGCCAGATCCCCTTGAAATGGTCCCAGACGAGCGCGCCGTGCGCGATCAGGCCATGCAAGTCCTTGTCGGTGGTGGCGATGACGGCCGCGCCGCGCCCCTCGTGCAGCCAGCGCATGACGGCCGTGCCGATCACGTCGTCGGCCTCGACCTCGGGAATGCTGACCACGTGCATGCCGAAGCTGGCCAGGGTGTCGTAAAAACCGGGCAAGGCGTCGCGCAGCACCTGCGGCATGGGCTGGCGCCCCTCGCGGTAACCGGCATACAGGGCGTGGCGCCAGGTCGGGCCACCGAAATCGAAGGCCGGCAGGATGTGCGTCGGCTCGTGGTCGTTGATGAGGGTGCGGAATGACGACAGCGCATGGCGCAGCGCGATCTCCGCCTTCAGGTCGGAATCGGGTTCAGGACTGGCTTCGTAGACGCGGCGTACGATATTCAAGCCGTCGATAGCGAGGAGTCTGGCCATGCGGTAAGTGGATACTGGTTGAATCGGGCATTTTACCGTATGGTTCCCCGCACATCGGGCCTGAATGCCGCTTATTTGGCGAAATCGTAGGGTCCGCCTTTTTCCAGGGCGCGCTGGTAGGCCGGGCGCGCATGGATGCGCTGCAGGAACGCCGTCAGCTTCGGCAGTCGCTCGTCGAGTCCGCCGCGCATGGCGGCCGCTTCCAGCGGAAAACTCATCTGGATGTCGGCCGCCGTGAATTCATTGCCGGCAAACCATTTGCTGTTCTCCAGCTCCGCTTCCATGTAGGCCAGCTGGCTATTAATATTGGGCAGGACGAAGCTGCTCTTGACCTTGCTGGCGATGCCGCGCGCGATCGGCTTGACGAAAAACGGCATCGGCGACGATTCGACCTTGTCGAACACCAGCTTCATCAGCAGCGGCGGCATGGCCGAGCCTTCCGCGAAATGCAGCCAGTAGGTCCAGCGCAGCTTGTCCGGCGTGCCCGCCGCCGGGATCAAACGGCCATTACCGTAGCGCTCGACCAGGTACTCGATGATGGCGCCCGATTCGGCGATGGTGTTGGCGCCATCGGTGATCACGGGCGACTTGCCCAGCGGATGCACGGCTTTCAAGGAAGCGGGCGCCAGCATGGTTTTCGGGTCGCGCTGGTAGCGCTTGACCTCGTAGTCGAGGCCCAGCTCTTCAAGCAGCCAGAGCACGCGCTGCGAGCGCGAGTTGTTCAGATGGTGGACGACGATCATGGTTTTCCCGGTAACGATGGTTGAGTTCCAGTATAGCCGGACACCGCGCACAGGACGCGCGCGGCATCAATTCGCCCATTCATGCGAAAATGTATTACGCCTGAACAATATTTTTCTTGACAACTTATTGACAATCATGCATCTTAATTCTTTTTCAACTGCAAGGATTCCTGGCGTGGATATCGACACCAACACCCCGAACACCCAGCGCGAAGCCATCACCTTCAGCGCCACCGGCAGCGAATACTTCCGCATCTGGATCGTCAACCTGCTGCTGAGCATCGTCACCCTGGGCATTTACTCCGCCTGGGCCAAGGTGCGCCGCAACCGCTATTTCTATTCGAGCACCCACCTGGCTGGCAGCAGCTTCGAATACCATGGCAATGCCGTGGCCATCCTGAAGGGCCGCATCGCGGCCGTCGTGCTGATCGGCGGCTACAACATCGCCCTGAAGGTTTCGCCCATCGTGGGCCTGCTGATGTTCGTGCTGCTGGCCGCCATTTTGCCCTGGCTGATATGGAAAAGCCTGCAGTTCAAGCTGTACAACACCAGCTACCGGGGCATCCGCTTCGGTTTCGACGGCAGCGCCCGGGAAGCCTACAAGTATTTCCTGTGGTTGCCCATCCTCAATACCTTCACCCTGGGCTTGATGACGCCATTCCTGCACCAGCGCCTGAAGCGCTTTCAGCACACGCAAAGCCGTTTCGGCGCCACCCATTTCAGCTTTGACGCCACGGTCGGCAGCTTCTACAAGACCTATCTGCTGTTCTTCGCGCTGCTGCTGGGCGGCCTGCTGGTCCTGATTTTCGTCGTCTTCGGCAGCGTGTTCACCTCGTTTGCGGCCAATATGAATGACAAGGCCAAGGTTGGCAGCCTGCTGTTTGCCATCGGCGCCTTGTACCTGTGGGCGTTCACCGTGCTGCCGCTGTTCATGACCATGATCCAGAACCTGATCTGGAACCATACGCGTTTGCAGCAGCACCAGTTCCAGTCGCAGCTGACCTGGGGCCGCACCACCTTCATCATGCTGACCAACCTGCTGGGCGTCGTCGTCACACTGGGCCTGTTCGCGCCATTCGCCCATGTGCGCTGGCTGAAGTACCGCCTGGAAGCGACGTCGATGCTGGTGCACGGCAGCCTGGACGAATTTGTCGCCGCCACGGGCCAGCAAGTGTCGGCCACCGGCGAAGGCATGGCCGACCTGCTGGACTTCGACCTGTCGATGTAAGCATGAACGCCGACACGCAAGAAGACCACGCCGCGCTGGCCGCCCGCTATTTCGACGGCCAGAGTTCGCGCCTGTACCACGTGACGCTCAGCGTGCGCGATGGCGTGGCCGTGCTGGCCGGCGACATCGCGCGCAGTTGCCCGCTGGGCGAGCTGCACGTGTCCGAACGCAGCAGCCACGCCGTGCGCAAGGTCAGCTTCCCCGACGGCGCCTACCTGGAGATCGCCGACCAGGCGGCCTTCAACAGCCTGCTGCACGCCACGGGCCACCGCGACGGCTGGGTGGTGCGGCTGCAGCAAAGCTGGCGCGGCGCCCTGCTGGCCACGGTCGCCACCGTGCTGGCCCTGTGGCTCAGCTATCAGTACCTGCTGCCCGTGGTGGCGAAGGGGGTCGCGTATGCGATTCCCCAGTCCGTCGAGCGCCAGCTGGGCCAGGGCGTGCTCGATTTCCTCGACCAGCACGTGTTTGAGGCGAGCAAGCTCGCTGACGCGCGCCAGCAAGCCTTGCGCGCCCAGTTCGCGCGCCTGGCCACGCCCGGCGACGGCACGCCCGTGCACCGCATCGTTTTCCGCAAGAGCAAGATCGGCCCGAACGCGTTTGCCCTGCCGTCCGGCGACATCGTGCTGACCGATGAAATGATCGAACTGCTGCCGGACGACCTGGCCATCATGGGCGTGCTGGCGCATGAGCTGGGGCATTTGCAGCAGCGCCACCTGACGCGGCGCATCATCCAGACTTCGGCCGTCGGCGCCGGCGCGGCGCTGCTGTTCGGCGACGTGTCGACGGTGGTGGCGACCCTGCCGCCGCTGCTGCTGGACTTGAAGTATTCGCGCGACGTCGAACGCGACGCGGACGACTACGCCATCGCCATGCTGCGCCAGAACGGCATCCCGCTGGAACACCTGGCGCAAGTGTTTGTCGCCCTGGGCAAGCTGGACCAGGGCACGCCCTACCTGTCGAGCCATCCGGCCAGCACTGAACGGGTCGAGCGTATCCGCGCCGCACAACGGTAATCCCGCGCGGCGTCCACCGGGCGCCGCGTTCTTTCCCACCAGCACGTTCCGCGAATCGAAGGTAGACTCGGCAGTTATCAGTCTGACTTCACCGGAGTGCCCATGCACCTAGTACCATTTCGCTACCTGACCTTCATTGCGACGGCAGCCATCTTTGTCCTGTCCCTGTTTTACTACGATCATTACTGGCTGCCCGTGCTGGCCGGTGCGCTGACCCTGGTCGGCATCAGCGACCTGCTGCAAACGAAGCGCGCCCTGCGCCGCAACTACCCCATCCTCGCGCATTTCCGTTTTTTCTTCGAGAGCATCCGCCCCGAAATCCGCCAGTATTTCCTGGAAAGCGACAGCGAAGCGACGCCGTTCTCGCGCAGCCAGCGCAGCATCGTCTACCAGCGCGCCAAGGAGCAGACGGACAAGCGCCCGTTCGGCACCCAGCTCGACGTGTATGAAGCGGGCTACGAATGGATCAACCATTCCATCGCGCCCGCCAAGGTGACGGGCCACGACTTCCGCATCGAGATCGGCAACCATCCGGACTGCCCGCGTGAAAAGCCGTATTCGGCCAGCGTCTTCAATATCTCGGCGATGAGCTTTGGCGCCCTGTCGGCCAACGCCATCCTGGCCCTGAACGGCGGCGCGCGCAGCGGCGGCTTCATGCACGATACGGGCGAAGGCAGCATCAGTCCCTACCACCGCGAAAACGGCGGCGACCTGGTATGGGAAATCGGCTCCGGCTACTTCGGCTGCCGCAACCAGGACGGCACGTTTTCGGAAGAGCGCTTCATCGCCAACGCCAGCTCCGAGCAAGTGAAAATGATCGAGCTGAAAATGTCGCAGGGCGCCAAGCCGGGCCACGGTGGCGTGCTGCCCGGGCCCAAAGTGACGATCGAGATCGCCACCACGCGCGGCGTGATGGTGGGCGAGGATTGCGTCTCGCCGGCCGCGCACAGCGCCTTTTCCACGCCACTGGAAATGCTGCACTTTATCGACCGCCTGCGCACGCTCTCCGGCGGCAAGCCGACGGGCTTCAAGCTGGCCATCGGCCACCCGTGGGAATTCTTCGCCATCGTCAAAGCCATGCTGGAAACGGGCATCACGCCCGACTTCATCGTCGTCGACGGCAGCGAAGGGGGCACGGGCGCCGCGCCCCTGGAATTCACGGACCACGTGGGCACGCCGCTGCAGGAAGCGCTGGTGCTCGTGCATAACACGTTGGTGGGCGCCAACCTGCGCGCGAAGATCAAGATCGGCTGCTCGGGCAAGATCATCACGGCCTTCGACATCGCCCGCCTGCTGGCGCTGGGCGCCGACTGGTGCAATTCGGCGCGCGGCTTCATGTTCGCGCTGGGCTGCATCCAGTCGCAAAGCTGCCACACGGACCGCTGCCCCACGGGCGTGGCCACGCAAGACCCGCAACGCCAGCGCGCGCTGGTGGTATCCGACAAGATCGCCCGCGTGGCGCACTTCCATCAAAACACCATGAAGGCGCTGGCCGAACTGATCGCCGCCGCCGGCCTGGCGCACCCGCAGGAACTGCGTCCGCATCACCTGGTGCGCCGCATCTCGCCGAATCAGGTGAAACTGGCGTCGGCCCTGCTGCCCTTCCTGGAAGCGGGCCAGCTGCTCGACCCGAGCCAGTTGCCGCAACTGCCGCCCGTGTTCGGCCTGTACTGGCCCAAGGCGCAAGCGGCTTCGTTCCAGAGCCTGGATTGATGCCGGCACTGCGCAAGTGGAGCAATACCACTTAATAACCACTTGCGCAAAAACCCAAATCCAATACAATACCAAAATAAGTACAAAACCAAGGCAGCTTTTCCGGTGATTGTCCAGACGCGTCACCGGGGGCCAGAATACGGACTTGTCGTCATCAGAATGAATACCGGAGGAGTTGCAGCATGGAGCAGGGTTTGCGCGAGAAAGTAGGACAGCTATTCATGGTGGGCTTCGACGCCCTGCAGGCGGACGAGCATATCAAGACTTTGATACGCGAAAAGAAGGTGGGCGGCGTGATCCTGTTCCGCCGCAACGTGCACACGCCCGCGCAAGTGTCCGCCCTGTGCCGCGAACTGCAGGAGATCAACGCGGAAGTGTCCGACATTCCGCTGCTGATCTCCATCGACCAGGAAGGCGGCATGGTGATGCGCATCGAGCAGGGCGTCACGCCAATTCCCGCCGCGATGGCATTCCAGGCGGCCGGCTCCATCGACGACTGCGAACGCATGAACCAGATCAGCGGCGATGAAATGCGCCAGCTGGGCATCAACCTGCTGCTCGCGCCCGTGCTCGATGTGAACAACAACCGCAACAACCCCGTCATCGGTGTGCGCGCGTATGGCGAGGATGCCGCCACCGTCATCGCCTACGGCATGGCGGCCATGCGCGGCCAGCGCGCCAGCGGCATGGCCGTCACCGCCAAGCATTTCCCCGGCCACGGCGACACGGCCACCGACACGCATTACGCCATGGCCCTGGTGCCACACGACAAGGAACGCCTGCACGCCGTGGAACTGGCGCCCTTCCGCGCGGCCATTGCCGGCGGCGTGGACGCCATCATGACGGCGCACGTGGTCTTTCCCGCCTTCGAGGCCGATACCAGTGTGCCGGCCACGCTGTCGAAAGGCGTGCTGACGGACCTGCTGCGCGGCGAGTTGAAATACCAGGGCGTGGTCATCACCGACTGCCTGGAAATGGCGGCCATTGCCGACGGCATCGGCATCGCCCAGGGCGCCATCGCCACCTTGCAGGCGGGCGCCGACATCGTCCTCATTTCGCACCGCGAAGCGCAGCAGACGGCCGCCATCGAGGCCGTCATCGCCGCCGTGGAGCGCGGTGACATCGCCATCGACCGCATCGACGCCGCTTGTGCGCGCGTGGCTGAACTCAAGCGCAACCGCGCCGTGCGCGACTGGCGCGCCCGCCCCGTCGCCCCGCCGGCACTGATGCAACCGGCCGCCATGGCCCTGTCGCAGCTGCTGCAAAAAGCCGCCTTGCGCGTGCAGGGCGAGTACCGCCCGCTCGACGCCAGCCTGCCCGTGACCCTGCTGACGGTGGAAGTGCGCTCGCGCAGCGAAATCGACGAAGTGGCGCTGGGCCGCAACAAGGAAGCGCGCAGCTCGATGCTGCCGGCGCTGCTCGAAGCGGGCCTGGACGTGCGCGAGTACGCCTTGTCGGCCGAGGCGCTGGACGACGAAGTTAACGAGGCCATCGCCTTTGCGCAAGGTGCGCAGCAGATCGTGCTGCAAACGTATAACGCCATGTTCGTCGATGGCCAGCGCCGTCTGGTCGAGGCGCTGCCGCAGGATAAACTGTGGCTGGTGGCGGGCCGCTTGCCGTATGACCTGGACCTGGCGCCCCACGCGCAAGGCCGCCTGGCCGCCTTCGGCTGCCGCCCGGCCGCGCTGGTGCCGGTGGTCGACAAACTGGCCGGCAAAGCGTAAGCGCCGTACTGCAGACGTAAAAAAACCCGCATGCGCGGGTTTTTTTCATTCAGGTTGGCGCAACGGGCGGCAGCGCCGCCACCGCCAGCAGGGCAAACGGCCCGAGGAACAGGCCGATGCCGAACCAGAGTCCCCCGTGGCGGCCGCGCCGGCTGGCCAGCAGCCAGGTGGCGACCGCAAACAAAAACATGAAGATCAACAGTATCGCCATTGCCACTCCTTGCCATGCGGAAAGCCCAGTGTAGCCCACGGGCGCGCCCGTGGCTACATGTACATCAATCCTGGCGCTGCACCTGCATCAGGATCACGCGCTTGCTGCTGCCGTCGGCCGGCGGCGTGGCGGACGGTGGCGGCGGGCTGTCGCAGGAGCCGCAGGAACCGCAGCCGCTGCCGCAACCGGGCGCCACCTTGAAGAAGGCCGACATCTTCGCCTCATCGAGGCCGCAGCGCACGAGGCCGCGCACGATGGCGCGGCGCACGCCCGCCGGCAGGTACTTGGTCGAAAAATGCAGCAGCGCGGCTGCGACGATCAGGGCGACGATCAGGGTTTGCCACATGCTTTTCTCCTAAGCGCCCAGCATCAGGGCGATGCGGTACGTGATGAACGAGGCGGCATAGGCCAAGGCGAACATATAGCCGGCCATCAGCAGCGGATAGCGCCAGCCGCCCGTCTCGCGTTTCACCACGGAGAGGGTCGACAGGCACTGCGGCGCGAACACATACCAGGCCAGCAGGGACAGCGCGGTGGCCATCGACCACGAATGGGCGATCAGCGGCTCCAGCGTGGTGGCCAGCGCGTCGCCCGTTTGCGACAGCGCGTACACGGTGCCCAGGGCGCCGACGGCCACTTCGCGCGCCGCCATGCCCGGCACCAGCGCGATGCAGATCTGCCAGTTGAAGCCGATCGGCGCGAAGATCACTTCCAGGCCGCGGCCCAGGATGCCGGCCAGGCTGTAGTAGATCGGCGGGTGGATCGCGTTGTCCGGCGGGCCGGGGAAGGTGCTGAGGAACCACAGGATGATCATCAGGCTCAGGATGATGGTGCCGACGCGCGTGAGGAAGATCTTCGCGCGCTCCCACAGGCTGACGGCCAGGTTGCGCAGATGCGGCCAGTGGTAGGCCGGCAGTTCCAGCATCAGCGGCTGGTTGCCGCGCACGCCCATGCCGCGCTTCATGACCCAGGCCACGGCCATGGCCGAGATGATGCCGGCGAAGTACAGCACGAACAGCACCAGGCCTTGCAGGCTCAGGTAGCCCCACACCTGGCGCTCAGGGATGAAGGCGGCGATGATCAGCGCGTACACGGGCAGGCGCGCCGAACACGTCATCAGCGGCGCGATCATGATGGTGACCAGGCGGTCGCGCGGATTCTGGATCGTGCGCGCCGCCATCACGCCGGGAATGGCGCAGGCAAAGCTCGACAGCAGCGGGATGAAGGCGCGGCCGGACAGGCCCACGCCACCCATCAGGCGGTCCAGCAAAAAGGCCGCGCGCGGCAGGTAGCCGCAATCTTCCAGGCTCAGAATGAAGAAGAACAGGATCAGGATCTGCGGCAGGAAGACCAGCACGCTGCCGACGCCGCCGATGATGCCTTCCACCAGCAAGCTTTTCAGGTGACCGTCGGGCATGTTCGCCGTCAGCACGGCGCCCAGGTGGCCCACGCCATCGGTGATCATTTCCATCGGCGTGGCGGCCCAGGCAAACACGGCCTGGAAGATCAGGAACATCAGCACGGCCAGGATGATCGGGCCGAACACGGGGTGCAGCACCACGTCGTCGATCTTTTCCGTCAGGTTGCCCTTGTCGCTCGTGTCATTGCTGACGGCGGCCAGGATGCGGCGCACTTCGCGCTGGGTTTCTTCGACGGTGACGGCATCGATGGCCGCCAGCGGTTTCGCTTCCACGGCCGGCAGCGGCAGCATGGCGTCGATGGCGTTCAGCAGGGCTTTTTCGCCATCGTGCTGCACCGCCACGGTTTCCACCACGGGCATGCCCAGTTCGGCCGACAGCTTGGCCGTGTCGATCAGCATGCCGCGCTTGCGCGCCACGTCCGTCATGTTCAGCGCCAGCAGCATGGGCAGACCCAGGCGTTTGACTTCCAGCACCAGGCGCAGATTCAGGCGCAGATTGGTGGCGTCGACGACGCAGATGATGGCGTCCGGACGCGGGTCGCCGCGGCGCAGCCCGCCCACCACGTCGCGCGTGATGGCTTCATCGGGCGTGGTGGCCGACAGGCTGTAGGCGCCCGGCAGGTCGAGCAGGCGCACGGGCTTGCCGGCGGGCGAGGTGAAATGGCCTTCCTTGCGCTCGATGGTCACGCCGGCGTAGTTCGCCACTTTCTGGCGCGCGCCCGTCAAACGGTTGAACAGGGCGGTCTTGCCGCAGTTGGGATTGCCCAGCAAGGCAATTTGTGGCTGATGCGGCGGCTTGTGCACGCCCGCATCGACGATCGTTTCGACAGCACCCATGGTCATTCCGGTTGAAGCAGCGGTTGAATCGTGATCAGCGCCGCTTCGAAGCGGCGCAGTGCGAATGTGGCATTGCCCACCTTGATGGCCAGCGGATCGCCGCCGGGAATGCCGCGCTTGAGCATGCGGATGCGTTCACCGGGAACGAATCCCAGCTCCATCAGACGGCGGGCCAGGTCGACGCCGTCCTCCGTCTGTCCTGCCGTGTGGGGCGTGATATGCAACACCGTGCCGCTCTGGCCGACTGCCAGCGCATCGAGCGTCATCATGGGTGGAACTAGAGTCATGAGCAAATTCCGTTCAAATTAAGAACACCTGATACCGGCGACGGCGCAAGGCGCCTTGCGCTGGTTCCAGGTTTGTGAGGTAAAACGCAACTGTTGCGCATTACCGACAAGCGGCCATTCCATCTGTCCAGACGGCAACCGTCCGAGACAATACCAGCATTATAAACATGAATGCGAATAGTTTTTATTTAGCCCGGAGAGCCGCCCCCACCAAGGGCTGCACCATCCGAAAAAATGGCATATCGATGCGTCGCGCCAGGCCGCCAAGTGCCGCACACTTGATCAAAATCGCTTGCATTGTCCCGCACTTTGCGCGACAATGAAACGTAATGATAATGATTCTCATTAAAACACTAGCAACAATGCTTTCCAGCACTAGTGTCTGTTCATCCTCCAGCCAGAAGGTGTATCAATGATTGTATGTGTCTGCAACAACATATCTGATCGTGAAATCCGTCAAGCCGTCGATCTTGGCCTGTCCAGCATGGCCGAACTGCGCCGTGACCTGGGCGTGGCCACCTGCTGCGGCAAATGCCACACCTGCGCGCGGGAAGTGCTGAACGATCACCTGGACGCCACCGTGGCGCTGCAAGAAACCGTATTGATGCGAGCTGTACTGACAAACTAAAGAAAGCGATGAATGCCATGACGATGATGCCCCCGCCCGTAACGGTGCAGGCCGTGCAGCAATTTGCCGACTTCGACAAGAAGCGCAACAAATTCGCGCCGCTGATGGCCATCGTCGTCCTGCATATCGCCGGCTTTTACGCCATCCAGAGCGGCCTGCTGAGCCGCGTCGTCACGGCGGCCATGCCGACCATCACCACCATCAGCATCATCGCCCCGCCGGCGCCACCGAAACCGCCGGCACCGTCCGTACCGAAAACCGTGGAATTGAGCGCGCCCGTGCCGCGCGCCGTGATCCCGCCGCTGCCGCTGATCGCCGTCGCGCCAAGCGAACCGACGATCACGCCGCCGCAGCCGACGCGCGCCGAAGCGGCACCGGCTGTTGCCACCGCCGCGCCGACGGCGCCATCGGCACCATCGCCGACGCCGCCGGCACCATCGACGCCGCGCACCGTCAGCAGCGTCGAATACATCAAGGCGCCGCAACTGATCTACCCGAATTTGTCGCGCCGTCTGGGCGAAAGCGGCACCGTGGTGTTGCGCATCCTGATCAACGAAAAAGGCTTGCCCGAGCAAATCCTGATCCAGAAATCGACCGGCTACAACAACCTCGATGAAGCGGGCCGCCAGGCCGCCCAGCGCGCGCTGTTCAAGCCGATGATCGAAAACGGCAAGCCTGTTCCCGTGTACGTTTTAGTACCACTGACCTTCCAACTGAGCTAGCCTTCCGGCGGCCACGGCGCCGCTGCCAGCCCGCAAGCACCGCACCCTGTGCCCTGCTTGCTTTTTTGCGCCTGTTTTCGTCAAGCGATTTGCTTGTTTCAGTCTGCCAGCCTACATCCCCGGGCCAGGCAGACTTTTTTTTGCCGGTGCTTCACGCAGTATCGTAGGTCGGATTAGCGCGGCCAAAGGCCACGCGTAATCCGACACCGCCACGATTACATCTCCGCCCACATCCGCAGCAGGTTGTGATAATGCCCCGTCAGCCCCACCGTCGCCGGTGAATCGCCATGCTCCGCGCGCACGCTCTGGATGTTCTGATCGAGCTCGAACAGCATGCTGCGTTTCCAGTCTTCGCGCACCATGCTTTGCGTCCACAGGAAGGAGCAGATACGCTCGCCGCTGGTGACGGGCAGCACCTGGTGCACGCTGCTCGACGGATACACGATCACGTCGCCGGCCGGCAGTTTCACTTCATGCGTGCCATACGCATCGACCACCACCAGCTCGCCACCTTCGTACTCGTCCGGCTCGCTCAGGAACACGGTCGAGGAGACATCGGCGCGCATCGATTGCATGCCGTTTTTCGGCGTGCGGATGGCGCCGTCGATATGCAGGCCATAGTGCTCGCCGCCCGCATAGCTGTTGAAGAAGGGCGGCAGGATGCGCAGCGGCAGCACGGCGGCAAAGAACAGCGGATTGGCCATCAGCGCGCGGCTGACGATCTCGCCCAGTTCCAGCGCCAGCGGAGAACCTTCGGCCAGCTGGCGGTTGCGCTTGACTTGCGCGCCTTGCGCCCCGACGCTGGCGCGTCCGTCGACCCAGTCCGTCTGCGCCAGGCGCTGGCGAAACTGCGTCACCTGTTCCGGCGTCAGCACGCCGGGTATATGCAGCATCATCTTGCTATCCTTTTTTCAGTAAATATCGCTGCCTGATTATCGCATCGCCGGCAGCGGCCAAGAAGACACAAAAGCAAGAACGAACCAACATTTCCCGCATTTTCAGCGCGGCCATGCAGGCCCACCAGCGGCGGCCAAATAGCGGCGGAAACGCGAATGAGAATGGCCTTCATTTTCCTTAACAAATAAAAAACGGCGCAAGTGGGCAATCCACTTGAGAATGGGTTTTATTCGCACGATATTTACGTTAAAAAGACGGAAAAATGCCGTTTAGCACCGGAAATCGCCGGCATTTTGCGCTATCATGCGGGCATAGCGAAACCGGCAACCTGCGCGCCACCAGGCAGCCAACGCCACCCGGCAGTGAACGCCAGCAGCCTGCGGTTTCATCATCGAACGCGACACAGAACAAAGGAAATCCCATGAAGGGCGATAAAGAAGTCATCCGCATGCTCAACGCACAGCTCACCAACGAACTGTCGGCCATCAACCAGTACTTCCTGCATGCGCGCATGTACAAGCACTGGGGCCTGGAAAAGCTGGGCAAGAAGGAATACGAAGAATCGATCGGCGAAATGAAACACGCCGACAAGCTGATCGACCGCATCCTGATGCTCGACGGCCTGCCTAACCTGCAAGCGCTGCACAAGCTGCTGATCGGCGAGAACACGCCGGAAATGCTGGAATGCGACTTGAAGCTGGAACGCGCCGCGCACGCCACCGTCAAGGAAGGCATCGCCATCAGCGAAAAAGCGGGCGACTACGTCTCGCGCGACCTGTTCCTGATGATTTTGGAAGACACGGAAGAGCATATCGACTGGCTCGAAACGCAGATCGACCTGATCGCCAAAGTCGGCATCCAGAACTACCTGCAAAGCCAGATGGCGATTGAAGAGTAATCTTTCGCAGCATCGTAAAAAAACCGGCAGAGCCGGTTTTTTTACGCCTGCCGTCAAGCCTTGCCGGTCTGCGGTGGGCGCAGCTTGACGAACAGCACGGCCACCGCCGCGCACAGCAGCAGGGCGCCGGCCAGCCGGATGACGTTCTCCGGATTGCCGCCCAGCCAGCTGCGGTAATACAGCGGCAGAGTAAATATCTGGATGATCATCGGGATGACGATGAACATATTGAAAATGCCCATGTAGACGCCCGTGCGCTCGGGCGGAATGCAGCCGGCCAGCATGATGTAGGGATTGCCCATGATGCTGGCCCAGGCCAGGCCGATGCCCAGCATGGGCAGCAACAGCAGCGCCGGGCTATGGATCAGCGGAATGCTCAGCATGCCCACGCCGGCCGCGCACAGGCACACGCTGTGCATGCGCTTGGGGCCAAAGCGGCGCGTAAACGGCACCAGCGCAAAGGCGGCGACAAAGGCGACGAAATTGTAGAAGGCGCCCACCTGCCCGTTCAAGAGGCCCGCGTCGCGAAAGCCTTGTGATGCGGGGTCCGTCGTATGAAACAGCGTGGCCGCCAGCGACAGCGCGATGTACTGCCAGTAGCAGAACAGGGCGTACCACTGGAACAGGTTGACGAGGGCCAGCTGCTTCATCGTCGGCGGCATGTCGCGCAGGGCCGCGCCGATGTCGGCCAGCGTGTGGCGCCAGCCGGGCGGACGGCTGCGGATGGCCGCCAGCTCGGCCGCCGTGAGCGGATTTTCCGGCGTCGTTTTCAGGGTCCACAGCACCGAGGCGAGCGAGAACACGGCGCCGATCAGGAAGGCGGCGATGACGATGTGCGGGATATGGCTGCCGTTGACGGCATCCTTGTTCATGCCCAGCATGACCAGCAGCGACGGCGTCAGGTAGGCCAGCGTTTGCCCCAGCCCCGTAAACGCGCTTTGCGTGAGAAAACCCAGCGAATGCTGCTTCTTGTCGAGCTTGTCGCTGACAAAGGCGCGGTACGGTTCCATCGTCACATTGTTGGCCGCGTCGAGTATCCACAGCAGGCTGGCCGCCATCCACAGGGTGGGACTGAAGGGCATGGCCAGCAGGCCCAGGCTACACAGGATGGCGCCGATCAGAAAATACGGCGTGCGCCGGCCCCAGCGCGTTACCGTGCGGTCGCTCATGGCGCCGATCAGCGGTTGCACGAGCAGCCCCGTCATGGGACCGGCCAGCCACAAATATGGCAGGCTCGCTTCGTCGGCTCCCAGGTATTTGTAGATGGGGCTCATGCTGCTTTGCTGCAGCCCAAAGCTGAACTGGATGCCGAAAAAACCGACATTCATGTTGACGATCTGCCAGAACGACAGATGCGGGCGCTGCGCAGTGGCGTCACTCATGACTGTTCCCTTTCCAGCCACAGCATATGCCATGGCTGCAAGCCCACCGTGCCGGCCAGCACGCTGCCATCGAGGCTGTTGCGCCATTCGCCCGCAGGCAAGGTGAAACGCTGGCTGGCGCCGCTGAAGTTGCTCAGGTTGAGAAACGCGTCGCCGCGCAGCAGCGCCAGCACGGCCGGCGTGCCGACGGGCAGCACGCTGCGCGGCGCGGCGGCGGCCAGCGCCGGCAAGCGCCTGCGCACATCGACCAGCTGGCGCAGCGCCAGGTACAGCCGGCCGCTGGCGCTCACGCCATCGTGGCGCCATGCCAGCAGGCTGTCGTCGAACGCGGGACGCTGCAGCCAGCGGCTGTCCATGGCCCGGTCGGCGTGCTGCGTGTAGCTGTCATCGTTGGTCATGCCCAGTTCATCGCCCATGTACAGCACCGGCAAGGCGCCAAAGCTCAAGGCCAGGCCATGCAGCAGCAGCAGGCGCCGCAACGCGTATTCCTGCTCCTGCACCGTGGTGGCGCTTTGCAGGCCGGCCAGCGAGGCGGCCATGCCGTTGCTGCCATGCGCCTTGTCGGCGCTGCTGCTCTGGAAGGCGGCGCCGCGCGCATAGCTGCCCGGTGCCCCCGCAAAGAATTGCGCGATGCGCGCCAGGCGCGCCGGCCCGTTCGCGCCCGCTTCATTGAGCAGCACGTTCCAGCCGATGTCGTCGTGGCAGCGCACATAACTGAGCCAGCTGGCGGCCGGCGGCAGCGGCGGCGTGGCGGCGATCACCTGCTGCAGCAAGTCCGTGCTTTCCTCGGCCAACGCGCCCCAGCCGGCGGCCATCAGGCTGCTGTGATAGGCGATATGACATTCGGGCGCCGCATCGCTGCCAAAGTAGGCGGGCAGCTTGGGCGTGGGCACGATGGCTTCGGCCTTGAGCAGCACGCCCGGCGCGACGATGGCGGCAATCGCCCGCAACGCTTGCAGCAGGCTGTGGGCTTCGGGCTGGTTCATGCAATCGCTACCTTCGCGCTTCCACAGGAAGGCCGTCGAATCGAGGCGGAACACCTCGATGCCCTTGTTGGCCAGGCCCAGCATGGCGCCGGCCATGGCCGCGAAGACGGCCGGATTGGCGTAATTCAAATCCCACTGGTACGGGTAAAACGTGGTCCAGACCCAGCGATCAAGCTCCGGCACGAAGGTGAAATTGCCCGGTGCCGCCTGCGGAAAAACCTGGCCCACGGTGCGCTCGTAGCGGTCCGGCTGCACACGGTCGGGATAGGTATGGAAAAAATCGCGCAGCAACGGATCGCCCGCCTTGGCGCCCAGCGCCCACGCATGGTCGTCGGCCACATGGTTGAGGATGAGGTCCGAGCACAGGCTGATGCCGGCTGCGCGCAACTGCGCCGTCAACGCCAGCAAGTCGGCATTGCTGCCCAGCGCAGGGTCGACTTCCTCGAAGCTGGCGACGGCAAAGCCGCCATCGCTTTCACCGGCGCGTGCACGCAGGAACGGCAGCAGGTGCAGATACGTCACGCCCAGTTCGCGCAGGTGGGCAATGCGCGCCGCCACGCCCTGCAGGTTGCCGCCGAAGCGCTGCACATAGGCGCTGTAGCCGAGCATGGACTGGCTGGCAAACCAGTCCGGCTGCGCTGCGCGCTGCGCATCCTGGCGCAGCAGCTCGGGGGCACGTGCCGCATACAGCCGCCCCACGCTTTCCATCAGGTCGCCCAGCCAGGGCAGGAAGTCCGGCCGCTGGCCATACAGGCTGCCCAGGCGGTCAAGCAAGACCGCCTCCTGGCGCGCATAGCGGCGCGCCGCATCGTCGCGCAAGTGCGTGGGGAGCGGCGCCAGCAGGCGCGCCAGGGGGCTGCGTATCGACATCATGAATCTATCCTTGCTTAAAATGCGTATTTCAGGCTGACCTTGACGGCGCGCCCCGTGATCGAGCGGGCCGCATGGCCATCGCCCTCGACTTCCGTATAGCCGATCTTGTTGAACAGATTGTTCGCCGTCAGCGCCACCTGCATCTGCGGCGTGAGCTGGTAATTGACGAAGGCATTGAGCACCTGGTAGGCGGGCAAGGTGATCGTGTGCGCATCGTCGCCCCAGGACTTGCCCGTGCCGACCAGACTCGCGCCCAGGGTGGCCTGCCCCCACTCATAGGTCGGCGCGATCTGGTACACGACGCGCGCCTGGCGCCGCGGCGTATTGCCGATCAGCGCCACGTCGGCCGCCGCCGTGCCCGTGATCTCGGCATCCGTGAATGTCAATCCGCCATTGATGCGGAAGTCGCCGGCGCTGTAGGCCGCTTCCAGTTCCACGCCCTTCGCTTCATAGCTGTTGGCCGTGCGCAGCTGCGTGGTCGCTTCGTAATTGCTTTCCTTGGTCTTGGCCTGGAACACGGTCACAAAAGTGCTCAGGGGTCCCCGCCGCCATTTCACGCCGCCTTCGAGCTGGCGCACGGTGTTGATCGCCACGGGCACGCTGCCATCGAGCGGCGTGCCGAACAGGATGCGGTCCGCATTGAAGGCCACGCCTTCGCTGACGCGGGCAAACACGGCCAGATTCGCTTGCAGCTTGTAGTTCGCGCCCAGCGAGTACGACGTGTGGCCCAGGGTGTAGTCGACCTGCTGCAGCGTCGACGGCAGGTAGGCTTGCGCACCAGTCGCCTGGTTGGCCGTGCCGCTGGCGTGCTGGCGGTCGCGCCGCAGGCCGCCGTCGAGGTTCAGCGCGCCGCTTTCCCAGGCCAGGTTCAGGTAGGGCGACGTCGTGCGGTATTCCATGTCGACGGCGCGCGAGCAGCAGGCGCCGAAGGCCGGGCCGATGTAGCCGGGCGTGCTGCTCGCCGTTTGCAGCAGCGCGGGCTGGTCGCCCGTGGCCTGCATCAGGTATTCATTGAAGTTCCAGGTCAGGCCCAGCTTTTGCTGCGACAGGTACAGGCCGGCCGTGGTGGTCAGTTTGCCGCTGTCGAGCACAAACGTCTTGGCCAGCTTGGTGTCGCTCAGGGTATTGCTGGCGTCGTCGATCGAGGTGTTGAACACCACGGCGGAAAACGCGCGGCCCGTGTAGGGCTGGCCCTGGTTCGGGCCGCTGGCAAACACGTAGCTGCCGTCGCTGCCGTTATTCGACGGGAACACGCCCGTGAAGCGGCCGGAGTTGTCGGCGTAGCGGAAGTTTTCGCTCACGCTCCAGCCCTGCCCCAGCTTGAACGACGCTTCCAGCCCCACGGTATCGCTCTTCACGTGCAAACCGTCGTTGACGCGGGTGGCCACGCGCTGGTTATCCTTGTTCAGCACCATGTCGGGCACCCAGTAGGGCGAATAGAAACTGGCCTTGCGCGGGTCGATGCCGGCGATTTCCGTGATGCGGCCATTGCGCACGCTGACCGGCACGGGCAGGGCCGTGGGCGACTGGTCGTCGAGGTGCTTGAACGACAGGCGCACGAAGCCGCTGTCGAATTCATGCGTGACATTGCCGCGAATCTGGCCACCCTTTTCGCTGTTGACGCCACTGTGGCGGATGCCTTCGCCCGTGCGCCAGGAGCCGCCGATGAAGAAGCGCGTGCGCTCCGAAATTGGCGCACCGTAGTCAAAGTCCACGCGCGTCTGGTCGTAGCCCAGGCCGCGGCTGAGGGCCACGCTGCCGCCCTTCTCCTTGCCGTTCTTGCTGATGAAATTGATGATGCCGCCCGGCGAATTGGTGGCCAGGGTGGAGGCCGAACCGCCGCGCACCACTTCCAGGTGGTCGAGCGTGGAATCGATCTTGACGAAGCTGTCGGGCGTGGTGAAATTGAAGTCGCCGAACTGCAGCACGGGCAAGCCGTCTTCCTGGATCTGCACATAGCGCGCGCCGCCAGCGGAAATGGGCAAGCCGCGCACGGTGATGTTGGCATTGCCTTCGCCGCCCGAGGATTCGGCCCGCAAGCCCGGCACCGAGCGCAGGACTTCGGCGGCGCTGGTCGGCGCGTTATGCAGGATGGTGTCGAGCTCCATGCTGCTGACGGAATTGCTCGATTTCATTTTGGACGTGCCGCCGGTGGTGCCCGTGACCACGATGCGTTCCAGGTTCAGGCCATCGGCGGGGGCGGCAGCCGATTGTGCCTGGGCGGCGCCCCATTGCAGCAGGGCCAGGGCGACGGCGGCGGCCATGCAGCCGCGTTGAGCAGTACGTGTCTTCATCTTGTCTCCAGTGTTGTATGCCGATACATCGAGGTATCGGCTTGTTATGAGTCCTGGCCGCCGCATGCCGTGGCGCGCTGGCTGAGCCGGTACGCCATTATTCAACGAATAAGAATTTATTGCAATCGATTGCAATCGAGCGCTGCAACATGGATTTTATGTTGTTTTCAAGAGAATTTTACGGGTGACATAGAGCTAAACATGCGGGATATGAGGCGAATACGACGGTTTTCATGCTGCGGCGCAGCATGGAAATAAACGGATAAATTGGAATTTATTGCAATCGGTTGCAAACGACAGGCGACGCGCTCTTCAGCGGCCCGAGGCGCGTACGATCAGCTCGGTTGGCAATTGCTGCGATGGCGCAAGCGCGCCGTCGACCAGCGCCAGCAGCGAGGCCACCAGCGCGCGTCCGGCGGCGCGGATCGGCTGGCGCACGGTGGTCAGCGGCGGGTGGAAGTACGCGGCCAGTTCGATATCGTCATAGCCGACCACGGCCACCTGTTCCGGCACGGCCACGCCGCGCGCGCGCAGGGCGCTGATGGCGCTCATGGCCAGCAAGTCGCTGCAGGCAAAGATGGCGTCGAACGGCAGCTGGCGGTCCAGCAGTTCCTGCACGTCCGTCGCGCCGCCCTGCGGCAGGAAGGAGCCGGCCACGTACAGTTGCGGGTCGGGCGCCAGACCCTGCGCGGCCAGCGCCTGCACATAACCGGCGTGGCGCTGCGCCACTTCGGGCAGCTTGGCGTCGCCAAAGAAGGCGATGCGCCGGCGCCCCGCCGCCAGCAAGTGTTCCGTGGCCAGCCGGCCGCCGGCGATGTTGTCGCCGCCGACGGTGCAATACAGCTGCTGCGGCAATTGCGCGCCCCACACGACGATGGGCACCTGGCGCGCGGCCAGCTGGTTCAGTTGTTCATGGTGGCGCCACTGGCCGATCAGGATGATGCCGATCACGCGGCCGCTATCGAAAGACTGGGCGGCCGCATCGAGCGTTTCGGCATCCACGCGCGAAATGAGCATGTCGAAACCCTGCTCCGTCAGCGCATCGGCCAGGCTGCCCAGCATGCTCAGAAAGAAAGGATCGGACAGGTGCTGGCGCGTGGCCGCGTCATACGGCACCACCACGCCCACCGTGCGGTTCTGTTTCAGGCGCAGGTTTTGCGCGCCGATATTGATGGAATACTTGAGCGAACGGGCCAGCGCGATGACGCGCGCGCGCGTCTCTTCATTGACCAGCGAACTGCCGCTCAGCGCGCGCGACACGGTCGACGTGGACACGCCGGCCAGACGCGCGATATCGGCCATCTGCAGGCGTTGCTGCGCCTTCGTATCAGTACCGGTCATCGTGCGCTCACTGCGGCACGGTGTCCTTGAACGACTGCCGCTCGGACAGTTTGTCGAACAAACGCGCCAGCGCCGGGTGATCCGCGCGCCAGTCGATTTCCGGGAAGCGGAAGCTGAGCCAGCCCAGGGTACAGCCCACGGCCACGTCGGCCAGGGTGTAGTTCTTGCCGGCGCAATACGCGCTCTCGCCCAGACGCGATGCCAAAGCCGCCAGGCCCAAGGTGACTTTGTCCAGCTGGCGCGCGATCCACGCCGCGCTTTGCTGCTCGGGCGGACGCTGCGTGCGCTCCAGGCGCACCAGCACGCCCGCATCGAGAATGCCGTCGGCAAGCGCTTCCCAGTTCTTGATATCGGCCCGCTCGCGGCCATTGCCGCCGGCCGGCAGCAGTTTACAGACGGGCGTGAGCGTGTCGAGGTATTCGACGATGACTTTCGAATCGATGAGCGTGCTGCCATCTTCCATCACCAGGCAAGGCACTTTACCGAGGGGATTGGCCTGGGCGATGCGGGTTTCCGGCGCCCACACGTTTTCCAGCTCGAAGACATAGTCGAGCTTTTTTTCCGCCAGCACGATACGGGCTTTGCGGACATACGGGCTGGCGAGGGAACCGATCAGTTTCATAGGTACTTTAAGGTAAGGGAGCAGCAAGCAGTATAGCATCGGCGGCAGCGGTGTTTGGCAGCACGCGCCCGGCGGCCTGCAGTGTGTGGCAGGCACGCCGCATCGGGGCCAAATTCGGCCAAATTGCGGTGCGCCGGCGGCCAACGGACGGCTGGCCAGCGGCCAGCGGTGGTAAAATCGCCCTTTACTGTGGCGCCGTCAGTGTTGCTGTATTGCAATAGCCCTGCCCTCCCCGCGCGCCACACGCCAACCGTTTCTTTAACTTGCGTCCGCTCTCATGACTTCTACACCTCCGTATTCCACGCTGTCGGCCCTGTCTCCGCTCGATGGCCGCTACGCCAGCAAGACCGATCTGCTGCGCCCGATCCTGTCCGAAGCCGGTTTCATGCACCACCGCGTGAAAGTGGAAATCTCCTGGCTGCAAGCGCTGTCGCAAGCCGGTTTCGCTGAAATCAAGCCTTTCTCGGCGGAAGCGAGCGCCCTGCTCGACAAGATGGCGGCCGATTTCTCGGAAGCCGACGCGGCCCGCATCAAGGCCATCGAAGCGGTCACCAACCATGACGTCAAGGCCGTCGAGTACTGGCTGAAGGAACAAGTGGCGGACGTGCCGGAACTGGTGGCGGCGTCGGAATTCATCCATTTCGCCTGCACCTCGGAAGACATCAACAACACTTCGCACGGCATGATGCTCAAAGCCGCGCGCGATGGCGTGATGCTGCCGGCCCTGCAAGGCTTGGTGACCAAGCTGACGCAGATCGCGCACGACAATGCCGACGTGCCGATGCTGTCGCGCACGCACGGCCAAACGGCCAGCCCGACCACCCTGGGCAAGGAATTTGCCAACGTCGTGGCCCGCTTGCAGCGCGCCGTGAAACGCATCGAGCAAGTGGAAATCCTCGGCAAGATGAATGGCGCCGTCGGCAACTACAACGCCCACCTGTCCGCCTATCCCGGCTTCGACTGGCCGGCATTCTCGCAGGCCGTCATCGAACAGCGCCTGGGCCTGGTCTTCAATCCGTACACCATCCAGATCGAACCGCACGACTACATGGCCGAACTGTTCGACGCCTTCGCGCGCGCCAACACGATCTTGCTGGACCTGAACCGCGACATCTGGACGTACGTGTCGCTGGGCTACTTCAAGCAAAAGCTGAAAGCGGGCGAAATCGGTTCGTCGACCATGCCGCACAAGGTCAACCCGATCGACTTCGAAAACTCGGAGGGCAACCTGGGCCTGGCCAACGCCGTGCTGAAACATCTGTCGGAAAAACTGCCCGTCTCGCGCATGCAGCGCGACCTGACCGATTCGACCGTGCTGCGCAATATCGGCGTGGGCCTCGGCTACACCCTGCTGGCCTATGACAGCTGCCTGCGCGGCCTGAACAAGCTGGAAGTGAACCACGCGCGCCTGGCGCAAGACCTGGACGCGACCTGGGAAGTGCTGGCCGAGCCCGTACAAACCGTGATGCGCCGCTATGGCATCGAAAACCCGTACGAGCAGCTGAAAGAGCTGACGCGCGGCAAGGGCATCTCGAAAGAAGCGCTGCAAACCTTCGTCAATGGCCTGGCCATTCCGCAGGACGCCAAGGACGTGCTGCTGACCATGACGCCGGGCAACTACATCGGTATCGCCGCGCAATTGGCCAAAGCCATCTAAG